>JAUIFD010000057.1 GCA_030429485.1 Phycisphaerae bacterium | reverse complement strand
GTAGTCGTTGGTGTCGACGCTGCCGTCGCCGAACATGTCGGACTTGGGGATGCCGAACGGCACGCCGTAGGCGTCGTAGCGGACCAGCTGGATCGGTGAGCCGTCGGCCTCGACCAGCGCGATCACGTCGGCACGCCAGTTCTGCAGGTAGTAGGTGCGCTCCTCGAGCGTCCCGTCCGCCTCGGCGTCGAAGTCCGTGTTGGCGTCGCGGTCGCGAAGGATCACCTGGACAATCTACAGAGGAAAGGGTGCGATCCCAAGTGTGGACCCGAGCTTGGGGTAGAACGCTGGTGGGGTGCGGCGTCTTGAGCGCGGCGGCTGGAGACGCCACCGCCCAAGATGCACTGACCTCAGAGCAGGTCAGTGGCACGGAGGGTGGAAGGTCGTTGTGATACTCAGCGTTGTTGGGTGGTCATTTCGCGGGCGGGGTTGCCGGCGACGCGGGTGCGGTCGGCGACGGGTTTGGTGACGACGGCGCCGGCCCCCACTACCGCTCGTGCACCGACGGTGACGCCCGGCAGGACGCTTGCGCCGAGGCCGACGAGCGCGAAGGTGCCGACGCGCGCGGCGCCGCCGAGGGTCGCGTTTGGGGCGATGTGTGTGCCGGTGCCGATGGCGCATTCGTGTTCGACGATGGCGCCGGTGTTGAGGATGACGTGATCGGCGACGACTGCGCGGGCGTTGACGACGGCGTTTGCGCCGATGTAGACGCCGTTGCCGATGCGAGCGCTGGGTGAGACCCATGCTGTCGGATGGATGACGGAGAGCGCGCGGTCGGTGAAGGCGGCGAGCCCTGTGCAGAGCGATCTGCGCGTGTCGGGATCGCCGAGGCAGACGATCCATGGGTGTATGTGGAGCGGGTCGGTCTCGGTGATGGGGCCGAGCAGGGGCGGCGCGTCGGGCCCGGCGCATGCGGGTGGGTTGGTGTAGTCGTCGAGCACGCCGTGGACCATGATGCCGGCGGCGCGCGCGGCGTCGAGCACGACGAGGGCGTGCCCTCCGCCACCGATGAGAATGAGGGAGTCGTTCATGTGGGGCTCTCGCGCCGGGCGCTCCGGCGCGGGAAGCCTACCACCGAATGTTGGTGCGACCCCTGAGGCGCCCGCGGATGAGCTGCACATCGGCGACTCGACCGGCGGAGCGTGCGATGGCGCGGTCGAGGTCTTCGGGCTCGTCGAGCGCGAGGTCGTTGAAGGAGGTGAGGACGTCGTCGGCCTGGATGCCGGCGCGTGCGGCTGGCCCGTCGGGACTGACGCCGACGACCTGGAGCCCGTCGAACTCGTCGGAGGCGTCAACGACGGCGATGCCGAGGAGCTCGATGTATTGCCCGCCGGACTTTTGCGCTTCGGCCTGCACGAGGTCGCCGACTTGGACCTGGATGACGCGCGGGCGTTCGTCGCGGATGAGGCGGACGGGGGCCTCGACTCCCGGCGGCGTGAACTGGATCGCGTTGACGAGATCGTCGGGCTTGAGGACGTCGTGCCCTCTGAAGTTGACGACGACGTCGCCCTGTTGGAGACCGGCCTGGAGCGCGGGGCTGTGGTCTTCGACGGCGACGACCTCGACGCCTCCGGGCACGCCGAGGAGCGCGGCTTGTTCGGGCGTGAGTGCGCGCATGCGCACGCCGAGGTATCCGACGCCCGCGCTGCCGCCTGAGATGATGCGTTGGTAAACGGCGCGGGCGAGATCGGCTGGGATCGCGAAGCCGAGGCCTACGGAGCCGCCGGTGCGCGAGAAGATGGCGGTGTTGATGCCGAGGACTCGGCCGTCGAGATCGATGAGCGGGCCGCCGGAGTTGCCGGGGTTGATGGCGGCGTCGGTCTGGATGTACTCGTCGTAGCCCGATGAGTCCGAGCTTGGCATCTCGAGTGAGCGGCCCTTGGCGCTGATGATGCCGGCGGTGACGGTGCGCTCGAAACCGAAGGGGCTTCCGACGGCGAGGACCCACTGGCCGACCTCTGCTTCGCTCGAGTCGGCGAAGCGCGCGGGCTCGAGTCCGGAGGCCTGCACGCGGAGGACGGCGAGATCGCGGAGCGAGTCGCGCCCGACGACGCCGGCTTCGAGCTCGCGACCGTCGGCGAGCTTGACGAGGACCTTGGTCGCGTCCTCGATGACGTGGTTGTTGGTGAGGACGAAGCCGTCGTTGGAGATGACGACGCCGGAGCCCATGCCGGAGCGGAGGATGCGATCCTGGAATGGACGTCCGAACCAGTCTCGCCTTGTGATCTCACGGTCTTCGATCGAACGGACGTGGACGACGGAAGGGTCGATCTCTTTGGCGGCTGCCTGGAAGGCGTTGGAGAGGCTTCGGGCGAAAGCGCGTTCGGCTTCGACGATGTGGTCGTTGTCGTGTTCGGCGGTGGTGACTTGTGCGTGCGCTGGCGCGATGATCGAGATGACCAGCGCCGCGTGTGCGAATCGCTTCCATCTACGCATGCGGGTTCTCCTTTGGGCATTCCCCTTCGGCTTGGATGCGCGCGGCGGGGGGAGCCGTCATGGTCTAGGTTCCGCGGACGTTGCCGAAGAGTTCAATATGCAGGCGGTGGCAGTATCGCCACCCTCGGGCGGTGCATGTTTCGAGGATCCAGTGGGTGGCTTGGGGGTCTGGGGTGGTGACGCCTTCGGGCATGAGGAGGATGTCATCTGGGGCGAAGCCGGTGAGGCGGGTGAGGAGGGCGTCGATTTCGGGCAGGTCGGCAGGGGTGGCGACGACGAACTTGAGCTGACGGGCGGCGTAGGAGTCGAGGAGCTTCTGGAGGGTGGGTGCGTCGAGGCGGCGGGCCTCGTGGCGCTTGCGCCATGCGCCGGAGGGGTCGCGCGGGTCACCTTCGGTGGGGGTGGAGTTGGCGAGCTTTGGAGAGATGCTCATCAGGTCGCACGGGAGGTCGCGGTGGATCGTGCCGGCGGTCTCGATGGTGATATGGAGCCCGGCGTCTCGGAGGGCGCGGGCGAGGGGGGTGATCTCGTCGAAGAGCATGGGTTCGCCGCCGGTGAGGACCGCGTGACGCACGCCGGTGTCGCGGGCTTCGCTGGCGAGATCGTCGATGGTGCGGGCTTGGCCCTCGGGGTTCCAACTCGCGTAGGGCGTGTCGCACCAGGCACAGCGGAGATTGCACCCGGCGACGCGGCAGAACCACGAAGGCACGCCGGTGAGTTTGCCCTCGCCCTGTATGGAGGTGAAGGTCTCGGCGATGGGGAGCGTGGATGCGCTCATGCGGGGGTCGTTGTGTAGGGCGTGGGGTCGGGGAGGCCGGCTTGTTCGAAGCCGCGTCGGCGGAGGATGCATGCGTCGCAGCGGCCGCAGGCTCTGCCGTTGATGTCGGGGTCGTAGCAGGAGTGGGTGCGGGCGTAGTCGATGCCGAGGGCGGCGCCGCGCTGGATGATCTGCGCTTTGGTGAGGTTGAGGAGCGGCGCGTGGATGGTGAGCCACGTCTCGGCGCGTGCTTGGGCTTCGACGCCGAGCTTTGTGGCGAGGTTGGCGGTGCGCGAGAAGGCTTCGAGAAACTCGGGACGGCAATCGGGGTACCCGGAGTAGTCGACGGCGTTGACGCCGAGGTAGAGGTGGCGTGCGCCGATGACCTCGCAGACGCCGGCGGCGATGGCGAGGAAGACGAGGTTGCGCGCGGGGACGTAGGTCTCGGGGATGGCGCCGGCCATGGTGCGCTCGTCGCGGTCTTTGGGGACGGCGGGGCCGGTGGTCAGGGCGCTCCCGGCGAAGCTCGTGGGGTCGAGCGCGATGGTGCGGTGCGTGGCGCCCGCGGCTCTGGCGAGCTCTTCGGCGGCGGCGATTTCGTGGAGGTGGCGCTGCCCGTAGTCGAAGGTGATCGCGTGCGGCGCGTAGCCCTCGTCGCGCGCGATGGCGAGGCAGGTGGCGCTATCGAGCCCGCCCGAGAGAAGGACGACGGCGTTGGGAGCGGAGGCGGGCACGAGAGAGCGTATGGGTTGAGCGGCGGCTGGGCTCGGCGATGCCGACGGCTGAGGTTGCTCAGCGAGACGGGTGGCGCCGGCTACGCGTCATGCCGCCGGCAGCACCGAGCGCGAGCGCGGCCAGCGCGGTAGCGCGCCGGCTATGCGCGTTTGCGGAGGGTGCAGGCGTTGAAGGACCGGCCTTCGGTGCGGAACTTGCGTTCGAAGTTGGTACCGACGAGTTCGCCCTCGCCGGCGGGGTCGGGCGCGTCGAAGGGGATGCGCTCGTAGGCGGGGTGTGTGCCGTTCCAGTGTGGGGTTGGGCCTTGGGCGCACCAGCGGTCGAAGTGTTGGCTGTCCCACGCCCAGAGCTCGTCGTGATCGGTCACGACGCGGAGCTCGCCGCCGGGCTCGAGGATGCGCCACGCGTCGGCGAGGAAGCGATCCTGGATGACGCGTTTTTTGTGGTGGCGGGGCTTGGGCCAGGGGTCGGAGAAGTAGAGGTGGATGACGCGGACGATGGCGCTCGGGACGCGCCATCGGATGAACTCGGTGGCGTCGGTGTTGAGCAGGCGGACGTTGGTAAGCTCGCCTGACGCCTCGCGGCGGCGGCGGACTCTGTCGGCGGCGTAGGCGTAGAACTCGCGGGCCCACTCGATGCCGAGGTAGTTGATGCCGGGCTCGCGGGCTGCCTGCTGCACGAGGAATGTGCCCTTGCCCGAGCCGATTTCGATTTCGAACGGACGCGACGGATCGCGGAACCACTCGCGCGGGTCGAGGCGACCGGCGTGTGGATCGGTGGCGATCTCGTCGGGGAGCGGGGGCAGCTCATCCAGACCGACACCGACCACGCCGAGCGCGGGATCGAGGGCTTTGCCATGACCAAGACCGAAGGACATCGGACGACTCTATTCGCGGCGCTGGTTGTCGTGTGCGCGGCGGCGCAGATGGCGGCGGCGCAGGGCACGCCCGCGGGTGGAGCGTCGGCGAGTGCGGCTCGGAGCGTGCCGACGGCGGGGACGCGCGTGGACTGGGACTTTCGCCCGGATCCGAAGGGTCAGTTCGTGGTGCGCGAGAACTGGGTGAACGGGCCGGGGACGGGATTTGCGAAGTTCAACACGGGGCGGAAGTCGCCGTATTCGAACGCGTGGGAGGAACCGCTGTTTCCTGATCCGACCGTGCTCGTGATGGATGGTTGGTACTACGTCACGGGGACGGGCGGGGGGGTCCTGCGTCGGACGGGTGTGACGAGCGTGGCGATCCACGCGCCGGACCCGTTTGGCGCGAACTTCATGATCTGGCGCACGCGGGACTTCGAGACGTTTGAGCCGTTCAAGTGGGCGTTTGATGACCGCCCGCGCGGGCCGGGGCGTCGGGTCAATGAGCTGCCGGCGGGGAGCGGGAGGTGGTTTGCGCGTTTGCAGGCGCCGCAGCTCGTGCGGAACCCGAGTGATCCCGATTCGATCTACCTGGTGTTTCACGGCGTGGAGGAGGCGTGGGTGCCGAAGGCTGAGCCTGCGCGTTGGGAAGACCCCGCGTTGTGGCGGTCGGATGATCCTCGCGACTATCGGAACACGCTCTATCCGGATCCGAACGTGGCTGCGAACATCGACTGGCGGAATGTGTCGACGGAGGCGTCGCGCGGGCGGACGTACAACAACCCGTGGGACCTGAACCTGCCGCGGTACTCGATGTTTGCGAACTACGCGCCGGAGCGGTACAGCGCGTGCTTTGTGGTACGGACGAACCGGGCGACGTTCCTGGACACGGGGCGGGCGGACGTGGCGGCGGAGCAGCGCCCCGCGGCGTTCGCGGGAGCTTCGCCGGCTTGGTTTTCCTACGCGGACCCCGCGACGGGGAAGGACATGTTCGACGGTGGGCGATCGATCGGCAAGACGGTGCCGGTGTCGGGGAGCTTTGCGCTGGCGAATCCGCGTCGGCACCCGGGCCTCGGGCTGACGTCGATCGGCGAGAGCCCGGCCTTTGCGCGCTGGGGCAATGCGCCGTGGGTGTTTGGCGATGCGTTCGTGTTCTTCGATCCGCGATCGAACAACCGACCTTGGCTCTTTTATACGTGGAACGACGGACGGAGCGCGTGCGATGGCGTGCCGGATGCGCGCTGGCTCGGCAACCACATTGCGTATCACCCGATGCAGGCGGGGGTGGGGTCGATGCATCGGCTTGATCCTGCGGGAACGACGCGTCCGCTGGCGTTTCCGCAGCACACACCGAGTGACAAGCGTGATGCCGTGTGGGCGTACCCGGCGGTCGTGCGTTGGCCTGGCGGGGCGAACGGGGCGAGTGTCGCCAGCGCGACGTACATGCGCCTCGCGGCGCAGGCGAACGGAGTGATCGGGGTGCAGCCGGTGTGGAAACCGGAGGACGGCGGCAAGCCGCACTTGGGGTGCGATGCGCCGGTCGCGCCTTCGGGCAAGCAGTCACTGTATTCGGCGCCGACTTCGAATGGCTGGGGCGTCGCGGAAGGACCGGCGGTGTTTTACAACCGTGGGACGGGGCGGTACTACGCGATCTACGCGCGCAACATGTGGAACTCGAGCGCGTATCAGCTTGTGTATCGGATGGCGCCGACGATCGCGCAGCTGGGGTATGGCGTGCACTGGCCAACCGACGTGGATCTGGACGGGAACGGGAAGCCCGATCCGGGGTCGGTCTCGAATCCGATGTGGGACCCGCGGAGCGCCGGCGCTACGGCGGCGGAGGAGCATGTGTTGCTGGTCACGGAGCGTCCCGATGAATCGCTCGGCCGGAGCTTTGGGCATGCGGATGTCTTCACCGCGCCGCACCCCGGGGGCGCGGCGCCTCTGGTGTACCTCGTGTATCAGTTCAAGGAGGATGGGAACAACTACCGGCACGCGTGCGTGAAGGAGCTGCGGTTTGATCGGACGACGGGGCGGATCGAGCCCCTTTTTGATGATCGAGACCGCGACGGGGTGCTCGAGCGGAACGACGGGCCGGGCGGCGATGCGGGGGGCGCGAGGACCGCTGTCGGGTACGACGCGCGGGCTGACGCGCGGGTTTTTGTGTGGCCGATAAGCACTGGGGGCGGTGCTGCGACCGGGTTGCGGGACATGCAGCAGCCCCGGTAAATCCTTTCAGAATAAGCGATTAAGGTACCTGAGCAACGCTCGACGCGTTCGAGTGGTTTCCTGGCATTGGTGGTCCGAGAATTATTTTCTTGGAAATTTTGTTGCGGAGTATTGCATCAGGTGCAGGGGCGAGGGACATTGGAGGGCGAGTTGAAGGAGAGACCTGCCGTGATCGGTCCACGTGGATCGGCGGGACGGCAGGGTGTAGGTCAGAAGAGAAGAGAGGCACGAGATGAAGACTGCATTTGCTTTGGCGTTGGCTGCCGGCGCGTCCGTCGCGTCTGCTCAGACGGCGATCACGAGCTTCACCGGTGGAAGCCCGTTCGGGATTTTCTACGGCTCGTCGACCGGCGACGTCGTTGGGTTCCGCTTCACGGTCGGGGGCGGTGGCGTGGCGGTGACCAGCCTCGGTGTGTACGGCGACGGCGCGGGCGACGGCGTGCTTGACTCCGCGCACATGGTCGGCATCTGGCGCAACTCCGACCAGGCGCTGATGGGCTCGGTCTCGGTGGATTCGAGCGGCTCGCTCGTTGGCGGGTTCTACTACGCCGGGGTGACGCCGTTCAACCTGGCCCCGGGCGACTACACCGCGGGCGCCATGTACACGGCGACGGACAACGACTCGTACCTTTCGAGCCCGTCGTCTGTGACGCTCGGTGCGGACATCAGCGCGACGAACGGGGTGTTCCCCGATACGGGCGACCTCGGCTTCGTGTACCCGGGTTCGGACTCGACGAACCTGGCGCGCATCGGCCCGAACTGCCAGTACCGTCCGATCCCGGCTCCGGGCGCGTTCGCCATCGCCGGTTTGGGTGGCCTGGCGGCTGCGCGTCGTCGTCGCTAATCGCACGACGTGTGCTGATCTGAATCCACGACCCCCAGGGCTCTCCCTGGGGGTTGTTGTTTTTTTATCCCGACAAAGGGGAAACCCCCCGGAACGGGTTTGCGTTCCCGAGCCAGGCGCTGATAATGAGAGTGCCTGCCCGCTGTGGGTGGCAAGGGACACTTGAGAGGAGCAATCGGATGAGAGCATGTCATGTAGCCAGCCTTGGACTGGCGGCGATGTCGTCGATCGCGTCGGCCCAGGCCGTGACCAGCATCAGCGGGGGCAGCCAGTTCGGCTCGTACTACACGAGCACGGCGCAGGGCGACGTCGTCGGCTTCCGCTTTGAGGTCACCGAGGCGATCACCGTCACGATGCTGGGCGTCTGGAACGCGGACGGTCAGGCGGCGCCGAACGACGGGCTGACGTCGGAGCACCGTCTGGGTATCTGGGACGATTCCGAGAACCTCCTGACGGAGACCATCGCTGGCCCGGCGGACACGGTGATCGGCGACTGGACCTATGCGCCGTGCCCGAGCGTCGATCTCGTTCCCGGGCAGATCTACACCATCGGCGCGCTGTACTACTCGGACGCGGCTGGCGTAATCGATGGCGACTCGTACGTCTCGGGCCCGTCGATCACGACCGCGAGCGAGGTGACCGTGCTCAACGCGGTGTTCCCCTCTTCGGTGGATCTTGGGTTCGTGTTCCCGCTGAGTGACTCGTTCGGCAACAACGGTCGTTACGGCCCGAACTTCACGTTCGATGCGACGGGCGACTGCGCCTGCACGGCTGACCTTACGGGTGACGACTGCGGGACGAACACCAACGACTTCTTCGCGTTCCTTGCGCTGTACCAGGCGCAGGATCCGGCGGCGGACTACTCGCCGGGCGGCGGCATCAACACCAACGACTTCTTCGCGTACCTGGCTGCGTACCAGGCCGACCTGAACAACCCGGATTGCCCGGGCTGATGCTCCGCAGGCTCAGTTTGAGCTGATTGGCGACGCCCGCGTTTGACGCGGGCGTCGCTCTTTTTGGCGTGCGTGCGCCGGGTGATTGGAGTGGCCTCCGCCGGGGCTTGCCGCGAGGGCGATACGGCCGCTGTCCATCTGCTGCGGGCGGATGTGGCACGTGCCTCGTTCTCACTCGAGGTCGCTTCTCGAACGTCCGGCTCCGGTTCTCGACCGCGTTTGCGGGGCGTGCGGGCTCATGGTCGGGGAAATGCCCAGGCTCGCTGGAACCGGAGGGGCGGCTCACCGATAACCGACTGATAGGGCGATGGCTTGCCCCGGGTGCGCGGCGTGGGAGCTGCGCGGCAGGAGGCTCACATGTCACAGGCGTCGGGAGAGTCGCGCGATCTGGTGGGGCTGATCGAGTCTCGGCTTGATCAGCGTCGGTTCCGCGAGCACCACTGGTCTGGGACGTTCTGGGAGTACCTCGACCTCTGCTCGGCGAACCCGTCGATCGTGCGGAACGCGTATCAGCGCCTGTACGACGCTGTCATGGCGCACGGGTACGAGCGGTACAAGCTCTTCAAGCGCGAGTGCGTGCGGTACCACTTCTTCTCTGATCCGTTTGATCAGGGGGCGGACGCGATCTTCGGGCTCGATTTCACGCTGATGCAGCTCGTGGACTTCTTGCGCTCGGCGGCTGAGGGGTATGGGACGGACAAGCGCATCCTGCTGCTGCACGGGCCGGTGGGGAGTTCGAAGTCGACGATTGCGCGCCTGCTCAAGAAGGGCGTGGAGCACTACTCGGCGACGCCGGAGGGCGCGTTGTACTCGTTCTCGTGGGTGCTTGATGATCGGTGCGAGGTGTCGGCGATGGATGGCGACCCGCGTCAGGCGGCGCGTACGCACGAGTTTCCTTCTCCGATGCACGAGGAGCCGTTGCTGCTGGTGCCGCGTGCGGCGCGTGAGTCGCTCGTGGCGGAGCTGAACGCGCATTGGTCGCCGGAGCATCACCACGGGAAGCTGCGGGTGCAGGGCGAGCCGGACCCCTTCAGCCGAAAGATCTACGACGATCTGATGCGGTTTTACGACGGCGACTGGAAGAAGGCGATGGAGCACGTGCGCGTGCGCCGGATCGTGCTCTCGGAGAAGGACCGCGTCGGGATCGGGACGTTCCAGCCGAAGGACGAGAAGAACCAGGACTCGACGGAACTGACGGGCGACATCAACTACCGGAAGATCGCGATCTACGGGTCGGATTCGGACCCGCGCGCGTTCAACTTCGATGGGGAGCTGAACATCGCCAACCGCGGCATCTGCGAGTTTATCGAGGTGCTGAAGCTGGACGTGGCGTTTCTGTATGACTTGCTCGGCGCGAGTCAGGAGCACTCGATCAAGCCGAAGAAGTTTGCGCAGACGACGATCGACGAGGTGATCCTGGGGCACACGAACGAGCCCGAGTACAAGCGTCTGCAGAACAACGAGATGATGGAGGCGTTCCGGGACCGGACGATCAAGATCGACGTGCCGTACAACATCCGGCTCGACGACGAGATCAAGATCTACCAGAAGGACTTCGGCACGGAGCGGATCCGGAACATCCACATCGCGCCGCACACGCTTGAGGTGGCGGCGATGTGGGCGGTCTTGACGCGGCTGCAGGAGCCGAAGAAATCCGGGCTGACGCTGATGCAGAAGATGAAGCTGTACAACGGGAAGAGCATTCCTGGGTACACTGAAGAGTCGGTGAAGGAGCTGAAGGAGGAGGCTCCTCGCGAGGGGATGGACGGCATCTCACCTCGGTACATTCAGGACAAGATCTCGAACACCCTTGTGTCGCGCCAGGCGATCGAGGAGCAGTCGATCAACCCGTTCATGGTGCTGAACGCGCTGGAGGACGGGCTGAGTCATCACTCGCTCATCACGGATGAGGAGACGCGGAAGGGGTACCGCGAGATGCTCAGCGTGGTGAAGGACGAGTACGAGGACATCATCAAGGCCGAGGTGCAGCGGGCGATCTCTGCGGACGAGGAGGCGATCAAGCGGCTCTGCGCCAACTACATCGAGAACGTGCGGGCGTACACGCAGAAGGAGAAGGTCGTCAACCGGTATACCGGGAAGAACGAGGAGCCGGACGAGCGCCTGATGCGGTCGATCGAGGAGAAGATCGACATCCCGGACTCGCGTAAGGACGATTTCCGCCAGGAGATCATGAACTACATCGGTGCGCTCGCGCTCGACGGAAAGAAGTTCGAGTACAACACGAACGCGAGGCTGTACAAGGCGCTCGAGCTCAAGCTCTTCGAGGACTCGCGCGACACCATCAAGCTCAAGAACTTGGTGTCGAGCGTGGTCGACGACGAGACGCAGCAGAAGATCGACATCGTCAAGCAGCGGCTGATCAGGCAGTTTGGCTACAACGACGTATCCGCGACGGATGTGCTGAACTACGTGGCGAGCATCTTCGCGAGAGGAGACACGAAGGGCGAGTAGTCGCCCGCTGGGGTAGGGGACATGAATGGGGTGGTCCGACTATCGGATTGATCTGGGCTGTCTCGTGGCGGGCGAGGCGGCTCGTACGGATGTGCAAGCGCCCGGTGGCGAGCGGCTCGTCGAAGAAGGCGAGGTGATGGACGCGACCCGGGTCGCTGCGGTGCGCGATGCGTGCGGGGGGTACTTCCTTGCACCCGCAGCGTGGACGAACGTGGACCGTGAGGATACGGAGGCGGTCGTTGCGCAGTTTGGACGCCGGCCCGAGGCGAAGGGCGGTCCCCAACGGGTGCATGCGCGATCGTCGCTGTGCGTGACCGCTCAGATCACGTTTGGCGATACGGATGACCGGCGGACTGTCCGCGTGACGGCGTGCGACATTTCGCGAGGCGGGTTCGGGTTTGTGCTGGATGGGTTTGTGCATCCGGGCACGCGGGTCGAAGGCGAGATCGGTCCTGCACGGCACGGGGTGCGAGCGATCGTGCGGAGTTGTACGCATCTCCAGGGCATGCGGCACCGCGTGGGGGTCGAGTTCATCCGGTCGCAGAGCGAGGCGGCTTAGTCAACGATGTGCACGACAACGCGGCGTTCGTGCGTACGCCGGCGGTGCTCCCAGAGGTAGATCCCCTGCCACGTGCCGAGCGCAAGGCGCCGGTCGATGATCGGGATCGAGAGCGAGGCCTGGGTGAGGATCGCCTTGATATGGCTCGGCATGTCGTCGGGGCCTTCGGCGGTGTGGGTGTAGAGCGGGTCGTTCTCCGGCACGAGGCGGTTGAGCCACGCTTCGAGATCGCGGCGCGCCGACGGGTCGGCGTTCTCCTGGATCGTCAGTGAACAGGACGTGTGGCGTACGAAGACGGTGCAGAGACCTTGCTCGTGGGACGCGCGTTGCACGACGCCCTGGACTTCTCGCGTGATCTCGTGGAGCCCTTGCCCCTGCGTCACGATGCGCAGTTCTTCGTGCATGGGCGTGTCAGGCGCCCTTGGCGCGCTTCTTTCGCGTGGCGGTGGTGTTGACACTCTTCGCGGCGGGCTTCTTCGGTGAGGTCTTCCGGCGTGAGCCGGCCGATCCTGCTTCCTTGGAGCGGGACTTGCCGTTGGCGCTCTTGCCTGCACCGTCGGCGGGCTTGCCGGCGACCGCCTCCTCGGCGGCGGCAACGCTCGCCTTGAGCGCCTCCATGAAGTTGATGGGCGCGGGCGTGGCGACCTCGTCCTCGCCTTCGACGGCGCGTCCTTCGACCTTGGCCTTGACGACCTCGAAGAACGCGTCGGCGTACTTGTCCTGGAACATCGAGGGGTCGAACTCGCCGGACTTGCTCTCGATGATGCTCTCGGCGAGTTTGAGTTGCTCGTCGTCGATCTCACTGCCCCTGACGTCGGTGAAGACGCCGTCGGTGGAGCGGACCTCGTTGGCGTACCGGAGGGTGGCGACCTCGAAGCCGCGGTCCTTGACTTTGACCAAGAGCATGCGCTCTCGCCCGTGCATGACGAGCTTGCCGATGCCCGCCTTGCCGGCGCGCGACATGGCTTCGCGGATGACTGAGAACGCCTCGGCCGCGACCGGCCCGTCGGGCCCGAGGTAGTAGGGCGAGTCGACGTAGATCGGATCGACGTCGGTCGCGTCCACGAAACGGACGAGATCGATCGTCTTGGTGCTCTCGAGTCGGATCGACTCAAGGTCTTCCGGTGTGATGATGACGTACTTGTCCTTCTCGTACTGGTAGCCCTTGACGATCTCGTCTCGGGTAACCTCGCCATGCACGGGGCAGACCATCTGCTGCTTGAGGCGCTGATGGCAATCCTTGTGGAGTTGGTTCATGGAGACGGAGCGGGTGCTCTCGGTGGCGGCGTAGAGGCGCACGCCGAAGGAGACGAGCGAGAGGCGGAGTTGCCCGGTCCACATAGCGCGTGGAGGCATGGGAGAATCCTCGTGCGTGTTCTTGGTTCGCCACCGCGGCGTGTGCCGCTCCCGGTCCCGACGGTACCACGCGCCGGGGTGGGTGCATCGACCGATCCGCGTGTGATTCCGCATAATCGGATGAAGGGCGGACCGCAGAACCGAACAGCCACCTCCCATGCCGAACAACGACCCCGTTGAGCACCCCGGATCCGACGGCCTCCGCGAGTACCACGCGAAGCGTGACTTTGCGCGTACGCCGGAACCGACGGGTGAGGGGGACGACGGCGGGGGTCGCCTGTATTGCGTGCAGAAGCACGCTGCAACGAACCTGCACTACGACTTTCGCCTTGAACTCGACGGCGTGCTGAAGAGTTGGGCGGTGCCCCGGGGCCCCTCGCTCGATCCGACGACGAAGCCGCTCGCGATGCAGACGGAGGATCACCCGCTCGCGTACGGGGGCTTTGAGGGCGTGATCCCCGAAGGGAACTACGGGGCGGGAACGGTGATGCTGTGGGACACGGGCGAGTGGGAGCCGATCGGCGATGCGCGCGCGGGGCTGGCGAAGGGGGACTTCAAGTTTCGCCTGCACGGCGCGAAGCTGCGAGGCGAGTGGGCGCTGGTGCGGATGAAGACGAAGGACGCGCCGGAGAACGCGTGGTTGCTGCTCAAGAAGCGCGATGAGCATGCGCGCGGGCGGAGCGCGTATGACGTGCTGGCACAGCTTGCGCGGAGCGCGAAGAGCGGGCGCACGATGGCGGAGATCGCGTCGGCGCGCGATGCGGCGTGGGAGCCGGGGACGGGGCTGGTCGGCGGGGGCGATGCGCACGGTTCGGGTCGCGCGCCGGTGGTCGCGAGTGTGGCGCCTTTGCCGGCGGGGTTACGCAACGCGCGGCGGGCGGCTGTGCCGGAGGTGCTCTATCCACAGCTCGCGACGCTCACGCGTGTCGTGCCGGAGGGGGATGGGTGGCTCAACGAGACGAAGCTCGATGGGTATCGGATTCTGGCGCACATTGACACTGACGGCGTGCGGCTGCGCACGCGCAATGGGCATGATTGGGTGGACCGGTTGCCCGCGTTGGCGAGGGAGCTCGCGCGCATTCCCGCGCCGGGGACGATTCTGGATGGGGAGCTTGTGGCGCTCGGGGCGAATGGGGCGCCGGACTTCGGGGCGCTGCAGCAGGCGTTTGGGACGGCGGCTCGCGATCGGCTTGTGTACTACGTGTTCGACGTGCCGTTCGCGGCGGGGTATGACCTTCGGCGTGCGCCGATTGAGGAGCGGAAGGCGTACCTGCGCACACTCCTTGCCGCGGTGAGTTTGGATGCGCGGGTGCAGTATCTGGATCACATCGTTGGTCGAGGGCCGGTGTTTTACGAGCAGGCGGTGGGCGCGGGGTTTGAGGGCGTGGTGTCGAAGCGGGCGGGTTCGGTGTATGAGTCGCGTCGGAGTGCGAGTTGGCTGAAGGCGAAGGCGGTGGAGACGGGCGAGTTTGTCGTTGTCGGATGGTCGCCCGGCGAGGGTTCGCGGGTTGGGTTTGGGGCGTTGTTGCTCGGGCTGCATGACGCGGCGGGTGAGTTGGTGTTTCAGGGGTCGGTGGGGTCGGGCTTCTCAGATGGCGATCTTGTGGCGATTCGCGATCGCTTGGATGCGCTGGCGTGTGACGCGCGCCCGCTTGCTGCCCCACTGCCTACGCCGGCGGATGAGCGTGCGGCGCGGTGGGTGAAGCCGGAGATGGTGGTGGAAGTGCGGATGGCGGGGCGCACGAGCGATGGGATGGTGCGGCACCCGGTGTTTGTCGGAGTGCGTGACGATGTGGACGCGGGTGAGTTGCGGGTGAGTGAGGAGGCCTCCTCCGGGTCGCCGAGCGTCGGGACCTCTCCCGGAGGGCCGAGGGAAGAGGGGGAAGCACTGACCTCAGAGCAGGTCAGTGGCACGGCGAGGGGAGCACTGACCTCAGAGCAGGTCAGTGGCACGAAGGCAGGATCGGTTGGGGCGTCGAGTGTGGTGCGCGCGGTGCGTGGGCCCGGGGATGCGTTGGTGGCGGGGGTGCGTGTTTCGAATCCGGATCGGTTTGTGTATCCGGAGGCTGCGATCACGAAGCGGGAGGTGGCGGAGTATTACGCGGCGGTGGCGGCGCGCATGCTGCCGCATACGGCGGATCGTCCGCTCTCGATTGTGCGATGTCCGCGCGGGCTTGCGGGTGAGCATTTCTATCAGCGGCATCTTGGCGAGGGATGGCCGGCGGCGATCAAGGGCGTTGTGATCGAGGACGATCCGGACGGGCCGAGCTTTGTCGTGCACGATGCGCAGGGGCTTGTGTCGCTTGCGCAGATGGGTGTGCTGGAGATTCACCCGTGGACGTCGCGCACGGACAGGCCGCAGCGGCCGGATCGGTTGATCTTGGACCTTGATCCGGGCGAGGGGCTAGGTTGGGCGGAGGTTGTGGCGGCGGCGCACTTCGTGCGGGCGTATGTGGAGGGGCTTGGGCTGCGGACGTTTGTGAAGACGTCGGGCGGGGCGGGTGTGCATGTGATGATCCCGATCACGCGGCGGCATACGTGGGACGAGGCGAAGGTGTTTACGCGGGCGATTGCGAAGGAGCTGGCGCGGCTTGCGCCGAAGAACTTCGTGGCGCAGATGACCAAGGCGCTGCGGAAGCACAAGGTGTACGTGGACTTTCTGCGCAATCAGATGGGGGCGACGGCTGTGGGGCCTTATTCGACGCGGGCGCGGGAGGCGGCGACGGTGTCGATGCCAGTGACGTGGGATGAGCTGCGTGCGGAGACGCCGCCGGAGACGTTTACGGTGCGGACGGCGCTGGCGCGGGTTGGAGCGGCGGAGGTGGATCCGTGGGCGGGGTTCTTTGAGGTTCGGCAGTCGATTACGGGGGGGATGCGGGAGGCAGTAGGATTGGAGTAGGAGCAGGCATGGGAATCTGGATCGCCATCCTGATCATCCTCGTTGTCGGCGTTGGGGCCTTTGGGCTTGTGTGGCTCTTTACCTGGCGGCGCTTTCGTGGGCACCGAGCCAAACCGGGCGTTTGCCTTTGCGGGTATGACCGCGAGGGCATCGCGGGGATGCGCTCTGTCCAGAATGCGGCGCCACACCGGGCACCGGGCCCTCTGATGAGCTCGTGGAGACGCGCACCAGAGTGGCATTCGGGGCGCTTCTTGCAGTCAACTGCGGAGCATGCGTTGCTTACTATCTGCTGCTTCATTCGCATGCGTTCGAACTGGAGGCCCTCGTCGCCCAGCTTGTGATCATGCCCATACACAGCCTCCTGATCACGTTGGTCATCCCGCGCGGCACAGATAAGGCGTATGAGCAAGCTCGCCTCGTCGGGGGATCCGCGGTCGTGGGCGGGACGGTGGCGATGTTTGTCAGCCTGGGCATGCTCATGTCGTACGTGGGGGCGGGGTAGGACTACCGTTGGCCCCGGCGGGCGGCTACCGAGCGCATGCGACCCGTAGTCGCGCGCGGGGTGCACTGGGTCCCTCGCTTGCGCTTCGGGCTCGCGGGGAGGCGGGGGCTTCGCGGTTGTTGTGGTGTGTCCCCCCGCTTGCGCGGGGGGCTCGCAGCTTGTGGGACGCAGTTGTGGGCGCAGTTGGGGGTCGTGATCGGCGGCTCGTCGAGCGAGCGGGGTCGCTCGGTATTCTTTCGACGTGATGAGGGCGCGTGATCGCATTCTGGAGCTTCGGGAGCTGCTTCGGCGGGCGAACCGGGCGTACTACGTGGACGCTGAGCTGATCATGGCGGACACGGAGTTTGATGGGCTGCTGGCGGAGCTTGCGGCGCTCGAGGCGGAGCATCCGGAGATGGATGATCCGGACTCGCCGACGCGGCGTGTGGGCGGCGAGCCGGTGGAAGGGTTTGAGACGCGGGCGCACGCGGCGCCGATGCTGTCGATCGACAACACGTACGACGCGGATGAGGTGCGGGAGTGGTATGGGCGGGTGTGCCGGGGGCTTGGGATTGGCGGGGGGACAAAGCACGAGGATGGGGGGTTGTTTGTGGAGGGCGCGGTGGGTGCGTCGCCCCCACCGCTCTATACCGATCCGAAGGTGGACGGGGTGGCGATCGAGCTGGTCTACGAGAACGGCCGGCTGACCGTCGGGTCCACGCGGGGCGACGGCGTGACGGGCGAGGACGTCACGGCGAACGTGCTCACCATCGCGTCGATCCCGAAGTTCATCGAGGGGAACGATGTGCCGGCGCTGCTCGAGGTGCGCGGCGAGGTCTACATGGCCAAGGACGCGTTCGATGCGCTGAACAGGAAGATCGAGGCGGAGGGCAAGGAGCGCTACGCCAACCCGCGCAACTTCACCGCCGGGTCGCTGAAGCAGAAGGACCCGCGGGTGACCGCCGAGCGCCCGCTGTCGATCCTGTGCTACGGCATCGGCGAGGTGACCTGGGGCGACGACGCGCCGGCGTCGTGGTCCGAGGCGAAGGCCCGCCTCGAGCGCTGGGGCTTCCCGTGCGCCGGGCCGGACGTGTTCGCGCTGCTCGACGACGAGCCGGCCGTGGCCGAGTTCGTGGCCGGTCTGCAGGAGCGCCGCGACGACCTGGTGTTCGAGATCGACGGCGCCGTGGTCAAGGTGGACCAGTTCGACCTGCAGCGACGCCTGGGCGAGCGCAGCCGCAGTCCCCGCTGGGCGCGGGCCTACAAGTTCCCGCCGCGCGAGGGGCGCACGGTCATCGAGGACATCGAGATCTCGGTCGGCCGTATGGGTGCGCTCACGCCGGTCGCCGTCCTGCGCCCGGTGGGGATCGGTGGCGTGACCGTCACCCACGCCAGCCTGCACAACCGCCTCGAGGTGGAGCGGCTGGACGCCCGGGTGGGGGACACGGTCATGGTGGCCCGCCGCGGCGACGTGATCCCCAAGGTCGTGAAGGTGCTGAAGGAGCTGCGGCCCGAGGGCGCGGAGCCGCTGGTCTGGCCGGAGACGT
>JAUIFD010000056.1 GCA_030429485.1 Phycisphaerae bacterium | reverse complement strand
TGTGCAGCCGGTTCGCCTCGGCCAGGCTGTCGATCAGCTTGGAGTCCACACGCTGGGCAGCCGCCACCTCGAGCCGGCGGGCCTCCGCGAGCCAATCGTGCCGGACCGCCATACGACCGACGCTGGCGATCGACGCGCCGAACTTGTCCGCCACGCTCCCGCTCAGACCACTCTGCGTGTCTTCCGGGTTGCCCTTCCAGACGACCACGCGATCAGCGCCAGCGCTCCAGCAGGTGTTGACCTGCTCCACGAGCGTTTCGGTCGGGATCTCCGTATCCACCACCACACCGTTCGCGTCCCACTGCGCCGTGAGACTGATCGCCGCGATCACCTGTCGGCTTGTGCCCGCCAGTTCGCGGCTGATCGAAACCGCAGCCGCCGTGGCCGCGATCTCGTCTTCAACACGATCGAGGCGGCGCAAGTAACACGTCGCCCACAACGCGGGAAACTCCAGGCGACGAATCGCGCGGAACGCTCGGCGGTACCGCTCGCGGATCGCCGGTCCGCCGGTCGGGTCGGTCAGTCGGTAGATGCGCGTCGCCCATCCGTAGGGCATGAAGTCATAGCGATGCCTGAAGTAGCGCACACCAAACCGCATGCGTCGGCGGTACTCGCGGAACCACCAGCGCATCGGCATGACGCCCTCGTCGCGGGTGATATCGCCGGGAGCAAGCAGGCCTTCGAGATCGCCAACGATCTGTGTCCGCGAGTTCGGGGTGTAGTTGGATTCCCAGTTCGTGACCGATTCGAGCCACTCTGATTCCTGGGAGTTCTCGATCTGCTCTTTGGTGTAGGTGTTGCCGACGCCGAATCGCCCGCCGTTGAGCGCGACAATGTCGTTCGCGCAGTCCTCGTGGAGCGATTCCGGTGCCGCGAAGAACTCGTTCTGCACGCACACCGCGTAGGGCTTGCGGGGCCATCCGGGATCGGAAACAACGCCGGGCATCCATGCCACTCCGATTGAGGAAATCCCGCGAACCGGCTTGCGCCGATCCGCGAGGGAGCAAAGAGAGAGCGTCTGCTAGATGGGTGCCGCGCCAGCCTGCGCAGCCTCGAACTCGCTGACCTTGTCGAAGTCGATCAGGTCCAGAAGCTTGTCCTGCACGTCCTCGGGAATCTTCATTCCGTCCACGCTCACAAAGTGGTATGTCTCGTTGTGCTGATTCACGCCCCGGCACAGCTGCGCGTGCAGCACCTTGACGCGGTAGCTCCCGGGAATCGCGAGCTTCGCGACCGGCCGGTTCCACCACTTCTTCTTCCCGTTGTCCTTGACGACTTCCTCGCCGGTCTGCGGGTCGCGCTGCGCTTCCAGCTTGGTGAGCGCAAACGGCTCGTCCCACTCGTCGGATTCGTACCCGAACGCGAGGATCGCGGACACGTTCTCCCGGTCCCACCGCTTCGGGGCGTCCAGGCTCAACAACTCGACTTTGCGGTTTTCCACGGGTCTGTACCTCCGCCGGGCGTCATTGCCCAACGGAGCCGAGTCCGGTTTCCCGGGTCGGCCCCGGGTACAGAAATCCTCCGCGGCCCGATCGCGGATACGGTCCATACGGGCCACGAAGACGCGGTTGGTTGCGTCGGAACCCGATCAGGCCTACGCTGGATTTTGTACCCATTTTCTCGCCGCCCACGACCTGTCGGGGTTGTGGGCGGCTTCAGAAAGCTAGCCGAGCTATCGGGTCTTCGCAAGTCCTTGCGCCACAAGAACATCCGACAAAGAACCATGTATTATCGGGCTTTGGGTCGGGGCGTATCCAGGGGAGTCCCGATTCCCGCGATCAGCCGCCGTGGGCCATCGTGAACAGCCTCGCCACGCGCGACTGGCGCATCGATTCGTCCGTCCACATCGTGATCGGCTCGCGCCGCTCGGCCGGCGCGGACTGGAGGTCGCTCGCGACCGGGGGCACGAGGCTGGGCTGCGTCGGGCGCGCCGCGGCGATGCTCCGATCCACACGCCCCCCCCGCACGTCCGCGGTGCGTGAGACGCGCAGGCCGTCCGCGAGGAGGTTTGGCGTTGCGTGCGTGCCGGTCGTGCCGAATCCGAATGCGGGGCGTGCTCCGAGGCGAAAGACCGTTCCCGGAGGGATGAGCGGCATCGCGCCGCCGTACCCGTCGGGTGCGTAGACCGACTGGTCAAAGACCGCTGTGATCCCGTTGTCGTACCGAAAGAGCTTGCCCGGCTCTGCCGGATCGCGAAAGACGCCCTGGAACTGGGTCACGGGGCCGAGCCGGTCCGGCGGACGGTGCAAGCTCGTGGACAGGGGGTTCGAGTCGCCCCACACCTGCTGCACCTGCCTGATGCTGTCTGACTGCTGCCCGAGCGCGATGCTGGCGCATGCCGTCAATACAACCACAGCCCCCCTGCTCACGCCCATTCGAGAACTCGCGCTCATCGCTTGTTCCTGTTGATGAGTACTTCGAACGTGAGTTCAACGCCCGCGTCGCGCTCGGGGCCGAGGGCTTCCAGCGCCTCGCCCTTGGCGCTCCACAGATAGAGCGAATCGACGAGCGGACCATCGACATCCGCAACGCCGGTCGAATGCAGGAGTGCGGCGTGGATCACGCGGCCGCTCTTGCCAAACTTCACGACCGCGACCGGATTCCGCGGCGCAGCGGTCAATCGCGTGAGCGTTGTCCATTTGGGTCGCACCGTTCGAATGTCGAGCCCTTCGGCCGCGGCTGGCTTGCCGGGTTCGACTTTGGCGACGGGTTTCGTGGAAGTCGCCTGAGCCTGCTTGTCCGCTTGCACGCCGGGTGCGTCGCCGGAGAGCTTCGGCTCGATCGGCTGCTCCGGCGCGGGCTCGTCCGACGCCGCAGCAGCGGCAGTCTGCGCGGAGTCGGGCGAGGGCTTGTCGGCGGGCTCCGCCGTGGGTTCGTCGACGGACTCGGTCGCAGCCACAGCAACCGCCTGCTCGGCTTCGGCTTCGGTCGCCTCGCCCTCGATCGTCTCGCCCGCATCGGCGGCAGCGAGCACCTGCTCGGTGATGGGCTCGGGCTCGGGGGCGGCCGCGGGCGGCTCGACCGTGTCTTCGGCCGCAACGCTCGTTGGCGCCCCGGAGAGTGTCGGCGGCGATGGGTCGGTCGGCATCGGGGCGGGAGCGGGCGACATCGCGGCCTGCTCAGTCACGCTCTGTTCCGCGGAGTGCGGCGTAGGGTCCGAGAACCCAAGCCACGTCAGCGTCATCGCCCGGCTCTGCTCGATCCCGGGCCGAATCTCCTCCTCGCGCTCCTGGCGGGCTTCGGTGACGAGTTCGCCGAATCCGTCCGCGGGCTTCCCCCCTACCGGTCCCCAAGCGATCAGGACGCCCCCGGCGGCGTGCAGCACGACGCTCGCAACGATCCCGGCCCGCAGGCGGCGGGTGTCGGCGTCTCTCTTGGGCGGACCAGCGCGGAACAATGCTCTGCCTCTGCCGATAGACCTTGTGGACATCGCTATAAGGACATAGATGGTACGCCCCAACTCCCGCGGCGTTCATCGGTCCAAGGAGCCCGACATGCTCATCCGAATCCTCGCGATCTCGCTCTTCGCGGCGCTGGGCCTCGGCGTCCAAGCGCAGCCGACGCTCGTCGTCGGCGAGAAAGCGCCCAAGCTCGCGATCGGTGAGTGGGTGAAGGGCGAGCCTGTGGAGGAGCTCGAAGGCCGCGTGCATGTGGTGGAGTTCTGGGCGACGTGGTGTCCGCCGTGTGTCAAGAGCATCCCCCATCTGTCCGAACTCCAGGCCGAGCACTCGGAGAAGGTCGCCATCATCGGCGTGAGCGTGGACCGGCAGACCGAGCTGGTGGCGCCGTTTGTGGAGGACAAGGGCACGCAGATGGACTACCGCGTCGGCATCGATGACGCGGGGAAGATGAGCGAGTCGTGGATGCAGGCTGCGGGGCAGAACGGGATTCCCTGCGCGTTCATCGTGCAGCCCGACGGCGTGATCGCGTGGATCGGCAACCCGCTCGACCCTCGCTTCGATACCACACTCTCCGCCGTGATCGCGGGCCGATACGACATCAAGGAGGCGGCGGCCGCGGCGCAGCACGCGGCCGAGGGCGAACGCCGGCGAGCGGAACTGCTCATCAAGGCCGAACCGCTCAAGCAGCAGATCATGGAGCTCTGGGGTCAGGAGGACTATGACGCTGCGCTCCGCGTGGCGGACGAGATCGTCGCCCTGGACCCGGAAGTGTTCGTGAATGTGGTGCAGTGGAAGTTCGAGCAGATGCTCGGCTCGCTCAACCGATCGGAAGAAGCGACGGCTTACGCGAAGCGATTGCTCGAGAAGGAGTACGCCGAGTCGCCCGTGCAACTGCAGTATCTCGCGTCGATGCTGGCGGGGGTCTCGGAGCCGGAGAGCGACCTGACCGAAATCGCGCGAGCGATGGCGGCGCGTGCGGTCAAGCTCAGCGAAGCGGCACAGGCCGCGGGCGACGAACTGGAAGCGCCGCTGTGGCGCGCATACGAAACGCTCGCCTTCATCGATGCGTCACGGGGCGAGTGGAAGACCGCCGCTGAGGCGCAGGGCAAGGCGGTCGAGGCCCTCGGCGAGGACGACGAGCCGTACCGCCAAGGGCTTATCGAGAATCTCGAGTACTACCAGATCATGGCCGAGATGAACTAGGCATCAGTAGTTGGGCGTCGGCGCCCTGAACGCGGCGGCGTCGATGCTCCGGAAGTAGGCGATCGTGGCGCCCAAGCCGGCCCTGAGGTCGGTGGTCGGCGACCATCCGAGCGCCTTCTGTGCGAGCGTGATATCCGGGCACCGCTGCTTCGGGTCATCCTCCGGCAGTTCGCGGCGCACGATCCTGGAGTCGGAGCCCGACAGCTCGATCACCGTCTTCGCAAGCTGCGCGATCGTGAACTCGTCCGGGTTGCCGAGGTTGACCGGGCCGGTGAACGAATCCGGCGCCGCCATCGCGCGGATGAACCCCTCCACCAGATCATCGACGTAGCAGAACGACCGCGTCTGTGATCCATCGCCGAACACCGTGATGTCGTCGCCCGCGATCGCCTGTCGGACGAAGTTCGAAACCACACGGCCGTCGTATGGGTGCATGCGCGGGCCGTAGGTGTTGAAGACACGCACGACGCGGATGTTCACGCCGTTGGACCGGTGGTAGTCGAAGAAGAGCGTCTCGGCGGCGCGCTTGCCTTCGTCGTAGCACGCACGCGGACCGATGGGGTTGACGCTCCCGCGGTAGCTCTCGGGCTGCGGGTGCACCGTCGGATCGCCGTAGACCTCCGACGTGGACGCCTGGAGCACCTTCGCGCGGCAGCGCTTCGCCATGCCGAGGACGTTGATCGCGCCGATGACGGAGGTCTTCATCGTCTTGATCGGGTTGTACTGGTAGTGCCCCGGCGCGGCGGGGCAGGCGAGGTTGTAGATCTCGTCGACCTCGAGCCAGACGGGGTGCGTCACGTCGTGACGGATGAGCTCGAAGTTGGGGCGGCCGAGCAGGTGCGTGACGTTGGACTTCTGGCTTGTGAAGAAGTTGTCGAGGCAGATGACGTCGTCGCCAGCCTCCACGAGGCGGTCGCAGAGATGGGAGCCGAGAAACCCGGCGCCGCCGGTGACGAGGACACGCTTCTGCATGAAGGGACGGTATGCCGATCTCAAGCGGGAGGGCTTGACACCGAGCCCGGGGGTGTGCCGACGGAGTGCGTAAGGTCTAGGTCGAGGAGACTCGGATGAGTAAGGTCTTGAACACCGACTTGCTGATTCAAGCCGCCGGACGCTGGGACCCGGCCGACGCGGAGTGGATCCTGGAGACCTTCGTCCGCGCCAACCCCGGCGCACGAGGTTCGATGACGATGTTGTTCCAGTGGCGGGGCGCCGAAGAGGAGCGCCTGCACGTCCGAGTCGAGTTCAGCGACGTGCAGGGTGTCAGGCTCGCCGACCTCGACTCAGGCCTTGTGCAACTCGGGTACCTCTCCATCGACGACATCACGGATCGCGGGTGGGAGTGCATCAGGTTTCACGTATCCGATGACGAGGGGGCGGATATCGACTGGTACTGCGGCGCGATACGCATCCTGAGCGTCGATCCGGCGCCGTTCATCGTCTGACCGCGTGGAGGCGGCCTGTGCCGATCGCGTCAAGCACCCCGGCTGAAGCCGCGCGGTTTCCAGTCCGGGCAAAGCCGGGCCAACTGCTGCCACGACTCAGCGCGAAGCCCGGGCGCGGTCTCCCGAAGCGACTCCATGGTGAACGAACTCAGGAGTTCAACCGCCCGGCCGTACAGGCCCAGGCCCTCGTCCGAGCACGCGAGCACGCGTGCGAGGGTCACGAGCAGGAGGATCGAATCGGACGGGCACGCGAGCGCAAGCCGCCGACGTGTGACACCGAGCAGGGCCTTCGACATCGGCTCGACGAGCTTCGCGTCGAGCCCCTCATTCGCCCATGCGTGCGTGTAGAGGCAGCAATAGAAGTCCAGGCATCCGGTCGTCGGGAGGCAGTCTCGGAAGTGCTTCTGAAGTACAACGGCGATCCCGCCGAGCGCCCCTACCGCGAACCCGTTGCTGGATTGGGCGCAGATGTCGAAGCTCGCAGGACCCCAGAAGCCGTGGTAGCAGAACTCCTCGAAGAGGCCGGCGTAGTCCTGGGGGCGACGCTCGATCGTCGAGGCGGAAAGCTCGTCGGTGATCTCTTTGAACCCCGGCCCGGACTTCGTCATGCCGAGCGTGTGCGGCAGCGCGAGTGATCCGAGCTTGAGCGTGAGCGCTCCGCCGATGAGCGTGGCAGGTTCGCGGAGCCCGCCAAAGGGCGCTTCAGGATCGAGCGGATCCCCAGGCACGAGTGCGGCGAGTTGATCGAGAAGCGACGCCGCCTCCCCGCGCGTCATTCGGTGCGTGGGCTTGCACGCGGCGACGGCGCGCACGTTCGCATCGAGGTGCTCGAGGCTCGTTGTGCCGACAATCGCGGCGGTCACCGATGGGTGACCGAAGATGAAGCGCATCGAGGCCTCCAGCGGGTTCTCGCCCAGGCGATCCAAGTGCCCGCTCGCCAGGGGCTTCTTCACGAGCACGCCCGCGCGAACCTCGGCGTCCTTGATCCACTCGCCCGCGTCCGGCTCTCCGGGGTTCAGCGTCACCATCACGACCTGCGCACGCTCGATCGTCCGCCGCGCGCCCTCCTCGAACTTCACGGATGCGCCGAACGCGCGGATGAGCCCTCGCTCGCGGAGGCTGCGCAGCTCACCGAGTGCGTCGTCGAACTCCGGGTGCAACTCGACCACGCCGTCGGAGTGGATCAGCACGACGTCGAGCGCCTCCACGCGAAGGCGTGCGAGCGAACGCTCGACCGAATCCCGGATCGCGCCGGGCGAGAAGTCGAACGACGACTCGCCATGCGTGAACTCCTCGCCGACCTTCGTGCAGATCACCCACTCCGCCGGCGCCTTCCCCATGAGCTTGCCGAGCCGCTCCTCGGCATTGCCATACGCCGGCGCGGTGTCGATGAGGTTGATGCCGAGTTCGTGTGCGTGCGCCAGGAGCGCAATCACCTCGTCGTCATCGGGGATGCGCACTGGCGTCGGGTACTTCACCCCCCGATCCCGCCCGAGCTTGACCGTCCCCAGGCCGAGCGGCGAGACAACCACGCCGGTGCACCCAAGCTCGCGCCAATACGGACGCAGGTCTACACCCATCGCAACGCCCCCTCCCAAGGAAGGGGCGCGACGGGCGCGGGCTCGTGTCGGGTCTCAAAGGCAGCATCCCATCCGCGGATGGTCGGGCTCGTCTCCCTGTCGGCTGTTGGCGAGTCGCCCGCCTCCAGCACGCCCACCACCTCATCCGCCGCCGCCGGCGCGAGGGCGAGTTTGGTTGGCCACACGCCGATCACCCGCCCCCACTCTCGCACGACCGCTCCGTCAGGGCGTTTCCCACCGGCGCGTGCTTCGCACCGGTCCACGCGTGCGCACGCCCAGCTCGCGCTGCCGAGATCGATCCACGGCAGGCAGGCATCGATTTCCGCGCGCGCAGCTGCGATCTGCGCGGCCTCGTCCCGATCGATCCCATCCTCTGCGATCGCGCCCCCGATCGCCCACACCGTGGCGCCCTCGTGTTCGGCGCTCGTGATTGTCAGGCGCGGCACGCTCGATGCCCCCAGGCAGTGCCCGAAAACCGGGGGCAGCTTCCCCCTTGCGTACACCATGTGCAGCGGCCGCCGCTGCGTGTGCGGCGTGTGGTCGATCCCGGCGCGTTCGAGGAGGTGCTCGTTCCCGCACCCGGCCGCGAGCACGACCTGCGCCGCCTCGAGGCGTTCGGCGCTTGTCTCAATCACCACCGATGCGCCGGCGTCACGGATCGAAGTAACGCTGGCCGTACGAACCTCGCCAACAGCAGCGTAAAGTGACGCGAGGAGCGAGCCGGCGTCGACCACAAACTCGTCGACGGCGTAGACGCTCACGCTCTCGGGCGCATCGAACAGGCCTTCGGGTCGTTCCGACATGTCCAGAGCACGCACGCCCGATCGCATGGCGAGCGCGGCGCCCTTGGCCGCGGCGCGTGACGCCAAGCTCGGCGTGGTCCACATCCACGTGCGGCGCGAGAGCACCCGCGTCGCACGTAGGTCCGGCAAGTTGGCCGGCGTCACATCCTCGCCCGAGAGCCCGAGCGCCTCGGCCCAACGATCTCGCATCGCGGCGACGGCACGCGAGGCATCGGCCGACGAGCCCGGCAGACGGTACTTGAGCCCCGCGTGGATGATGCCCTGGGACCACACCGTCTGCCCGGCCCCGAGCGCATCTCGCTCGATCAACACCACCGAGCGCCCTGCGCGGCGCAGCGCCCAAGCCGTCCAGAGCCCAGCGACCCCGCCACCCACGACCACCACATCGACGCACTCACCCATCGGGGAGCGCTTCCTTCGGGGGGATCTTCAGCACCTGTCCCTCCCCCACCGCGTCCGGCGAGGCCAGCACATCGCGATTCGCAAGGTACAGGCCCCGCGTGAAGGAGATGCTGCCGTAGAAGCGGCGCGCGATCTCGGAGAGCGTCTCGCCCGATCGCACCGTGTACTCCATCACCGGCGCCTGGGCCGCGTCGATCGTCGGCTCGGAGTCCGTATCTCGCTCTTCGGTCGCGAACGGGGCGATGACTACGGGCGGGGCGTTCGCCTCCGCCAAGACGCTCTCCACAGGCAGCGAACGTCCCTGGATGTTCTCCGGATCGAGCGGGATCCAGATCACATCCCCTTCCTTGATGCGATCGGGGTCGGTCAGCGGATTGGCGCGGGCGAGGATGCGCCAATCTACTTCGCGACCGAACCTCGCCTTCGCGATCGAGTCGAACGTCTCTCCGTCGCGTACAACGTATCGCTCAAACTCGGGCTCGACGACGCTGTGCGTCGCTTGCGGTCCCTCGTCATCAGGCTCCGCAACCGGTTCGTCGCCCGGCGAAGCCGCTGGCGGGTCGGACGCCGGCGCGGCCTCGATCACGGCCGGCTCGGGGTCGGCGAACGTGATCGATGGCTCGCTGGGTTCCCATATCCAGTACACGACGATCCAGACCACGACCAGGAGTGCGAGCGCGGCGGTGGTTCGTCTCGGGTTGCGGCCCATGCGCTCCCTCGCGGGCTGAGCCCGGCGAAGATCAGTCCGTCGACGATTCCGGCGATTCGTCCGGCACGTGTGCGCCTTCCTTGCCCGCCCCGCTCACCCAAACGAGCGGCGCCGCAACGGCGATCGACGAGTAGGTGCCGACGCCGACGCCGATCAGCATCGCGTACGCGAACCCACGGATGCCCTCGCCGCCGTAGACGTAGAGGATCAGGATCGCGAGCAGCGTCGTGCCCGACGTGATGACGGTTCGGGAGATCGTCTGGTTGATCGAGGCGTTGATGATCTCGCCGGTAGCGTACGGCAGACGCCCGCGATTCTCGCGGATGCGGTCCATGATGATGATCGTGTCGTTCAGCGAGTACCCGATGATCGTGAGCAGCGCCGCGACCATGTTGAGGTCGATCTTGAACGGGAGGATCCCGAGCGCTCGCGCGACAGGCTCCACCGCGGTGCTGTGATAGAGCAACTCGGCCAGCGCGATGAGCCCGATGCACGTCAGCACGTCGTGCAGCAAGCACGCGATCGCGGCGAGCGAGTAACGCACCGATCCGAATCGCACCCAGATGTAGATCGTGATCAGCAGCAGCGACAGCGCGACCGAGACGATCGCCTGGGCCCGGAACGTCTCCGCGATCGCGGGCGAGAAGCTCTGCTCGCTCGCGAGCGTCGTGGTGCGCCCGAGCGCGGTGCGCGTGAGCTCCCACTCCTGGCTCGCGAGCACGCGCTGCCACCGGTCGGCGTCGTCAGAGAAACGCACCGTGGGATCGGCGACGAGCACCACCGCGGTGCGCACGGCGTCGGGCGATCCATCGAGCACGCGGACCTCACGCCGACGCTGCTGCGTCTCGACGTAGTCGGGCTGGGCGCGCATCTGTTCGAGGCGGCGTTCGATTTCCTCCACCGAAGGCAGCGGCGAATCTGCGCCCGAGGAGATGTTCTCGAGCACGATCGCGACCCCGCCGTTGTACTCGCTCACGTCGTCGCGGAACTCGGGTCGGCGGATGTCCTCGCCCAGCACGCCGGACCAACTCGTCAGCGGGTACACCGGCGCGAGCGCCGAGTCGGCGGTCTCCATGCCGTCGAATGTCAGCTCGGAAAGCCGCCCGAGTTCGTCGGAGAACTCCTCGGTCAGCGCGTCGCGGACAATCCCGGCGTCGGTGATGACGGTTTTGATCTTGAATCGGTTGGACGTGATCCCGTCACTCTGTGGATTCTCCGGGAGCACCTCGGCCTGCTGGAGCTTCCAGAGCGGGTCCTGCGGGTCGAGGTCCAGCGCGATATCCGAGACGCGCCGCTGCACGTCGGCACGGGTCAGCATGACCTCCTCGCCGTCTTGTTCACCAAACTGGAGCGTGACCTGCGTGCCGCCGCGGAACTCGGTGTCGAGCATCTCGCCCCGCTGCACGAACCCCATGTAGAGCCCGAGCGAGACGTAGCACATCGAGATCACGATGAAGACGTACCGCAGCTTGAGCCAGTTGATCTTCGGCTCCAGGGCCCGCTCGATCGGCGGGATGGCCGAGGGGAGCATCTTGATGTTCTTCCACCACCCCATGTTGAGCATGAGCGCGAAGATCAGGCGGGTGATGACCAGCGCGGAGAACATCGTGGTCACGACGCCGATGCCCAGCGTGATCGCGAAGCCCTTGATCTCCTGCGTACCGAGGTAGACGAGGACGACGCAGACGATGAGGTTGGTGACGTTGCCGTCGACGATCGAGGACAGGGCCTTGGAGAAGCCGAGGCGCACCGCAGGTTTGACGTCGAGCCCCGCGCGTAACTCCTCGCGTATGCGCTCGAAGATCAGCACGTTGGCGTCGACCGCCATGCCGAACGTCAGGATGATGCCCGCGATGCCGGGCAGCGAGAAGGCGGCCTGGTTCGCCGCCATACACCCGACGATCAGCAGCGCGTTGCACCCGAGCGCGATGACCGCGATCGCGCCCGCGCGGAAGTAGTACAGGATCATGAAGGCGCCGACGGCGACCAGCGACACGATGCCCGCGCGCAGGCCCTGCTGGAGGTTGTCGAGCCCAAGATCGGGGCCGATCACGCTTTGGGAGATCGGCGAGGGTGAGAGCTTGCTCTGCAGCGCGCCGGACGAGAGCACGCGGATGAGGTATCGAAGCTCCTCGGGCGAGAAGTTGCCCTCGATGATGCCGCTCGACGAGATCCGCGAGTTCAGGCGCGGCGCGGTGTAGACCTCATCGTCGAGGAGCACCGCCATCTGTCGGCCCACGTTGGCGCCCGTGAGCTCGCCGAGCTGCGTCGAGCCCGAGGGGTCCATCTGGAAACTCACCGCCGGTCGGCCGAGGCGGTCCTGGCCTTGGAAGGCGTTGGCGACACCCCACCGGCGCCCCGAGTCCTGCGTCAGGCGGAAACCTCGCGCGTCGTAGCAGAGCATGTAGTAGTCGCCCAGCCACTCCTCGACGACGTACCCGCGGTTCTCAAAGAACCCCGCGGGATGCGCGCGAAGGCGTTCGAGGTCCTGGACGGAGTCGTACCAGTTCTCCGCTTTGTTGATCTTGAACCAGGCGGCGTCATCGGCACGGGCGCCCTGAGGCCCACGCTCCTGGAACTCCTCACGCAGCGCGTCCTCGTTGGACAGCTCGCCCGGATCAACCGAGATGCGGAAGCTCAGCACGCCCGCGGCCCTGAGCAGTCGCATCAGGTCGGACGGGTCGTCGAGCGTCCGTCGGACCGACTCGTACTCCTCGTGACGCTGCACCGCGGCCTCGATGAGATCGAGGTACGCCGGGTACTCGACCTTGAGGTCGGCGATCGCCTGTTCACGCTCACTCGGCACGGGCACCGCTTCGCGTTTGGTCTCGTCGCGGAGCGAGCGTGGCGCGCTCGACCGCTCCAGCGCGCGGCGGACCTGTTCTCCCGAAAGTGCGCCGGTCGCGAGCTCGTCGCGGAGCCGGTCGTAGTCCAGGCCCTCGCGAGCGGCATCCTGCGCCATCTGCAGTTTGTCCGGCGAGTCGTCCGGAATCGACTCCAAGACTTTCTGCATCTCGAGGTAGTTGTCCCACTTCGCCGCAAGTTCCTTGAGCTTCGCGAGGCGCGCCGGATCGCCGCCGGCCAGGCGCTCGAGTTCAGCCGTGCGCTGGTCCGCCCCGGCGTCCTGCCCTGAGGGCAGCTGCATCGCCCGATCGATCCGCGACGCGGGGAGCGCGCGAGCGTCGATCGCGTGCAGCGCCTCCTCGTACTGCGCGCGGGCGGCCTTGGGGGCGTCGCCGGGGAGCGGCATCGTGACCTCGATGCGGTCGCGCCCCTGCTGCACCATCGTGATCTCGAGCAGGCCGGAGGGGTCGACGCGGTCTTTCAGCACGTCGATGACCCGGGTGACGACCTGGCGCGCATTCTCGTCCGGACCGACCTCGACGGTGTAAATCAGCGACACACCGCCGCGGAGGTCTTTGCCGAGCCGCAGATTGCGCTCGGGCGGGTAGATCACGTACACAAAGAAGAGGAGCACGAGCCCCACGACCGCCAGCCAGAGACCCGGTTTCTTCGTCAACGGTGCGTTCCTGTGGAGAGTCGGCGAGAGTGAAAAGCTCAGGCGGCGGAGGTCTCGGCGATCGCGGGCTCATCAGCGACCCGGTCGCGGCTTTCCTTGATCACGCGCACGATGCTGGTCTTTGCGAACCGCGCCTTCGTATGCCCAGAGTCGTCGATCTTGAGCACGATCTCGTCGTCGCGGATGTCCGCGACCACGCCGATCATGCCGCCCGAGGTCTGCACCTTGTCCCCCCGCGTCAAGCTGGTGAGCATGTCGGCGACGCGCTTCTTCTCTTTGCGCCCCGACATCATGATCGAGACGAGCAAGAAGCCCATCACCCCGACCATCAAGATCAGGGGGAAGGGCGAACTCGCGGGGGGGGCGGCCTGCGCACCCGCGCCGCCTTCTGCGCCGACGGGCTGGGGCTGGACCGTTCCGCCCGAGTGCGGCTGCCCGGGCACCCGGGTGGCGCCCTCCTGGGCGAAGGTCCACGTGTCGAGAGCCCACGCGTCGAGGGTCCGGATGGAGATCGCGTCAGTCATCGCCGCTCCGTCGTTGGGAACCGCCGCCCCGGCATTCGGGCGAAGTCCGTGCGTCCGGCTCCGGGGGGCGGGAGTCTAGCGCCGGATAGGGCAAAAGTCGGGGTCAATCGGGGTTTGGATTGCGTGCGGAGGCCCCGAGGACCGGCCAGTCTCGCGCCAGGCGGGCCCAGCCGTCGGTGCGAATCGCGGCGCGGAGGTCCAGCATCAGACGCTGGAAGTGACGGATGTTGTGCAAGGAGACGAGGATGGGCCCGAGCATCTCGTCGGCGAGGAAGAGGTGGCGGATGGCGCCGCGCGAGAAGGGCGCCCCGTCGGGCGTGTGCAGTCCGTTGGCGCCGGGCGAGCAGGCGGGGCAGTCACACCCTTCCTCGAGCGGGCCGGTGTCGCGCTCGAATCGGGCGTTCTTGAGGCGCATCTGCCCGCCCCGGGTGAAGGCGTTGGCGTTGCGTCCGTTGCGGGTGGGGAGCACGCAATCGAACATGTCCACGCCCGCGCGCACCGCGGCGACGAGGTCGCGCTCGTACCCGACGCCCATGAGGTACCGCGGCTTGCTCTCCGGCAGGAGGGCGGCGGTCGCCTCGGTGACGCGCGCGATGTCCTCGGGTGATTCGCCGACCGCGACCCCCCCGATCGCGTACCCGGGCAGATCGATGGCGCAGACGCGCTCGGCGCACCACGCGCGCCGGTCGAGGTCGGTCCCGCCCTGGACGATGCCGAAGAGCGCCTGGTCGGCGCTGCGCTCGTGCGCGCGCACGCAGCGTTCGAGCCAGCGGAGCGTGCGCTCGTTGCCCTGTTCGAGTCGCCGATCATGGTCGTACGCCTTGCCGCGTGCGTCGCGCATCGCGGCGAGCCGGAGGCGCGTCTGATTCTCGGGCGCCGCGCCCGGATCAACCGAAGGCGGGCAGTCGTCGAAGGCCATGATGATGTCGGCGCCGAGCAGGTTCTGCGTGTGGATCGACGACTCGGGGGTCATGTGCACCTTGGAGCCGTCGATGATGGACTTGAAGGTCACGCCGTCCTCGTCGATGGCGTTGATGTCCGCCATCGAATAAGCCTGGAAGCCGCCGGAATCGGTGAGGATCGGGCCGTCCCACCCCATCACCTTGTGCACGCCCCCGAGCGCCGCGATGGTCTCGGGCCCGGGGCGGAGGAGCAGGTGGTAGGTGTTGGCGAGGAGCACCTCGGCGCCGCACGAACGGACGAGCGACGGATAGAGGCCCTTGACCGTGGCTTTGGTGCCGACGGTCATGAACGCGGGCGTCTGGAACGACCCGTGCGGCGTGTGGACGGTCCCGGTGCGCGCCCGGGTGGCCGCCGAGCGTGCGGAGATCTCGAAGCGGAGTGCGCTCACGCCCGATCGCGCCGGCTCGCGCGCTCGAGTGTGCGCCGCTCGTCCTCGGTGAGCGAGGCGATGCCCTCGCGCGAGACCTTGGAGAGGATGCGATCAACCTCGCGCGAGACGCCCTTGGGGCGCAGGCCACCCTGTGCGCCGGGCACCTTCGACTTCCGCGAATCGCCCAGGATGTCGAAGAAGTCGAGAAGCAGGTGCGAGTTTCGGATGAAGAAGAACCCCGCGATCGCGCCGCCCAGGTGGGCCGCGTCGCCACCCGCGTTCCGCCCGCCCATGAAGAGGTTGAGCGCGGCGAGGAAGACGTACCCGTACGCGAAGTACTTGAGCCGCATCGGGATTGGCGGGAAGATGAGCTGCACTACGGAGTTGGGTGAGATGTACGCGCACGCGAGGATCACGCCGAACACACCCGCCGACGCCCCGACGAGCGGTGTGTGCGGGTTCACGTCGAGCGCCCCGGGAAGGGCGAGCCCGAGCGAGCCGACGAGGTTGAGCAGCAGGTACATCAGGGCGCCGAAGATGCCGCACACCAAGTAGAACGCCAGGTACTTCTTCCTCCCCAGATACTGCTCGACCATCCCGCCAAAGACGTACAGCCCGAACATATTGAGCAGGAGATGCCAGATGCCGAAGGAGTGGAGGAACTGGAAGGTGATGAACCGCCAGACCTCCAGCGTGAGGATGGTGTGCCCCTGCGAGAAGTCGACAAACGCCTTCGCCGTCGAGAAGTGCCCATACTCGTGCAGGAGCGACCAGGGCCCCCGCGTCGCGGTCGGCGGGGTGTAGAACACCGTGCTCGCCAGCACGTGCACCGCGCAGTTGATCACGATGATCCAAGTGTTCACCGACCATGCGGAGAGCCGACCGCCTCGGCTCGCTTGGTTCGGCACTCGTCGGGAGTAGTCGCGATCGGCTATGCCCATCCTGGCTCCGGTTCGTTGGTATCGGTCGAGCGTCCGCTTGTTGGTCAATCCACGCGTGGCGACACCCTACGCTCGCCCGCCCTTCGAGTTGTGCTTCGACGCTCGCGACAAGGTCCGCCGCTCCGCACGAGAGAGCGAGTCCATCCCGCTCGCGCTGATCTTTGCGAGGATTCTGTCGATCTCGGCCTGTTGTTCCGCGACTCTGGCCTGGCGTTTCTGCTCGGCCCGGCTTGGGCCCTGATCGGGTACATCGCGGATCGCCGGCATGCCAAGACCGGTTTCCTCCACGAACCTCGCGCCGTGCGCGGACTGCCAGCAGACGAACCCGCCAAAGAGCGCGATGCCCATCAGCATCGTCTGGCCCCCCACGACCCCGACCACCAGAAGCAGCACCGCGAACACCAGACCGATGATCCCCGCGACCCGCGTCGCACGGAACTCGCCCGACTGCCGCCAGATCAGCGCGTGCGCGACGCGGCCGGCGTCCATCGGCAGCATCACCACGGCCATGTTGAAGACCAGAAGCACCCAGTTCAGCACGTACGCCCAGACAAGCGACACCACCGCGTACGTCGCGAGCGTCGAACTCGTCTGGATCGAACCCAGCGCTTCGGAGATCCGAAACGGGTTGAACACGAGCAGCGCCGCATCACGCGTCGTCAGCCACACCGCGAAGCCAAGCAGCGGCACGAGGGCGACGTTCACCAGCGGCCCGCCAAGCGCGACCCACAGGTGCGCGTCCCACCGGTCAGGCACCCGGCACCACGCGAGCCCGCCGAGGGGCCAGAGCACGATCTCGTCGGCATCGCCACCGACGAGCCGGGCCGCGACGCAGTGCCCGTATTCGTGCAGCAGCACGAGCAGGGCGAGCAGCGCAAGACCGATCGCGGTGTAGGACAAACCCGGTGTGTCGGGGGCCAGCACCGACCAGACGAGTTGCGCCACAACGAGGAAGGCGAAGATGACGTGGATTCGGACCCGGATGCCCCAGGCGGTGTAGAGCGGGAACGCCCAGGTCAGCGGGTTCTCGCCCTCGCCGAACACGCGCTGGAGCCAGGCCCATCTGGAACGATCCGCATCCCATCCGCCCTTCGGCATCTCGAACCCTACGCCGGAATCAGAGTCGGACCGGGGCACGGGGCATCATTCGCGTCTCGGCGGTGTGGACGCCACCCGCAAAAAGAAGACCGCCCGGCTGTCACCGGGCGGCCCACGCTCTCTCACATGACTCGGCTCTTAGCGACGACGACGGGCCGCGGCGAGGCCGCCAAGCCCGAGGAGGGCCGCCGCCCCGGGGGTCGGCACGCCGCTGAGTTGCACATCGTCCAGGTACCAACCAGTCCGCTCAACGACAGAAGTCGTCGAGAACTGGAAGTTGACGTCAAGCGAAGTCGCACCGTCGTACGCCGACAGGTCGAGCACGACCTCGCGCCACGCATCGTTGCTGTTTCCGTTGGAGAGGTACTCCTGGTTGCCGTTCACGAGCACCGCGGCCATGTCGAACGTGTTACCGCCCGAATCGCTCCACTCCCAGAAGGTCATGGAGAGGCCCGTGTATCCGGTGACGTCGAACGTCTGGGTCAGGCTGCTGACAGTACTCGGTGAGTGATCGCCACCGATCACGGTGCCCCAGGCGTTGTTGCCCGAGTGTCCGCCGATGGGCTCAAGGCTGCTGTTGCTTCCAGCGAAGCCAACGGGCGACCCCCACTCCCAGTCGTTATCGCCAGACCAGCCACCGTTGTCACCCTCGAAATCGCTGCTGTAGATGACCTGGGCGCTGCCGGTCGCAGCGACAAGTGCCAGAACGCTCAGCGTGCAAAATCCTCTCATTTTCATCTCCTCGCCTCAAAAGGCATGCAAAGCAACAGACTCTCCCTGCCGTTGCCACAAGCCTCCTCCGCTTCCGGCAAACTATGACAGGTTTTCCCCTAGACGGAGCCTATCGACCTCGGACGAGGGTTTCACCCCGGACGTGCCGAGAGCGCACAATCCTGGGTCTATTCCCGGGTCCACCCGCATCCGTAGACCGCCGCCTGGCCCAGCTCCTCGGCGATTCGGATCAGCTGGTTGTACTTGGCGTTTCGATCGGAACGACAGGGCGCCCCCGTCTTGATCTGCCCGCAGTTGGTCGCCACGGCCAGGTCCGAGATCGTCGAGTCCTCGCTCTCGCCCGAACGGTGGCTCATGACGGCCGAGTACCCGTTGCGAATCGCGAGATTCACGGCATCGAAGGTCTCGGTGAGGGTGCCGATCTGGTTGACCTTCACGAGGATCGCGTTGGCGCATCCCTCGTCGAGCCCCCGCTGGAGGAACTTGCGGTTGGTCACGAAGAGGTCGTCGCCCACGAGCTGCACGCTGTCGCCAAGCTCCGCGCAGAGCTTTGACCAGCCCGCCTAGTCGTTCTCGGCGAGCCCGTCTTCGATGGAGCGGATCGGGTGTTTCCCGCACCAATCCGCCCACATCTGGATCATCCCCTCGGAGGACACGATCTCCTTGGTGCTCTTGAAGAGGCAGTACCCCTCCTTGTTCTGCTTGGCCGCCTCGTTCCAGCACTCGCTCGTCGCCGGGTCGAGCGCGACGAAGATCTGCTCTCCCCACGAGTACCCCGCCTTGCCGACAGCCTCCTCGATAAGCGTGATCGCCTCCTCGTTCGTCTTGAGGTCCGGCGCGAAGCCGCCC
>JAUIFD010000055.1 GCA_030429485.1 Phycisphaerae bacterium | reverse complement strand
CCCCCGTCAGTTGCGCACCGAGGCTAACCCTAAAGTTATTTCGGAGAGAACGAGCTATCTCCCGGTTTGATTAGACTTTAACTCCTCCCCACAGCTCATCCCATGTCTTTTCAACGACAACGGGTTCGGGCCTCCAGAGGGCTTTACCCCTCCTTCACCCTGGCCATGGGTAGATCACACGGGTTTCGCGTCTGGCCCCTGCGACTGCGCGCCCTATTCAGACTCGCTTTCGCTCCGCCTCCGGTCCGGTAGACCTTAGGCTCGCCACAGAGACCAACTCGCGGGCTCATTATGCAAAAAGCACGCCGTCACCCCGAAGGGCTCCGACCGCTTGTAGGCATACGGTTTCAGGGACTCTTTCACCCCGCTCATCGCGGTGCTTGTCATCGTTCAGTCGCCTTACTGTTTCGCTATCGGTCGTCGAGGAGTACTTAGCCTTGGAGGGTGGACCCCCCACGTTCAGTCCGGGTTTCACGAGCCCGAACCTACTCAAGGGCTAAACGACTACCACTACAGGGCTTTCACCTTCTTCGGCCGCGCATTCCAACGCGTTCGCTTCGTCTCATCCGCTTTCGCTCGCCGCTACTTACGGAGTCGCGGTTGCTTTCCTTTCCTCCGGGTACTGAGATGTTTCAGTTCCCCGGGTTCGCTTCGCACGCCTATGCATTCAGCGTGTGATGACCTAATGGCCGGGTTTCCCCATTCGGAGATCCACGGATCACGGCCTGGTTACCGGCTCCCCGTGGCATATCGCAGGTTCCCACGTCCTTCATCGCCTCTCGACGCCAAGACATCCACCGTATGCCCTTGGTGGCGTATTCACACCAACCGGACGCCGCCGAGACGACCGTTGGTTACCACCAGAACACCAGACGCTGTCGTCCGGTGTTACCTCAGGCACATCGCAAATCCAAATCATGGTTCAAACATGGTTCTATCTTGGATCATTGACATGTATCAAAATCTTGACCCTGCCCGACACTCCGACCAAGGCGCCGAAACGCGTGGACGGAACGGGGGCAGGACCCGCTTCTCGTATCCGGTTTTCAGAGAGGTGCGGCACGGCGGATCGGACTCGATTCGCCGGGCTGCGGGACCCAAACTCTCGCTTGGGCTCGCTCCAAAAAGGGGCGAGCGGATGCTAGGCGCTCGCGGGAGTGGGTCAAACTTGCGGCCCGAAATTCCCGCTTTCTCGGCGAGATCACCCGCCGCCCGCACCCCCGCCGCCCCCGCCCTCGTCCCGAATCGGGGCAGGACCCCGCTCAGGCTCGATCATGCGGCGTTCGGGCTGAGGCTCGGGCTCGTCGGGCTTGAGCTGGTCTTTGCCCTCACGGGCCGAGGCGACCACCTGGCGATACACGAGCGATGCCTGGTCGTCGTCCGGGATCCGGAGCACGAGCTGCCCGGAGTCGTCGCGGAACAGCGCCTGGTACCGGTCCCGAATCTGGTCCGCGAGATTCCGCTCACCGCCGCCCGGGATGCGGGAGACGTCGAGCAGCATCACACCCAGGTGCACCGGCACCGAGGTGGGCGCCGGCTCACCGAGTTCCTCGCCTTCTTCCCCGGTCGTGGATCGGCGGACCGAGGGACGAGTCTCCGTCGCCGGCCGCTGACGATCGATGGTCTGCGGACCGCGCCGATCGCGATCCGGGACGCGTGGATCGTCCGGAGTCAGCACGTTGGGGCTGCGCACGTTCGGGCTGCGCACGTCGGGTGACCTCGGATCCGGCTGGAGCGAGGGCGCTCGCATCCGAAGATCCGGGGCGTTGGTGCTCCCACCACCGCCGTCGATCTGCTCCTGGAGCTTCTCCATGTCGTAGACCAACAGCCCCTCGGGTACAGAGACGTCCTCGACGAGCAGATCGCCCGGCTCAGCGGTCATGCTCGCCTGGCGGTAATACCCGTAGTAGAAGCGGTACATCTCGATCGCCGCCTGCGGGCCGCCGCCGAGGGCGGAGGACTCACGGGCGGTTCGAACGAAGTAGTACTCCGAGCCGAGCGTGTCGACCTGGCGCGACCAGTCCGACCAAGGCCCGGGCAGAATCGGGTCGGCGGCCAGCTCCAGCTGATCTTCGCCGAGCGCGAGCCCTCTGCCGTACGCCGGATTGTTGAAGAGGGGACGGATGCGGTAGCGCAGCGTGGCGTTGTCCGGCGGGGCGATGTCGTGCACCCAGAAGGTGAACTCGTCGGACTGGAGCACCGGACCGACGGCCGTCGCGCTCGAATCGGCGGCCTCGACCCGGTTGCCGTCTTCATCGAAGCCCAACTCGAACAGCTTGTCGTATGCCTTCTCGATCTGCTCTTCGTAGTTCGCGATCTGGTTCTGGGCCCGCTGGGCCTGCGCGTCGTTCTGGGTGTCGGCGGTCCCGCGCGTGTTTTCCGGTGGCCGACGCCCACCAGGTCCGCCGCGACCACCGGGGCTCTGGCTCCGCGTGGTGTTCTGGCGCCCCTGTCGCTCCTGCTCACTGGCGACGATCTTCTCGATCCTCGCATTCCACCCCTCGATATTGCGGAGAAGGCGATCAGCCTCCTCCTGATCCGAATCGGGGGCGAGAGCGGCCAGCGCGTCGACCGGCGGCAACCACTCCGGTCCAGCGATCGTGTTGTAGAACCTGGGCTGGAGCACGTCGTACGCCTGACGAGCCGCGAGATCGACGTATCCGACGAGCGTCGAAACGTCGGGATCGGCGGCGCGGGCGTCGTGCGCCTCACGGATCTCCTGCGCAAAGTTGAGCCCGCCGGGCATCGGCCCGACCAGTTCCGGCTCCGACCACGTGCCGTCGGCGAGCAGCGTCTGGCGCTCGACCTCGGCGCCGAGAATCTCGAACGTCCGGTTCCACCAGGAGACGGGCAGGCCGGAGAGCGGGCCGGCGTCGCCGTCGGGATCGTTGAGCAGCGCCTGGAAGACCTCTCCGCCGTTGAGCTTGGCCTGGACCGTCACAACAGATAGGTCGAACGGCTGCTGGGCCGGCAGAAGCGGTCGCAGATCCTCGTTGAGCACCCACTCGGTCGGGCTCACGGTGCCGCGGTACGCGCCGGGCACGACATCGGTCGGCGCGGGCAGCACCGGCATGGCGATCCGTGTCTCGGAGATGCCGGCGCCTTGAGTCGATCCGCCCGGATCGACCGCACGCCCCAGCGACGCGATCCGCTTGCTCGGCGCGAGCTGGGCGCGCATCTGTTCGTCGAACGCGCCGGCGAGCGTCTGCTCCTCGACCTCGGGGAGCGTCGGCTCGGGGTTGCGCAGCGCCGCCAGCACGCGCACCGCTTCGGACTCAACCGGGTCGTACGCGTTCTGCGGCGGGATGCCCTCCGCCGACCCGACCGTGATGCGGTTGGGCTGAAGAAGGAACTGCATGGCGAGCACCGCGAGGAGCACGACCGCGACGACTGCCAGGACGATCTTGTCGACGTACTGCTCGATGACGTTGATGCCTTTGAGCTTCATGGCGTGTTCTCCGCCGGGCTTAGCCCGCGCCCTCCTCGTCCCGCACCCCGAGCTGACGCTTCACGACGTCCGGCATCCACTCGGTTGTCCATGCGCGGAGCCAGAGCGACTCAACCGTGATGTCGGCGCGGACAACGTGCTCCGCGCCGTAGTAGTACCCCTGACGCAGATCGTCCCACACGTCGACCTCGCTCAGGTCGGTGTCGAGGACGGTCATCATGTTCGCCTCACTGAACGCCTCGAGCACCGCCGGCAACTGTGCGGACGAAACGACGAGCGACACCTGGATCGGGCGCACGTCGTAGAGCGCGTTGTCCTGCGTTCGGCCTGTGATCGTCGCCTGCGGCTCGAGCGGCACGCCGCCGGGCGTGGTCTCCACCCGCGGTCTCGGGGCGCTGCTGTTCATCGCGTTGGGGTCCGCCGGCTGGGCGTAGAGCTCGTGCTCCGCAACGGAGAGCTTGAGGATGCGCTTCACCGCCGACTGGGATACATCCGTCGCTTCGCCCGCAACGCCCGTGTTGGCGATCTCGATCGCTCGAAGCACATCCTCCACGGCCCAGTAGTCCGCGAGCCACACGTACCCCTCGTACCACGGCGGAGCCGTCTTCTCCTTGCGCTCAGCAAGACTCGGAGGGGGGAGCAGACTCGCGGCCCCGCCCATCACCTTCGCCTTGGAGTCGAGCACCGCCGGGTCGGCGTAGAAGCTGAACTGCTGGGCGGCGCGCCGATACTCGCCCACACGACGATCCGAGAGCGCCGCATCGATCTCCTTCTGGATCTCCGGGTCGAGCCCGCCCGAAGGTGACTCCGCCTTGGCACGCTCGACGTCCCGGTCTCGCTGCTCAGCGAGCGCCTGGGCCACGGCGATCGGATCGGCGGGCTTGCCCGCGCCATGACGCTCGAACAGCGCGTCGTACGCCGATGGCTGCCCCCGCTGCGGATCGCCCGAGATGAACGTGAGGTAGTCGAGCATGACCCGATTGCGCCGCCCCTGATCGTCCGGCGGCGTCGGCGACCAACGGTCGAAGACCAAGCCGTGCCCATCGCGGTTGAAGGCGATCGCCTGGTCCATCACCAGACTCGACTCGGCGGTGCGTGTGTCGCGCTGGCTCTTGACCCACTCCGTCAACGCCTCATTCGGCGCATGGTCGTACACGATGTCGTCCTCGCCGGGAACAACCGACGGGATGATGTAGGCGACCTTGGCCTTCTTCAAGCGGTTGAGCTGCGCCGTCGCGTCCGTCTCGATGCCCGTACGGATCTTCTCGTTCCAGCCTGAGCTGAAGATCCACGCCGTCGGCAACGCCGCGGCGATCAGCACCGCGCTGACGATCACGTACCACCGCTTCTTGATCCAACCGAGAACGCCCTTCACGCGTCACCTCCGTTGCCCGCGGGGCGGTCGGGCCGCAACACCGCTTCGAAGACGACGCGGACCGTGGTCAGCATCGCATCGGACTCGTCGTCATCCGGTGGATTGAGCGGCGCGATCCGCTCGAGTTCCTGCGCGGAGTTCGCCCGCTGTGCCTGCTCACGCTGCTCGGCCTGTGTGGGCTCGACGCCGCTCCCGGCGCCGATGATCACGCCACCGGCCGGCAGCGGCAGATCGTCGGGGGCACCCGCGCCGGTCCGCCGAGCCCGCTGCTCCTCCAGGATGGCCCGAGCGTCGCGCGGGCTCCTTTCACGAGCCGACGAGGAAAACGCCGACGAGTCCGAGCGCCCGGGCGCCGAGGGATCGGCGCCCGCAAACTCGATGGTCCACGCGTTGACACCCGGCTCCTCGCCACGCAGCACGTAGGGCACGCCGGCGCGATCCGCGTTCTCGCGCAGCCATTTGCCGATCGTGTCGGGAAGCTCGACGATCAGGTCCTGGCTCGCTGCATTCGTCCTCAGCTCCAGCTCCACGCGTAACCTCGGTTCGCCCTCGGCAGGCGGGCCGCCAAGCCCGGGCTCCTCGAACCCGCCTTGAGCGCGAGGATCGCGACGCCCGCCCGTGGGCATCGGCCCACGCTGCGGCCCTCGACCTGCACCAGCGTTGTCCGGCGCGAACTGCTCGCGCCCGCGGTCAAGGCCGACTCCCGCAAAGTCGTCGACCGGGGCGGGCTGGTCGCCAGCGCTCTTCGCGAAGAGGTACTCCGTGTTCATCGCAACCAACTCGAAGTCACTCTCGCCCGAGCTCGCGACCTCGACCATGCTCCCGACGTCGGAGACGAGCCACGGGAACACCTGCCGACCCTTGAGCGACTCGATGACGTTGGCCGCCGCGAAGTTGCCGGCGATCGGCTCGGTCACGCCCAGGTTGCGCGCCTCCGATGAGAGCGTGTCCGAGAGGTTGATCGCTTGCTGGATCGACGCGTCGGGCGAAACGGAAGACACCGCGTTAGCGTCGAGGAACGGACGCACGAACATCGCGGCGCCCGCCGCCATGCCGAGCCCCGCTGCCGTCAGGAACCACTTCGCCTTCTTGTGCCACATCGCCTCGCGGATCACGCCGACCGGCATGATGTTCGCTTCGAGCGTCGCCATGCCGAGGCCCTGCAGCGCGAGCCCGTATGCCGTCGTCAGGTTGAGCGAGAGCGGCTCAAACTCCGCAGCCCGCGCCCCCTCGATCCCCACGCGCTTGAAACGCTCCAGGCGATACACGTTCATGCCGAGCTGCTGCTTGAGGTACTTGCGGAGGCCCGGGAGCTGGAAGGTCGAGCCCACACCGATCACGCGCTGGAGGTCGCCCTCGCGGTGCAACGACTGGTAGTACCCGATCGACCGCTGGACGTCCTGCGCGAGGTCGGTAAACACCGGACGCAAAGCCTGGAAAACGTGTCGGGCATGCTTCGAACGCTCAGCGTCGCGCTTCAGCCGATCCGCCTTCGAATAGGAGAGCTTGAAGGCGTCCACAAGAGCGTTCGTGAACTCGTGCCCACCCATCGGGAACGTGCGAATCCACACGCGCCCGGCTTCGGCCACGATCAGGTCCGTTGCGGTGGTGCCGATATCCAGCAACACCGTCCCGGGCGTGCTCTCGGTGAACTCCAGGTCGTACGCCAGCGCGTTGTAGACCGCGACGGGCGAGAGCGTCACCACGTCCGGCGTGAGCCCCACCTCGTTCATGAGGGTGAGGTCCTGCATGATGCGGTCGCGCGTCACCGCGAAGATGCCGACCTCGACATCAGGCGAATCGGGCGAAACGAACGTCTGGTAGTCCCACTCCACTTCCTCGAGGGGGAACGGGATCTGCTGCACCGCCTCAAACTTGACGATGTCCGGGACCTTCTTCGGCTCCACCGGAGGCAGCTTCGCAAATCGCGCGAACGCCGAGTGTCCCGGGATCGAAACCGCGATCGTCGCCCCGCTCAGATCAAACTCGTTGACCAAGCGCCCCAGCGCGACGCGCTTCGCATCATCCGGATCGATCTCCGGTTCAGAAAGCACCCGCGGGTGGTTGATCACGGCATACTCGACGACTTGCACGCCGTCGCTCGTCGATTCGAGCTTGAGCGCCTTGATCGCGCCAGCGCCGATCTCGATTCCCCAGCAGGCATTTGAAGCGGCCATTCTCAAGGCTCCTTACGAGGGGCGGCGATCGTACCGACCCCGCCCCGGTACGGGAGTATCGGGCAACAGTTGCGGGATGACACCCGGCGCGACGCGGGAGGTTACACCCGCGTGACGCATCCATGGGCTACGCGCCTGGTTAGCGTTGGTTAACTCCGATCACCACATCGCCAGGGCCGCGCTCGAGACCAAAGAGAAACCCTGGCTGTCCATCGCCGCCGCGTAGTTGAGCAGTCGAACCTGCTCCGGCTCGACCACGCGCAGCGCCGCGGTCATGTTGCCGATCGAGCACCAACGCGTCGGGTTCGACTGCCACGCCATCGCGGAGATCAACTCGTCGGGCTGGTGGTTCACGACGTGCCCGAGCATCTCCTGGTCGTGCTTGACCACGTTCTCCCGGGCCTGCGTTTGTTCGGGCTCGTCGCCCGCGAGCGGCTTCTGATCACCGAACGCCGGCCCAACATGCGAGAGATCGGCGGATGCGATCACGAGGGTTCGGCCGCCCAGCGCCTCGATCGAGTCACGGAGCGCCTCGACGAACGCGTCCATCGAGACCCCCGTGCCGTCGTAGGACTCGCCGTTGTTCACGGTCGGGTCATGCACCAGGGCCCCGAACACCGGGATCGGGTCGCCATCCGACGCCAGGCAGTGCTGGACCCACGGAATCTGCAGTTCGATCGAGTGCTCGTTCTCGTGGTCGTACCGGTGCTCAAAGAGCACATCCCCGAGCCGCTCTCGGAGGGCCGCCTCCATCGCCGCGTCCTTCGGCACGTCGCCGAGGGCGGTCCGGTACCCCTTGTCGCACCCCACGACCCCGGTGCCGCGCCCGAAGTGGTTGGTCCCGAGGATCACGACCCGATCCGGGCGGTCGACGACCCGCATGCGCCCCCACGCGTGGGCGTAGTTCATCCATCCGCGGGCGTAGTCGATGTGCGGAGCGATCAGAGCCTTGGGCAGTTCGTCGAACGCCGGATCATCCGCGTCCTTGAGCGCTGCGTCGATCCACGAGTCCATCGCCTCGCGGAGTTTGTCTCCCCCCATCTCAGCCTTCTGTGCGTCGGTCGCCTCGCCGCCCAGCGCCTGCGTCACGAGGGCGTCCGCGACGGCGGCGGTCGAGCCTGGCGGGAGCAGTTCCGCCCCGTCGAAGGCCGCACGCATGCGGGCGAGCATGTCATCGAACACCGGGCCGAAGAGCAGCCCCGCGGCATCCAGTTGGGCGACCAAGGGCTCCAGGGCCTCCCGCGTCAGCCCCTTGCCCACCTGGGACACGATCTCGTAAATCGAACGCGACCCATCGAGCAACGGAAGCACATGCTGGATTGCTGGCGAGACGACCAAGGGCGGGCGGTCAGAAATCTGCGTGGCATCGGCGAGCCCCAACAGCACCACCTGCTGCCCATCCGGGCCCTTCGCCGGGACCGGAAAGCCCCTCACGGCTCGGAGTTTGGGGGCTGCATGGTGTGCGGCGCTCGCGTCGAAAGTCGGCTGATCAGCGGGGGCGGACTCGCTCATGCGAAGACGGTAGGAGGGAGCGCCCGTCCCCTGTCGAAAACTCCCCTGATATAGCGCTAGACTCTCTGCCCCTCAGGGGCCCGGGTGTGGGAGCCCGGGAAACGCCAGATTCGAGACCGAGCCATGATCAACGACCTTGCCGCGGGCGACCGCGTGACGTGCACGATCACCTCTGAGCCCCGCGCCGCGGCTGCGGGAAAGACGATCGAGCGCCTGATGCGCCGCGACCCGGACAACAAGCGCGGACTCAAGCGCGCCCAGAAGCTCCGCGGCGACCGCATGAACGCCTACACCCGTGGTGGGCGCCTGTGGTATGCCCGCGAGAGGCCGGCCCGCGTCGTGCGCGCGGTCACGGGTGAGAGCTGGACGATGGTCTTCACGCATGACATCGCCCCGGACCTCCGCTCCGTCGAGCAGTACCTCGAACTGAAGAAGGCCTGAGCGTGGCTCGCACGCCAGCTCGCGGGCTCGTCTCTCTCGCTTTGGCGCTCATCGCCATCGGTGCGATCGGGCTCGCGGTGTACGGGTGCAAGCGCCCTGCGACCGAGCCAGCCCCAGAGCCCCCAACGGAACCCACGCCCCCGGCTGCGGCAACGCAGACCTATGAGCACATCCGCGGGCGCATTGCCAAGATGCCCGCGCCCCCCGCGCAGGATTTCCAGATCCACCACGAGGCGATTCCGGGCTTCGTGAACCGCGAGGGCAAGATCGTCGGCATGAACGAGATGACGATGCCGTTCCCGCAGGCGGAGGGCGTTTCGCTCGAGGGCTTCGCCGCGGGCGACGCGGTGGAGTTCGACTTCGACGTCGATTGGAGCCGGAGTGGACTGCCGCACCGGCTCACTCGCATCACGAAGCTGCCCGAAGATGCCGTGCTTTCCTTCGAGCAGACCGGGGACGGCGGGAACTGAAGGCCCTCCCTTGGCGCGAGTTTGCCCACAGCTGCGCATTAGTGCCCGCAAGCCTCGCGCGATTCGGTCATTCGTCTAGACTCGTGCCGTGACGCTTCTTGAAGCCCGCGATCTCCGGAAGAGCTACAACGGCCGGCGCGTCGTCGACGGCGTGCATGTGCGGGTCGATCCGGCGGAGATCGTCGGGCTGCTCGGACGCAACGGCGCCGGCAAGACGACCAGCTTCCGCATGACGATCGGCATGATCGAAGCCGACTCTGGCGAGGTGAGCTTCGATGGCGAGGACGTGTCGGGCCTGCCCATGTACCGTCGGGCTCGCCTGGGCATGGGATATCTCTCGCAGGAGCCGAGCGTCTTTCAGCGGCTGACCTGCGAGCAGAACCTGCTCGCCATTCTCGAGACGCTCACCCTCACGCGCCGCGAGCGCAAGGCGCGGGCCCGCGCCCTGCTCGAGCGCTTCGGGCTCAAGCACAAGGCCAACGACGCCGCACGCACCTGCTCGGGCGGCGAGCGGCGCAAGCTCGAGATCGCGCGCGCGCTCGTGACCGAACCCCGCCTCATCCTCATGGACGAGCCCTTCTCCGGCGTCGACCCGATCGCGGTCGAGGACCTCCAGAAGGAAGTGCGCGGGCTCGCCTCGCAGGGCATCGCCTTCCTCATCACCGACCACAACGTGCAGCAGACACTCCGCGTTTGCGACCGCGCCTACATCATCGACGAAGGCAAGGTCTTCGCCGAAGGCACGCCCAAGCAGCTCATCAACGACGAGATGGTCCGACGCGTCTACCTCGGCTCGCTCTTCCGCGGCGACGAGTTCGATGATCAGGATGACTCGGCGAACGACGACCAGGAGGGCGACAGGGGCGATGCGCCCGCTGCAGCCTCGCGCCTGGGAGTCGGACATTGAGCGTGCGCGCACTCGGTGCTGTGGGCGTATGCGTGGTGGGCGCACTCGGCTCGGGATGTGTGGAGCGCCGCGTCATGATCACGTCCGAGCCTTCGGGCGCGCTGGTGCGCGTCGCGGGGCGCGAGGTCGGGCGCACGCCGGTGGAGATGGGGTACACCTTCCACGGGTGGTACGACGTTGAACTCGAACACGAGGGATACGAGCCGCTCGTGACGCAGGCGCTCGCGAAGACGCCATGGTGGGAGTACCCGGGCCCGGATCTCGTCGCTGAAGCGTGGCCCGGCACACTCGAGAACTCGCAACACTGGCACTTCGAACTCGAGCCCGAGGTCGCACGCAACCCGGCCGACGTCGAGGCTGACTTGCTCGGACGAGCCGGCGCGATGCGCAACGAACTGCAGTCCATGCCCGCGCCCGCCGCGTCTGCACCGGCCTCGCCCGAGTCAGAGACGACGGACAGCGAGCCGGACGCCGCACAGAACGAACCCGGCTAGCGCTGCTCGCTCGGCCAGAACACAAGATCGCCATCGAGATCGGGATCGGCCTGCACCATGCTCTGGGTCGTGCCGAGCACGTCCCAGTTGCGCGTGGTTTCCGCAGGACGCCCACCGTCGTTGTCACGGTCGTACCCGACGCTCCACAGCTTGAACCCCTCCTCGGTGCGCTCGTATTGGAGCGGCTCACCCGTGTACATGTCCAAGGGCACAGCGTCGAGAAACTCACCCACGAGTGCGTCGAGGCTCGCGGGCCATGCGCCGTGCTCCGCGTGATACCGATGCACCGCGACCACGCACCGCGCGCCCTCCGCGAGAAACTCGCCACGCTTCGCTGTGAGGATCGCCGATTCGAGCCCGGGCAGCATCTCCGACATCGGACCGATGCGCGCGGTCGAGAGTTCGCCGAGCTTCGTCCGCACCGGTGAGGATTCGAACTCCCACATCGGCACCGCGATCAGCTCTGTCGCGGTGTCGTACACCCCCTCACCGACCTCCGTGACCTCCGCGCGTCCGGGCGACGCGACGGCCATGGCAAATGCGCCGATCTTCTCCGGCACGGTGGGAGGCACGCGCGGCGCGCCGAACAGCCCGCCGTCGAGCGACCACGCGCCTTCGACAGTCATCAGACCCCCACCGCGTCCGTTGTCCGAGTACGTGCGCTGCACCATGTCGGCCCACATCGCGCGTTCGCCCGAGAAACCATGCGCCATGTCCGCGCAACCGATCGAGTCCGCCAGGGCCGCATCGAGGCGGGCGAGCTGCGCTCCGTTCATCGAGTCGCCAGCGCTCCTGAGCACCTCCATCGCCATATCGCCGGCCTGTCCGGCCAGCGCGAGCGCAACGAGTTGGCTGATGATCGTGGGATGCTCGCCAGCCAGATATGCGAGCCCGACCGTCGCCTCCACGTCCGCGATGGCGCGGTCCGGATCGCCCTCGTGGACCGCGAGGCGCGCGTCGCCCGTCAGGAGTCGCGCCGCGTTCCGCATCTCACCGAGGTAAGGCAGCAGGATCGAGATCATCGACGGGTTCACGCTCGGCGCCGCCACATCGCTGGGCCGCCCAGCCGCGGCAAACGCCTCGGCAAGGCCCGGGTCGACCGCATCGGTGAGCTCGACACCGAGCTTGCGACGTTGAGCCGCCTGCCGCCAGTAGTCGAGTGCCTCTTGCAGTTCAGGCGTGGCGAGCCAGGCGAGCATCTCCTCGTACCCCGCTTCGCCGGGCAGCTCGCCGCCCCAGACTTCGATTTCCTGGTCGTCGTCCATGTAGGTAGGCCGCGCTCGGATCCTCCCGATTGCTTCCCACATCAGCGGAGCGGCACTCTCCTCGGGCGCCGCCTCCAGGGTCTTGTTGAACTCGGCTGAGAAGTTGCGCGCGATGTTCGGCTTGAGCGACATCCGCCACGACACCCACCCGCCGATCAGCAGCACGAGCAGACAGACGATCGCCAGGAACACGGCTGCCCACTTGAGGCACCCGCCACGCCTTTGCATCCGCGACATGCGGTTCTTACCCCTCAAACATCTCGCGGATGCGGAGGGTTACCCCTGGTCCTCGCGTGATCAGCACCCAGCCTGATACGCCGCGAGGAAGGCGAAGAAGTCGTTGGTGTTGATGCCGCCGCCCGGCGAGAAGTCCGCACGCGGGTCTTGCGCCTGGTAGTACGCAAGGAAGCGGAAGAAATCGTTGGTGTTCACATCACCCTCGCCGGTGAGATCGGCGGGGCATCCCGCGACGCCGCCCGCCGCCCACTCAACCGCGTTCGAGAGGAGTTGCGAGAAGTCCGAGTGTGCGAGTTGCAGCGTGCCGACGCAGGTCGAGATGTTGACGCTTCGGCCGGCGAAGTAATCCCAGCCCACCACGCCATACCCCTGGACACTTCCAGAGACAAAGTCGCTTGAGAAGAAGCCGATCGCTCCCGGCTTGGGCACAAGAAGTGACTCCGTGCCTGAGAACGAATCGGGGTCGAACGTGATGCTCGAAGGCAGGCCGGCGTTCATCACCGGATCGGCGAGGGCAATCGTGTAGGTGACCGGGCTCACGGTGCGAAAGACATAGCCGGTCGGCTCGCTCGGCAAGACGGGCTCCAAGATCGCGAAGGACGAGACCGCATCGCCGCCCCGCCACATAGTCCACTCGGTGGTGATGAGCCCGCCCCCGTTCGCGACGTAGTCAACAAGCGCTGTCTGCCCGGCGCTCGGCATGTCCGACCAGCTGTTCCAGTTGAACGAGCCCGTAAGGACCACCACATCGATCCCGGCGAGCGGGTCCGAGCCGTCGAACTCACCCCACGCCTGCCCGATTGTGACGGTGTGTCCCGACGCCATCAGCGAGGCGACCCACTGGGAGTCAATGGTCAGATCGCTCGTCGTGAGCACGAGGACGTTGGCCCCGGGCGCGAGGGCCGCGAATGCGGCTAGTGCGATCACAGCGCTCGTTCCACGCATCAGCGAGCCTCCCTCAAGATGTGGGTGCCGTGCGCTGGCGAGCGCACAGGGCGATCTTCAAGCAACCTCCGGGCTCCGCGCGAGCGGAGCCGGAATACTCAGCGCCTGCGGCGTCCAGCGAGCAGGCCCGCCGCGACGCCCACCAGACCGACGCCGGGCGTCGGCGTCACGACCACATTGTCAATCCCCCAGCTCTCGTCGCTGATGCCCTGGAGCCCCGATGCACTGACCGAGAAGGCGAGCGCGGAGTCGGCGTGCGGGAAGGTGAACGACAGGTGGTACACCGCGTTGGCCAAGTCGGCTCCGTTGATCGGCGGAAACTGCAGGAGCGTCTGGCTGTTCGGATCGGCGCCCGTGCCCGGCGACGACGTGACACCCTGCCCGATCTGGTTCGGGAACCACTGCCCGGCGTTCGCGTTGTTCGAGAACGTGGTCTGGAAGAGCGTGTTCGCGCCCTCGCTCACGGTGAACGGCTCGTTCCCGTCCATCGTGTTGATGATGTACAGATCGAACGAGACAGTCAGCTCGCTGTGAGCCGGCAGGCTACCGAGCGTGAGGGTCGCGGTCGCATTCGCGAACCGCCCTAGGAACTGCTCACCACTGGGCGCAGCGGTCACGGTCTGTATCGACCACTCGGGGCCAGCGACACCCGTGTTGAAGTCCTCCGAATACAGCTGCGCCGAGGCGCTCCCCGCCAACATGCCTATCACAAAGACACAGGTGCGCACGATGCCTCTCCTCTACAACTCGGCTCCGACAAGAGACTAGCGAAGCGGTGCTCCGACCCGGGACGCCGATCCCACAGATTCCGTTGCTTTCTGGGGAGAGTCCTGGGTCACCCCACGCGACGGAGCAGCCCCATGCCGTAGTTGAGCGGCGATAAGTACAACTCCACCTGCTCGTACAGGCCGCCCGCAACCTCGTGCACGTGATCGAGAATGTGACGCGGACCCAGGTGCTCGCCGCACTGGTCCGGAAAGGTGTCGTGCAGCAGCACATACCCGCCCGTGTTTAGCACGGGCTCCACCGCACGCAGGTCGGCCACCGCGCCTGGGATGGTGTGGTCGCCATCGATGAACGCGAAATCGACACCACCCAGCTCGCCGAGACGATCACGCGTCGCGGCAATCCGATCGGAGCTGTTGCCCGGATGAAGCGTCACATACTCGCGCAGCCCGGCACGGGTGAGACGATCGCTCACCCAGCCCTCGCGCCCCTTGAGCATCTCGACGTCGCGCCAAGGCCCCTTTCGGATCGGGCCGAAGTCGTCGAAGCAGTGGATCTCGGCGCCGCCCTCGCTCGCCCGACCGGGGGCGTAACCGTTCTCGAGCAGCGCCGAGACCATCCAGTGCGTTGAAACCGAGCAGAACGTGCCGACCTCGATCACCAGCCGCGGCTGGAGGTTCCGGATGAGCCCGTGCAGCATGAGCCCAGCCTCGGGGCTGAGCGACGCCGGAAACGTGATCGGCTCGGCGTACAGCGCCTTGATCGCCTGGAGCCACTGGCACCCAGGGTTGTCGAGATAGGCCGGGAACTCCCAGCGCGTGGGATGCGCCGTGTGGAGGCGCGGGTAGTGCCCGAGCCGCTCGCGAGGGAGCGGTGACCGCTCGGGCGCACCCTCAACCTCGACCGCACCCTTCCGCAGCAGTTGTCGCAGCATGACCTCATGCTAGGTGCTCCCGAGGACCACTACACTCGCGCATGCCGCTCTACGAATACGCCTGCGACGCCGACGGCACGGTCATCGAGCTCATGCGCCCCGCCGATCGGGCTGACGACCCGGTGGAAGACCCGGAGGGGAAGGGGCGCCGATTCGTGCGCCGCCTGTCCACCTTCGCCGCCCAGTCCGGCAAGACCGGCGCAGCGGGCCTGCCAATCCGCGGCTGCCCGTGCGGTGACCCGAACGGACCGTGCTCCAACTAGGCAGTGCGGCCCCGCCGCGTCGTGGCACCCCGCTTGCGATCACCCGGCGGGATGCACTACGGCATGTACATTTCGGCGTCGGGTGCGCTCAACGCCATGTACCGCCAAGACCTGGCGGCCAATAACCTCGCCAACTCCGGCACCATCGGGTTCAAGCCCGTGCACTCGGAGATCCGCCAGCGGGATCCCGCGCGCCTCGAGGACAACCTCCTCATCCCATCCGACAGACTCATCGAGCGCCTGGGCGCGGGCGTGCTCGCCGAGCCGACCCAGATCCGACTCACCCAAGGCGCGCTGCTCACCACCGCCAACGCCCTCGATCTGGCGATCGAGGGCGAGGGCTTCCTGCTGGTTCGGGCGTCGGCGTCGCAGAGCGGCGACCGGCTCCGCCTCTCCCGCGACGGGCGGCTCTCGCTCGATTCCAACGGGCGACTGGTGAACCAGGCGGGCCTCGCCGTGCTCGACGACGCAAACCGCCCCATCACGCTCGACCCCGCGCTCGCCACCGTCATCCACGAAGACGGCAGCGTTTCGCAGGGCGGGGGCGAAGTGGCACGCCTCGCCTTCGTCACGGTGCGCGACCCAGAGGGGCTCGAGCCCGAGGGCGAGAGCCTCTTCCGCGCCAGCGCGTCGAATCTCCGCAGCGCATCCGACGCGGGCGGCCGGATCGTGCAGGGCGCGATCGAGCAGTCATCGGTCGACGAGATCGACGCCCTCATGGACATGCAGAGCGCCTCACGCGCCGCACAATCGAACATCGAAATGATCTCGCGTTACGACCGCCTGATGGAAGCTGCCATCTCGCGGTTCGCACGCGTCGCATAGACCCGGGAGGAGCACCGTGGCCAACATCGCCCTTCAATCCGCAGCGTCGGGGCTCAGCGCCCTCAACACCCGTCTCGATGTCATCGCGAACAACCTCGCGAACATCAACACCAACGGATACAAGCGCTCACGCGCCAACTTCCAGGACCTCATCTACATCGAGCGTGCCCAGCCGGGCACTGAGAACGCCAACGGCGATCAGCGACCCACCGGGCTGTACGTCGGGCTCGGCGTCAAGGTCTCGGGCACCCAGACCGAGTTTGACCAAGGCGCACCGCTCGAAACAGGCGAGCCGCTCGACATCATGATCGATGGGCTCGGCTTCTTCCAGGTGCAGGTGGAAGACTCGCGCGGCGCCGGCGGCATCGCGTACACCCGGGCCGGCAAGTTCACGACCAACTCCGACGGCGAGCTCGTGCTCGCGACCGATCAGGGTCGGCGCCTCGAACCGTCCATCTCCATCCCCGACGACGCGACCTCGATCTCCATCGACGCGTCGGGACGCGTCTTTGTCTCGCTGCCGGGTGAAGCCGAACCCGCGGAAGTCGGGCAGATCGAGATCGCCACGTTTATCAACCCCGCCGGACTCAAGCAGGTCGGCGAGTCGCTCTTCTCCGAGAGCGCCGCCTCCGGCCCACCCATCACGGGCGAGCCGTCGGACGAGAACTTCGGGCGCGTCATCCAGGGGTATCTCGAAGCGTCGAACGTCGATCCGACGCGCGAGCTGATCGACCTTATCCGCACGCAGCGCGCGTTCGAGATGAACTCGCAGTCGATCAGGACCGCGGACGAGACACTCCGCGCCGTCGCCCAACTCCGCCGGTAACCCGCGATGAGCTCAACACCCGCACAGCACGCGCCTTCGATCCGCCGCACCATCGCGCTCGCGCTGTTCATCGTGGTGCTCGCGCATGGCGCCTCGCGCGCCGCTGCGCAGACCACGGTCACGCTCCTGCGCACCGCCCGCCCGCCGACCGCGACGCCGGTGCTCGCAGAACTCGCCGACGTGCGGGGCGATCTCGGGCCGAGGCTCGCGCGCCTCCGCCTCGACCTGTCCGACCGTGAGCCGGGGTGGTGCTCGCTCACTCCAGAAGACGTGCGCGAGGCGATCAACGGCGCACTGGGCGAGAGCGGGTCACTGGTCGCCATCCGCGGCGGGCCGACCGACGTGCTCATCGCGACGCCCGCCGAGACGCAGGCCGAGTCCGCGCAAGCCCAAACCGAAGCACACGACGAGCCGACTCCGGTGCTCGACGCCGCGACGCTCGCCCGCGAACCGAGCGTGCGAGGGCGCGTCGCGTTGGCCCTCGCCAACGCGCTCTCGGTCCACCCCTCCGACCTTCGCATCCGCTTCGACGATCGGCGGGGCGACCTGCTCGACATGCTCGCGGACGGGCGCATCGTCGACGCCCAGCCCACCGGGCGCGGCGAGCGCATGCCCGTCTCCGTCAAGGTCTTCGAAGGTGAGCGTCTGATCGCCTCGGGCACCGTGCGGGCGGAGGTCGAGGTCCGGCGCACCGTCGCGATCGTCGCCCGCCAGATCGCCCGCGATCAGGTCCTCACGCTCACCGACCTCGCGAGCGACCACCGATGGCTCGCGCCCGATCACACCGGAATCGACGCCGGACTCGCGCTCGGGCGCCAAGCGCGGCGCGATCTCGCCCCCGGCGAGGTCGTCACCTCGCGCGACGTCGAGCGACCGCTCGTGATCCGGCGTGGCGACATGGTCACCGTATCCGTGCTCTCGTCGACCTTCGTCGTCGAGACCATCGCCCGCGCCACCCACGACGCGGTCGCGGGCGAGACGCTCGAACTCGAATCGCTCGATGACCGCTCGCGCACCTTCACCGCCCGCGCCGACGCGCCGGGGCGGGCCGTGGCGAGCACACTAGACCCATCCGAGAAGGACACACGATGAAGCGCACGCGTTCACGCCGTTCCTCTATCGCGCCCTCGCTCCTCCTCGGCGCCGCGTGCGCACTCCCGACGAGCGCGCAGTCGTTCTTCAACTTCCAGGCCCAGCCCCTGCCGCTCGACGCCGACGGCAACCCGGACTCGGCGGGCACGCTCCGCGGCTTCTCCATGATGGTCATCGAGGTGCCGCCCCCGCGTCAGTTCAAGGTGCACGACCTGGTGACGATCCTCATCGACGAGGTCTCCAAGGCTGAGAGCAAGCAGTCGCTCGACACCGAGAACGAGTTCGACCTCGAGGGCGCGATCCGTCAGTTCCCCTCGCTCGAGCACCTCCTCGAAGCGCAGCTCGAGACCGGCGATTCCAACCCCGTCGTCGAGGTCGGCGCCGGCGGGAAGCGCGAATCCACCAACGAGGGCGAGTTCAAGCGCACCGACCGCTTCACCGCACGTCTCACCGCCGAGATCATCGACGTCAAGCCCAACGGCACGCTCGTCGTCGAGGCGACCAAGACCATCTCCAACAACCAGGGCGAAGAGCAGAGCATCGTGCTCTCCGGCGTGTGCCGACACGAGGACATCTCGAAGGACAATACCGTCTCGTCCTCGAGCATCGCCAACCTCCGCATCTTCCAGCGGACCGAAGGC
>JAUIFD010000054.1 GCA_030429485.1 Phycisphaerae bacterium | reverse complement strand
ATCATCTCGGTCACCGTGTGGATATAGCGGGTGCCGACCACGATGCCGATGGCGCGGGCCCCGGCGGCGGCCTGCTGGGCGGCGGCGCCGTCCTGCCCGCCGCGGGCCAGGATCGTGCGCTGGTACGCGATGCGGTGCTTCTTCGCGAGGGCCTCGAACTCGTCGACGAGTTTGTGGTCGGCGATGAAGCTCGAGTCTTTGACGTGGAGCCCGAAGCCCTTGCCCTGGACGGTGACGCGCTCGTTGTCGGGCACGCCGGGTGTGTCGCACGAGAGGGTGACGTCGATGCCGATGCCGATGTCGGGTCGGACGGCGTAGGCCGCGGTGCGCGCGCCGCGGAGCCCGACTTCTTCCTGCGTCGTGAATGCGACGATGACCTCGCACCGGTTGGGTTCGGCGAGGTTCGCGAGTTCGCGGACGGCCTCGATGCCGAGCCAGCAGGCGACGCGGTTGTCGAGTGCTTTGGAGACGAACTTGTCGCCCATCTGGCGTGCGGGCTCGTCCATGACGACGTAGTCGCCGACGCGGACGGTGGATCGCACCTTGGCGGCGGGCATGCCGATGTCGACGATGAACTCCTTGACCTCGGGGATTTTCTTCTTGTCCTCTTCGCTCGCGATGTGAACGGGGCGTCCGCCGGGGTTCATGACGCCGGGGAAGTCGCCCTTGGAGGTGCAGACGGTGACGCGGCGGGAGAAGAGGTTGCGCGTGTCGAACCCTCCGGCGGGGTCGATGTGGATGAAGCCCTGGTCGGAGACGTGTGTGACGTAGAAGCCGATCTCGTCCATGTGGCAGAGGAGCATGACGCGTGTGGGGTCTTTGGCGCTGGCCTTCTTGCCGTCCTTGGTGCGCGGCGCGCGTCGGCAGATGAGCGAGCCCATGGCGTCGGTCTCGACGGTGTCGAAGAGTCCGGCGACCTCCTTCTCGATGAGGGCGCGGACGCGCTCCTCGCGCCCCGGCACGCCGGGCATCTCGCAGAGGCGGGTGAGGAGGTCGAGGTTGAGTTGCTTGGCGGGGGGCATGGGGGTCCTTCCGGTTTGGGAGTGAGGGTACGCGGTGACGTCCCCCCGGGATGCCCCCCAGCAGGTCGCCAGGCCACCGTCAACCCGGGTTAGGCTGGGTTGGCGGGCGACGACTTCGACGTCACGGTCTCATGCACCGACGGCAGCCCCTTCACGCTCGACGGGTTCGACTACGAGTTGGTGAGCGACGGAACCACCCGCCTCTTCCTCGCCGCCGAGTTGGCCGACTCCTCAGTTCCTGTCGTCGATCATGAGGCGACCACGGGCGGTTGGGTCTCGGTCACGCCGTTCCAATCGGTCGAGATGCTCTCGCTCCGGATCCACGCGGGCACGAGCCTGGACGGGCATGTGGTCCGCGTGGACAACATCGCCCTGACGCGCGTGCCGGCGCCGGCGTCGGCGATGGTCCTGTGGGGCTGGGGCTCTGGCCGCGGTGCGGCGTCGGCGCTGATCAGGCTGGTTCAAGCCACGAGCGACACGCCGCGCGCTCGCCTGCGCGCGCCCGTCCATCACGGCAGAGGTGCCCGCTGACGGGAGAGCCGCTCGGCCTTGCCCGTACGCGGGGACGCCGAATATCTCGCAGAGGTGGGTGAGGAGGTCGAGGTTGAGATCGCGCCTGGTGGGCATGGGGCTCCTTCCGGGTGAGGAGGACGGGGTACACGCCGGAGGAGGAGGGAGCACTCAGGTTGAGCGATCCCCCTTCCGCTCGCTGCGCAATGCACAGCTGAGGATCACGCTCTGGTAGTTCGTCACGTCCCAGTTGGTGCGGGCGACAACCCGGTAGCCACGCCGCGTGTAGGTGTCGATCAACTCGGCCGCGCGCTCGGAGGTGTCGCAGGCAAGCTCGGCCGCGCCGTGCTCGATCGCCCGTGCCTCGACGTGGCCCAGAAGTCGGGCGCCGATGCCCCGCCCTTGAAAGTCGGGATCGACCGCGAGCTGCTCGAACGTGCATACATCGGGGCGGGCGTACCAAGGAACGTCCGAGTCCGGCTGTGGCGGACGCAGCGTCACCGTACCCACCGGGCGCCCGTGCAGCACCGCCAGGAATCCCTCCGCCCCGTCTGCGGTGATGCGTTCGCGGGTCACCGATTCGCTTTGGTGCGAGGCGAGGTATCGCATGCCGCGGTGTGCGAGCGGCGCGTAGGCGCGATGCAGAAGGGCCGTCAGCGCGCGAAGGCAGTCGGTCTCTCGGTAGGGTCGGATCTCAAGTGACTCGAGGCGTGCGTTCGAATCCACGAGAGCCTCCCGCGGTCCTGGGCCTCACACGCGGTCGCGAGTGCGCTACTTGAACCACCTTAGTTTCCATTCGCGATCTTCGTAGACGACGTCGACGGCGTGCCATTCGAGGTCGCGGGCGGCGAGTCCGGTGAGGGCGACGCGGTAGGTGCGGTCGCCGAGCTTGTTCATGAAGACGCCGGGTGTGGCTTCGCCGGCGGGCATGCGGGAGAAGAGCGCGTAGAACGCGCGCTCGTTCTGTTTGAGCATGGTGAAGGCCTCGCCGGGATCGCGCCCGCGGCCGCGAAACTCGTCGGCGGTGCGCTGGGAGAGGAGCTGCTCGACGAACATCTCGGCGTTGTCGTTTTCGAGCACGCCGCGGATGTGGAGCATGAGGGCGGAGACGGAGTAGGTGAGGAGTTCGACCGAGCCGTCGTCGTGGAGGATGTAGTTTTGTGAGGTGGGCGTGGCGAGGCCGGGTGTGTTGCCGCTCTCGTATCGGTCGCCGACGACGGTGCCGCCCTCGGCGCCCGGGAGCCCGGCGAGCGGCGTGCGTGCGCGGACGACACGCGAGTAGGTGCATGCGGTGAGCGGCAGCATCGCGCACGGGCAGGTGGCGGCCGCGATGGCGAGGGTGATGCGCACTCGGGCATTGTTGGCGCGGGATTGGGGCGCGGCCCGAGTCACCCGGAGCACGGTGAGCGTGCGGGCGTGCCCGCGTTCGCGGCGAGGATCACCGGCGGCGGCGCGTGGTTGCGGCGAGCGCCACGGCGCCGAGGGCGAGGGAGGTCGGCGCGGGCACGCGTGTCAGGGTGAGCGTCCAGTCGAGCGTGGCGGGGTTCACTGTGTCGCCGCCTGAGACGAAGACGTTGGAGTTGATCGAGAGCGCATAATCCCCGGGAGTGAGGCGGTTGCCCGGGAGGAACGCGCCGGTGACGGGCTGAAGGTCGACGAATGTGTTGGCCGAGTTGTTGTCGAAGATGGCGTAGGTGTACTCGACTGCGGCGCCCGAGACGGTGAGGACGAGCGGGTCGTCGTCCTGGTTGAGGTCGCGCGTGGAGAGCGTGAGCGACGCATCGCCGCCATAGCCGGCGGGCTGCGAGGCCTGTCCGGCGCCGAGGAGGGAGATGGTGGTGACGTTGGATTCGGTGATGGAGCCGGTCATGGAGAACTCGGCGCCGACGAGGCCGGAGGATGTGGATCCGTCCGCCGAGAGGGCGAAGGTCTGGACGACGCCGGCGGCGGTGGCGCTGTCGGAGCCGCCTGTGGGATCGGAGGCGCTGCCGGAGACGAGGAGCGAGCCCGCGGTGAAGGACGCGTCCTGGGCGGAAGCCCCAGCGGCAAGTACAGCGAGAGCGAGCAGGGTGGCAGTGCGCATGGAGTCCCCTTCGAGCGCGCGAGGCGCGGTTGTCGTTCAAGATGCCTCAGACGCGGTGCGGTGCCACTTCGGGGCCACGGATTGGGAAGAAATGGCGGTGTCGGTGTGGTGAGTCTGGGGGTTTTCCTTGCGTCGGTCGGCTGGGATCCGAGTGGCGATCGCCTTCATTGGACTACTCGCCACACTCGGGACAGATGTCGAGGCCGCGCGTCGGGTACTTGCAATGCGGGCAGAGCCCGCGACGTCGGCGCGAGGCGCGGACGAGCGCGTGTGCGGCCGCGATGAGCACGGAGAGGATCGCGAACCAGAGCGCGGCGTAGACCAGCGAGTTGATCGCGAAGGGCAGTGGCATGGGCCGCACGGGCAGGCCCCATGCCCAGACGTTGTCGGGGATGCGTCTGCCGAGGACGTCGCGCGAGGGGTGCCACCCGCGCTCCCACGAGAGCGATCGCTGCACGCGGCTCGGGATGCCGCCGGTGTTCCACGGGCGACCGGCGTCGGCTTGTTCGAGAGCGAGCATGGGGAAGCCGTGTGAGACGGTCTCGTAGGAGGGGTCGAGGGGTATGCCGCGCCCGGTCGGCTCGCGGTATCGGGTGATCATGCGACTGCCGGTGCGCTCGCGGATGGTGGTGCGAAGGTGGGGCAACGGCGCGTTCTGCATGACGGCGGGACGTTCGTCGATGGTGGTCCAGTCTGTCGCGACGGCGATGGCCCACGCGACGGCGTAGGTGGTGATGACGCCGAGGGGGAGGGCGAGCAGTGCGCGACGCCAGGGGAGGGAACGGTTTGTGGCAGCGGGCACGCCCATGTCAGCAGTATGGCGGGAGGCCGATCCGGTTGCGACGAAGGCCCGCGGCGACTGGAACCCACCCGATGGTGAGATGTGCGCCCCGCTCCAGTGCGTTAGCCCGCGGGGCTCAGGATGATCGTCGTGGTGTGGTGTTCGCGTCCGCGTCGGTAGCGGACGTCGACGGACTGGTTGTTGGCGCACGCGGCGAGTCGGCGGACGAGTTCGTAGTAGTCGCGGACGGGCTTGCCGTCGAGGTGGGTGATGACGTCGCCCATGCGCAGCCCGCCGGCGCTGCGGCGGGGGGCGAACCCGATGACCTCGAGCCCTTCGCCGGTGCTCATGGCTTCGATGTCGATGCCGAGCGAGGGCGTGCCGGGGCGGACCTCTTCGGGCACACTCGGGAGTTCGCGCGCCCAGGCGCGGAAGGCGAGGTCGAGCTCGCGTCCTTCCATCCCGAGCGTGGTGCAGAGGGCTTTGTATCCCATGGGGTCGTCGCGGTAGCCCTCGACGTAGGCCTTGTAGAAGTCGTCGAGTTTGTCCTGTTCGTTGATCCACATGAAGAGGGCGCGGGCCTGGGCGTAGTTGGCGAGGGCGCGCCCGGAGGTGAACCGCTCGCGCGGCATGGTGCAGAACGCCTCGAGCGAGGGGAGGCGCCCGGCGCGCGCGAGGAACTTGACCTGGTTGGTGCGCCAGCAGGGCATGATCTTGATCTCGCCGTCGTCGGTCACGTCGATCGATTCGACGAGCGAGGCGAGCCCCTCCTGCATCCAGACCGCGTGCATCTGTCCGAGGCGAGTGGACGATCGCCAGTGCAGGATGTGGAACGCCTCGTGGCGGAGTGTGGCGCCGAGATCGGCGGCCCAGAGTTCCTTCGCGTCGTGGGAGTAGTGCCCGCCGATGGCGGTGAGGTTTTGGCGGGCGCTGCGGCCGTAGGTGCGCACCGCCCATGCGAGGAAGTCGCCTTGCGTGGGGAGGATGACCATGACCCACGCGTCTTGGCGCGCGAGCATCGCTTCGTGCACCGATGAGAAGACGCGGGCGTAGGCCCATGCGAAGACGCGGGTGATCTCCTCTTGCGCCTCGGCGGTCGACACGTCGGTGTAGGCCGAGGCGTAGGTGAGTCGGAGGAGTTCGTCGGAGTGGAAGGTGTACTCGGGGCCGAAGCGGTCTTTGGCGGCGTCGAGGCTTGCGCCGGCGCGGGCGTCGAGGATCTTGTCCCAGTTCTTGACGATGCGCTCGTAGCGCGGCGTGCTGTGGAGCGGGGCGAGGTGCGGGTCGCGCGTGAGCTGCACGATGTCGATGAAGCCGAGCTCGATGGCGCGCTCGAGCTCGTCGGCGGCGCGGTCGAGGTCGTCGCGCCCGGCGTGCACGCACGCGAGGTTGTAGTGCGGCACGAAGTTGTCTGGCTCGAGTTCGAGCTGATGGCGGAGGTGGCGCTCGGCGGCGTCGAGATCGCCAGCGAGGAAGGCCTCGATCGCCGCTTCCTGGATGGCCTCGGGCGTGGTGGGCTCGGGCTGGGCCTGGAGGGGCACGGCGATGAGCCCGAGAATCAGGAGGAGGAACGCGGCGGGTCGGCGCATGCTGCAATGTACGGGAAGGGGGCGGTGCGGATCGCGCCGATTCAGTCTGGCTCGCCGCCGAGCCGGATGACCATCACGCGGACCTGCCACGCGTCACGCCGATACAACCGGACAAACACAGGCGCCCCGTCGAGCGCCAAGCGGATGATCTGCGAGTCGTCGGCGTCGGCGACGTCGATCGCTGCGTCGATCGAGGACACGCCATCGGTGTACCAATGCCCGTAGACGTCCTCGACCAGGGCGCGCGCGCCGATGGCCATGTCGCGCCTGTAGCCTGGGTCGCGCGAGAGTTCCTTCTGTCCTTGGATGATGCGCGGGATCGTATCGGCGAACGCGGGGTCGGTCGGCTTGCCTGTCCATGCCCGCGTTTGGTTCGACCATTCGAGAATCTGGACGGGCGTCTTCCCGGTTTCGGCGATGCGGGCCGCGAGTTTGCGGTGGCCACCGCGGGGCAGGACGTCGTTGTCGATCCAGTCGAGCGTGTGCAGGGCGTCGGCGTGCCAGGCCTCGCGATACCCGCAGGGATCGGTGCGATCCAGAGTCTTGAGCGCTGCGATGATGCGGTCGCGTTGGTCGCGAGGGAAGAGGACGATCTCCTGAAGCAGGCCTTCATTGGTTGTGAGCATTCCGAGCACGCCCGCGGCGATCATCGCGGCCATGGCGTTCGGCTCGTCCGAAAGGTGACGCGCGATGCCAACAACCGTGATGATGCGATCGACGCTGGTCTCGACATCGCCCTCGACGGCAAGTCGCCCGGCATCGGTTAGCAACGCACGCGCGAGCGCACGAAACCGACCGGGCGACACGGCGTCGAGTTGAGGATCGAGCGCCCCGGGACCGATGGCGAAGTCGCACTGCGGGTACTCCGCTGCCCGGGCGGCACGGTCGAGGAGCGGCTGAGCGCGCAGTAGCCCCTGTTCCGCGTCGCGCCGCGTCCAACGGTCGGCGTTGCCGACGAAGCGCAGCTCGCCGTCCTCGAACAACAGCATGGTTGCGTCGCTGACGCTGTTCCACGCGGGGTCATCGAGGATCGACATGTAGATGCGGTAAGCCTCATCCTCGGGCGCCGGTTGTTCCTGGGCCGATCCCGTCGCGGCCAACAGAGCAAACACGATGATGGCGAGGCGCGACACGCCTGATGGTACGGGGGCCTTGCCGCTTCTTGCGGCGGCTCGGCGGGGGTGCCGCGCGCATCAATAGACTCCCCGCGTGAGCACCCCACTGACGCGTCATGACCTCTATGAGATTTGTGTCCAGAGCCCGGAGCAGGCGGTGCCGGTGGTGGTGGCGATCCATGGGGGCGAGCCGCGGGTGCTGGGCGAGGACTTCGCGGGTACGGCGGCGATGTCTCGACGGTGGGTGGAAGTGGTCGAGGGCGGGCGCGCGGTGGCGGTCGATCGCGATTCGGAGGCGCTCGCGTATCGCGGCGAGGATGCGCGCATCGAGCGGGTTGTCGGCGATGTGATGGCGTGCGACGCGCCGTGCGACGTGGTGTTTGTGGGCAACTTCTCGATCGGGTATTGGCACACGCGGGCTGCGCTTGTGGCGTATCTGCGCCATGCACGCCGGCGCCTGGAGGGCAGCGGCGCGGGGAGCCCGGGCGTGTTCATCTGCGACACGTACGGCGGGGAGGGCACGTTCATCCTCGGCGAGGTGCATCGCGAGCACTGGATCGGTGAGGGGGAGCACGCGGGCTCGCGCGTGCGGTACACGTGGGAGCAGCGCGAGGCCGACCCGCTGACGGGGATGGTGACCGACGTGCTGCACTTCCGCGTGGTTTCGGGGGCGGGCGTGGTGGAAGCGGAGTTTGAGGATGCGTTTGTGTACGAGTGGCGGCTCTGGTCGCCCCCCGAGCTGCGCGACGCGATGGAGGAGGCGGGGTTCACGTCGACCGAGGTCTACAACAAGCACCCGGACGCGATCGACGACGAGGGGCGGGCGTATCTCAACCAGGTGACCGATCCGGACGAGTTGGATGAGAGCTTTATTGTGTTTGTGGTGGGACGGGTGTAGAGCGTTTGTAGACTGCGCGCGTGCCGAGGCCCGCACGCGAACTGGTGACACGGTGGCTCGTTCGCCTCTCGTGGGCGGCGCCGGTGGCGGCGGTGTGTTCGCAGGTCCCCGTCTTGTGGGCGGCGTGGACGATGCCCGTGCGGGAACTCACTGGCGGGCGCTATGTCCGCGAACGCCCCTATCTCATGCGCGACGATCGCCTTGTAACCGTCTCCAGAAATGAGCACCGATTCGTGACTCTCGCTCAACTGTGGTATCCCGAGCAGATGCTCCACGTCGAGAAGTCGTACACCGACGAGTTGCGAGCACGTGCTGTCCCTTTCTCTAAGTCAGCGCTCTCGTTTGCTGACCGGGGTGATTGCGCGACTTGCTTCTTTGCGATCCTGAGCGGGTTCCCGTTGCGAAGCAACTGGTGCGAAATGCGAACGCACGGGCGAGGGCTCATCAACGGGGCGTTTCTCGATGGGGCGCCAGCCGGAGGCAGCAACATCCGGATCCTCCCCTACGGTCTCGACCCGCTGCGCTTCGCCGGCAACACGCTCGTCTACCTCGTGCCGATCCTCACGGTGAGCGCTGGTGTTGGCGAGTTGCGCCGCCATCGCCGGCACAGGCGGGGGCTGTGCCCGTGGTGCGCCTATCCAACGCCCCTCGGGAGCGTGTGCCCCGAGTGCGGGCTCGCGAGTTCGTCGTGACTGACACGGAAGACCGCGGCGGTCTACTCCACCAGCACAAACCCCCACCGAGCCTCCCTCGGGAGCGGTCGCCGGACGCCGGGTGCGACGCGCTCCCCAAGCCCCCTCTCGCCAGCGTTACACTGTTGGTCCGACCCTTCGGAGAGACCCATGCTGTCCAAGATTTGTCGTGCGGCTGCGGCCGTGCTCGCGTTCGGCGCCTCGGTGGTCCACGCCGACGTTTCGCTGCCCTCGATCATGTCGGATGGCATGGTGCTGCAGCGGAACTCCGACGCGGCGATCTGGGGGTTTGGACGGCCTGGGGAGCGGGTGACCGTCACGGCCAGCTGGACCGACGCCAAGGGGACGGCGGTCGCGGACGGGCGGGGCATCTGGCGGACGACGATCCCGACTGGGGAGGCTGGCGGGCCGTACACGCTGACCGCGGCGGGCGAGACGAGCGTGACGGTCAGCGACATCCTGCTCGGCGAGGTGTGGATCTGCGGCGGGCAGTCGAACATGGAGTGGCCGCTCTCGGCTTCCGATGGCGGGGCGGAGGCGATCGCAAGTGCGGACCATCCGGAGATTCGTCTGTTCGACGTGCCGCATGTGATCAGCGCTCACCCTCGGGTGGATGTCGAGGCGTCGTGGAAGGCGTGCTCGCCGGGGACGGTGGGCAGCTTCAGCGGCGTGGGGTACTTCTTTGGCGCGCGGCTGCACCAGGAGCTTGGCGTACCGATCGGGCTCGTGTCGTCGAACTGGGGCGGCACGCGGGCCGAGGCTTGGGCGAGCGGTGAGGCGCTGCGTCCGCTCGGGTGGTACGACCAGGGCCTCGACCTGATGGCGACGATGGGCGACCCGCAGGAGCGCGAGCGCACGCTGGCGGCGCGGCGCGACGACTCGGGGGCGGCGATTGACCGCGCGAGCGGCATGCCGGAGGCGTGGCGCGGCGCGGGGTTTGACGACGCGTCGTGGGGCGAGACGAGTGCGCCTGCGACGATGGACGATCTGGGGCTCGGCGGGTTCGACGGGTTTGTGTACTTCCGCCGGACGTTTACTTCCGATCGCGACGGCGCGGGCGTGCTCACGCTCGGGGCGATCGACGACCAGGACGACGTCTGGATCAACGGCAAGCTGGTCGGCGGCATGCACGGGGGCGACAAGTGGAACGTGCCGCGCCGGTACGAGATCCCCGCGGGCGTGATCAAGCGCGGCGAGAACACGATCGCGGTGCGGATGCTCGATACGGGCGGGCCGGGCAACTTCGGGACCGACGCGGGGTTGATGAAGCTCACGCTCGGCAATGTCGAGACGCCGCTCGCGGGCACGTGGCGATGGAAGCGCGGCGCGGGCGCCGATGCGGCCAACCCGAGCCAGGACACGGGCATCAACCAGCACACGCCGACGGCCCTCTACAACGGCATGATCGCGCCGATCACACCCTACTCGGCGGCGGGGGCGATCTGGTATCAGGGCGAGTCGAACCGCTATGGGCCGGACCAATACGAGCGTCTGCTTTCGACGATGATCGAGGATTGGCGCAAGTCGTTTGGGCGCAGCGCTGAGGAGTTTGCGTTCGAGATCGTGCAGCTCGCGCCGTACACCTACGGCGGCGACGCAGGGCAGACGGCGATGGTGCGCGAAGCCCAGCGTCTTGTCGCGGAGCGTGTGCCGAACTGCGGGCTCGTGGTGACGATGGACGTGGGCAACCCCCGCGACATCCATCCGCGGGACAAGACCACGGTGGGCGAGCGCCTGGCTCGACTCGCGCTGGCGGATACCTACGGGCGTGACATCCTGCCGGGCAGCCCGATGCCTACCGGCGTCGAGTTTCGCGGGGGCGAGGCGCGGGTGAAGTTCAAGAACGTCGGCGGCGGGCTTGTCGCGGGTGACGGCGGGCTCCGCTTCTTCACGCTCGCGGGCGAGGACGGCACGTTCCACGTCGCGGAGGCGAAGATCGACGGCGATACTGTCGTCGTCTCGACGCCGAGCGTGAAGCGGGCCGTCGGTGTGCGGTACGGATGGGACGACGACTGCGACGCGAGCCTCTTCAACAAGGAGGGCTTGCCGGCCTCCCCGTTCCGTTTCGATGACTTCCCGATCAACGCGCCTGTGGCGAACGCGGACGAGATGGGGCGTCTGCGCACGCGAGAGGCGGGGTTTACGGACCTCTTCAACGGGCGCGACTTGTCGGGGTGGGTCAACGTGAACTGTGCGCCCGACACCTTCACCGTGCGCGATGGCGTGATCGCCTGCACGGGCAAGCCGACGGGCGTCATCCGCACGACGGAGCGCTACGAGAACTATGTCCTCGAGATGGAATACCGGCATCTGCAAGCGGGCGGCAACGCGGGGCTGTTCATCTGGTCGGACCCGGTCACGGCTCGCGGGCAGCCGTTCACGCGATCGGTCGAGGTCCAGGTGATGGACGGGCTCGAGAGCGACTGGTACACGTCGGACGGCGACATTTTCCCGATCCACGGCGCCGTGCTGACTCCGCTGACGCTCAAGGAGGGCGTGACCAACTCGCGGGCGTACCCGATCGAGCGGCGCGCGTTCGACGCCCCGCTCTGGAATCACTACCGCCTGGAGTGCAACAACGGCTCGGTGACGCTCGCGGTCAACGGGCGCGTCGTGACGCGCGGCGAGCAGGCGAGCCCGCGCGAGGGGTATATCTGCCTCGAGTCGGAAGGCTCGCCGGCGGAGTTTCGGAACATCCGCATCAAGCAACTGCCGGGCTCACGGGGGCTCTCGGCGTCCGATCGCGCCGATGAGGCGCGCGGGTTCAGGCCCATCTACACGGGCGTGGATCTCTCGGGTTGGAAGGTGACCCCCGAGAACGAGGGACACTGGCAGGCGGCCGACTGGGTGCTGCGCTACGACGGCAAGGGGCAGGACCTGTGGTCGGAGCGGTCGTACAAGGACTTCACGTTGATCGCGGACTGGCGTTGGACGGGTAAGGCCGGGCCCATGGAACGCCCGGTGATCCTCGCCAACGGCGACAACAAGACCGACGCGTCGGGCAACCAGGTGACGCAGACGGTGCAGGACGCGGGCGACTCGGGCATCTACCTCCGGGGAAGCTCGAAGAGCCAGGTGAACATCTGGTGCTGGCCCTGCGGGTCGGGCGAGGTGTACGGGTATCGCACGGACGGTTCGATGCCCGCCGAGGTGCGCGCGGGCGTGACGCCGAAGGTCAACGCCGATGCGCCGATCGGGCAGTGGAACCGCTTCGAGATCACGATGGTCGGCGATCGCCTGACCGTGGTCCTCAACGGTGAGACCGTGCTCGACCGCGCGCAGCTGCCGGGGGTGGCGGAGGAGGGCCCGATCGCGCTGCAGAACCACGGGGCGCCGATCGAGTTTGCGAACCTGATGATCCTGGAGCACGATGGTGCGCGCGTCGGCGGGGCGGAACTTGGCGCCGAGCACCTGGAACGGAAGATCGTCCCCGCTGCGTATCGCCCCACCAACACCCATCCGACGGATGGCGGCGCCCACGGCACGAATGTCCAGCCCGAGTGGCGCGACCTCTTCAACGGCGAAGACCTCAGCGGCTGGGCCGGCGGCGGCGAAGAAGGCGCATGGACCGTCAAAGACGGCGAACTCATGCTCGCCAAGCCCGGCAAGGGCTGGTGGCTGCGCACCGATCGCATGTACCGCGACTTCGAGCTCGAGCTCGATTTCTTCATGCCCGAGGGTGGGAACTCCGGGCTCGGGCTGCGCGGGTCGTCCAACGGTGATCCGGCGTTTACGGGCATGGAGATCCAGATGCTCGACACGTACGGGCAGGAGCCCGACGTGCATAACTGCGGCGCCGTGTACGAGGCGATCGCCCCCGCCGCGATGGCGGTCAACAAGCCCGGCGAATGGAACACCTACCGCGTCAAGCTCGTGGGCGACACGCTCGACGTGTGGCTCAACGGCACGCAGATCCACAAGGCGCAGAAGCTCGACGGGCGCGGGTACTTCCGCGAGCCAGCGAACGCCCTGCCGCTCAACACGCGCGCAACGACGGGGTACATCGCGCTGCAGGATCACGGGCACGCGTTTCGGTACCGCAACATCCGCATCCGCGATCTCTCGCCTGACCCGGAGCCGGAGGGGATGCGCCACCTGATCACGGGAGACCTGGATGACAACTGGTTTGCGACGGGTGCTGCGGAGTGGAAGGTCGAGGGCGGCGAACTCGTTGGGCGCAACGGGCCCGGGCACCTCTTCACCGAGGACAGGTTTGATGACTTTGAGTTTCGTGCGCTCGTGCACGTGATCTCGCACGGCAACTCGGGGATCTACTTCCGGTGCGAGCCCAACAAGGACAACCCCGACACGTGGCCGACCGATCAGGGGTACGAGGCGCAGGTCGATCAGCACGATCCGAAGAACTTCACCGGGTGCATCTACAACCGCGCCTGGCCCGAGCAACAGGACAAGCCGATCACGCGCGATGAGGCGTGGTTTGACTACCGCATCCGGGCTGAAGGCGATCACATCCGCACGTGGATCAACGGCGTGCCGATGGTGGACACCACGCTCACCGAGTTCGACGCTGGGCGGTTCGCGGTGCAGGGGCACCATCCGGGGAACGTGGTCCGGTATCGGGATGTGCGGGTGATTGAGCTGGACTGAGCGCGTGGCGGAACGATGCCGCCGATGTGGCGAGTCGCATGTGATCTTCGATCCCGTGCACAAGCGGCCCGACGCGTGGCTTGCGCTCACCGAAGCCGAGCGGGCCCGTGGCAAGGCCAGCGACGACCTGTGCGCGATCGCGCTGGACGATCAACGAGCCCGGTTCTTCGTCCGGTGCGTCCTGCCCGTAGCGGTGGATGGCCAAACTCACGCGTTCGCCTTCGGTCTCTGGGTCGAGGTCCCGGAGGCCTACTTCGTCTGGTATGTGCATCACTTCAAGGACCCGGCCCAAGGAAGTCGCCGGCCGATCGCGTGCGCACTCGCCAATGACGTGCCGGGCGTGCCCTCGACTCTCGGGGCGCCGGTGCTGCTGCTGCTGGTGGATGAGAGAACCCGCCCGCAGATCCGAGTGCCGGACGAGGTGACGCACCCGTTCCTTCGCGCGTGTCGCGACGGGATGTCGGCGTGCCGAGCCTCGGCGCTCAACCGTCCCTATCGCACGTGGTAGGCTGAACCCGTCCTCGCATACAGTCAGAGATGCTCATCGTCGTGAACAGCGACCCGCACGAACTCACGGAACAGGCGACCCTCGCGGAGCTTGTGGACTCGCTCGGGCTTACCGACGCGCCGTGCGCGACGGAGGTGAACCGCGAGCTGGTGCCGAAGCGATCTCGCGCGGCGTGCGTGCTGCGCGAGGGCGACGTTGTGGAGGTGGTGTCGCTGGTGGGCGGGGGGTGATCACGCAGGGCGCGAGGAGCCCGAGGAGATCACAGGCGAGACGCCTGTGCCACGAGGGGAGGAGCACTGACCTCAGGGCAGGTCAGTGTGGCACGGAAGGCACGCGCTTCGGCACTTGCGTCAGTCGTCGGCCTGATACACGACATCGCCGGCGATCACCGTCATCCGCACGCGTGTGTCGAGCATCTGGCGAGGATCGCAGGTCATGACATCGCGGTCGATGACGATGAAGTCGGCCGCGAATCCGCGAGCAAGCTGGCCGATGGCGTTTTCCTGGAATGATGCATACGCCGGCGCGCGGGTCATCGCGTAGAGCGTCTCGTCGCGCGTCATGCGCTCGCTCGGAAACCACCCGCCGCCCGGCTCGCTCGATGCGTTCTGTCGCGTGACGGCGGCATAGAAGCCGAGGAACGGGTTGTGGCTTTCGACAGGGAAATCGCTCCCGGCCGCGATGACTGCGCCTGTGCGCAGCAGGCTCGCCCACGCGTACGCCCCTCGCGCCCGCTCCTCGCCCACGCGTTCTTCGACCCAACGCATGTCGGACGTGCAGTGCGTCGGCTGCATCGAGGCGATCACGCCGAGCGATGCGAAGCGCGATATGTCGTCGGGGTGCAGCAGCTGCGCGTGCTCGACGCGGAAGCGCGGGTTCATGGACTCGACGTAGCTCTGCTTGCGGTAGATGGGCGTGAGTGCGCGCTCGTAGATGTCGAGCACCTCGCGGTTGGCCCGGTCACCGATGGCGTGCGTGCACGCCTGGACGCCCTCTTTGGCGCAGAACTGCACGAGCGACTCCATCTCGTCGAGCCCCGAGACCGCGAGCCCCGTGTACGGTCGCCCCGCGTCATCGGTCGGTCGATCGGCGTAGGGCTCGAGGAGCCACGCGCCGCGCGAGCCCATCGCCCCGTCGGCGTAGAGCTTGACGGCTCGGACCTGATAGCGCGGGCCGTAGTGTTTGCCGTGCTGCGTGAAGTAGCTTCGCGCCGCGCCTGCCGAGACCATGCCGTACACACGCAGCTTGAGCCGCCCGTCGGCATCGAGCGTCTTGAACACCCTGATGTCGTCGGCCGACTCGCCCGCGTCGTGCACGGACGTCAGGCCGGCGGCGAGGCATCGCTCCTGCGCTGCGAGAATGAGCGCTTCGGTGGAGAAACTCGCGGCATCACCCATGGCGCGTCCGACGAGGCCTTCCGCGTTGTCCACGAGCACGCCGGTGGGTGTGCCGTCGTCGAAGCGGAGGATCGCGCCGCCCGGTGGATCGGGTGTCTCGGCGGTGACGCCGGCGAGTTCGAGCGCTCGCTTGTTGGCGAGCAGTGCGTGCCCGTCGACGCGCGAGAGGACGACGGGGTTGTCGGGCGTCAAGTCGGACAGCGTGCGATTGTCGGGGAGCTTGTTGTCGAGCCAAGACTCGTTGTCCCACCGCCCCCCCACGATCCAGTCGCCCTCGTCGGTCAGGCGCGCACGGGCCGCGACCGTGCGGACGAGGTCCTCATACGACGTCGCGTTCGAGAGGTCAATCTGCCCGAGGGCGTAGGCGCCGAGCCCGGTGATGTGGCCGTGCGCGTCGGCGAGCCCTGGGAGGACGGTGCGACCTTCCAGGTCGATGATCATGCCGCGCGCGCCGACGCGGGGCTCAAGCTCTTGGCGTGTGCCGAGGGCGCTGATCACGTCGCCGCGGACGAGCATCGCGTCGGCGCGACGATGAGCGTCGTCCATGGTGTAGATGTTGGCGTTGACGTAGAGCGTCTCGCTCGGTTGGGCATGGAGGACGGATACGGCCGCCGACACGGCGAGCGCGGCGCACCAGCAACTCCTCGCCAACGACCGGACACGATGGGTGTGTACACGCATGGAGCCAGCGTACCGCAGCCGAGGGCCCCCTCGGCTTGGGCAACTCCCACGATTCACCGCGGCGTGGCTCAGTCGCCGATGGGCGTCATCTGCTGGACGGGTTCGGCGGGCGCAGGTTCGGGTGCGTCGGGCGTGCGCGTCGGTTGCGCGGCGACGGGGGGTGCGTCGGTTGATGGCGCCGGCGCAGTTCCGCCGCCGCGGAGCCCCTGCGCCGGGCCGTAGCTGCGGTATCCGACCTGATCGTTGTACGGCGTGCCCGTCTCGATCGCCGCCTCGGTGTTGGGCATGGAGCGGTTCTGGTACCACGAATCGCCGTTGTTGTTGGGAACAGCCATCTCGATGCCGTTGCGCGGCAGGATCGTGCCGGTCACGCGGAAGAGCTCCGACATCGCGATGTTGTAGTCCGCGAGGGCCTGGATCTCCTCGCGCTCGGCCGTGGCGAGACGCTCCTGGCGGTTGAGCCGGAGGTCGAGCTGCACAGCCGTCAGGCCCTCGAGCTGCTCCTGTTCGACCTCGAGCGAGCGGAGCGACTCGGTTGCGGCGATGCGCGCCTGGCGGCGCTGTCCGACGAGTTGGTACTGGAGGTAGACGTTGTCGAGCGCGTCCTTGACCTCGCGGATGATGTTCTGCGCGGTGTTGCGGTACGACTTGACGGCCTGCTGGCGCTGGAGGCGGCGCTTGCGATAGTCGGCTTCCGCGGCGCGGTTGCCGATGGGCTGCTCGAAGACAAGCCCGACGAGCGTGTCGAGGTACTTGCCCTCGAACGCCTGGTTGTACCCGCCCATGCCGTCGTCGAGCCCGGACAGACGCATCTGCGCGACGAGGTTGAGCTGCGGCAGACGCTGGTTGTCGGCGACTTCCTGCCGGATGGTGGCGTCGGAGATCCCGAGGATCGCCTGATCGACCTCCGGGCGGGTGAGGACCGCGGTGGTCATCGCGTCGAGCAGGGAGAACTCGAAGGGCTCCTCAAGTGGCGCGTCGGAAGGCGCAAGCACGATCTCTGAGCCGACCGGGACGCGCGGATCGTTGACGAACTGCTTCAGGCGGTCGGAGTTGCGGCGGACGGCGTTCTGCGCCTGGCGCACCTGCGAGCGACGCTGCTTCACGCGCGAGACGGCGTCGGCGAGCTGGGCCTGCGAGACCTCAAGGCCCGCCTCGCGCCGGATGCGGAGCTTCTCCTCGACGTCTTCGCCGCGCTCGAGAAGCCGCTGCACGATGGCGAGGTCCCAGTGCGAGCGCCAGAGCTCCCAGTAGGTCTGCTCGGTCTCGTGCACTCGGTTGTTGAGCACGCGGTTGAGGTCGGCGATCGCGGCGCGCTCGGCGTTCTGGTTGAGGTAGACCTGGGCGAGCGCGACGCGCGATCCGAAGTTGCGGAGCAGCGGCTGGTCGTACTGGAAGCTGATGCCGACGTCGTTCGACGGATTCGGCTCGAACGTGCGCCCGTTGGACTCGTCGTCCACGAAGTCGTGCTCGAGGCGCGTTGCAAACTGCCCGCCGCCGGTCAGGAGCTTGCGGAGGGAGAACTCGTTCTCGAATCGCTCCTGCTGCGTGTCGCCTGAGGAGGAGCCGAACGCGGAACTCGTGGAGAGTCCGGGTCGGTCGACGCGGTTGTAGCGGGTGTCGGCGCCGAAGACGAAGTCGAACTGCGCCTGGGCGGCCACGACGTCGGCTTCGGCGATCGCCGGCTCGAAGCGTGCGAACTGGACTTCGAGGTTGTTCGCGACGGCGAGGCGGACCGCGTGCTCGAGCGCGACGCCTTCGAGCTGGGTGGGTTCGCCGAGGAGGTCTTCGCCGAAGGGCTCGCGCTTGGGCGGCTCGGCGTTGGGCCCGGCCATCCGGTTGAGCTCGTCGTAGAACCGCTCCTCGATCGGAAGATCGTCGGGCATCGGCGCTGTGAAGCGGGGTTCGGGGTGTCGAGCCGCGCCCGCGAGCTCGCGCTGGATGGACTGGATGACCGAGTTGCGGAGCTCGAGCTCCGAACCCGGGCGGAGCGGAGACGGGCTGCACCCGACAACGGTGAGCGCCGCGGCGGCGAGAAGCAGGGCGACGGGGGACTGTGAACCGCGATGATCCATGCGTGGGCTCGATTCCGGTGGGTGGGGCTATGGGTCGGCCCCGTTCGGGGGTGGGTGTGGGTAGACTGCCGGTGCGGGCGTACCGCGGCGGACTCGCGGTAGTGTCGGCACCCGACCCCCGCTTGGCAACAGGAGGTGTGCCGTGGCTTCAGGTCTCGTGGTTCCCCGATCGATCTTCCTCGCCGTCAGCGCGGCGCTTCTGGCCTTCGGAGCTCGCTCCCTAGGGCAAATGCAGGCGGTGGAAGCCTACTACGCCGTGGTGGCGGAGAAAGCCCCGATGCGGTCGGGGGATTACCACCACTATTACGCCGTCACCGACCTTTCCGCGGGACGCGTGGTGCGTGTCGACGGCGAGGGCAACGGGTGGTCGAGGATCGCGTACCCGGCGGGCGTGCCCGCGGCGGTCGTCGTGGGCGACGTGCGCGAACTCGGCGGTGGACAGCTCGAGGTCCGGCGGAAGACGGCCCTGAAGTCGTACAGCGGCGAGCGTGGGCTGATGCGGAGCTGGCAGCGGCTCTTGCCCGCGGGGCACGAGCTCGAAGTGGGCGACCGATTGGATGTCGTCGAGCCGCTGCGCGACGGGACCGGGAGCCTCGCGGGGTATCTTGTGACCCCGCCGAGTGCGGCGCGTGGGTACGTGGAGAGCGCTTCGCTTCGTCGTGCGACGCCGGAGGAAATCGCGTCGTATCGCGAGAGCCTGGGAGGCGCCGAAACGCCCGCCAGCACCGGGGGCGAGACGGATCTTGGCGGCGACTCAGA
>JAUIFD010000053.1 GCA_030429485.1 Phycisphaerae bacterium | reverse complement strand
AACGCCGCGATCCCCACCACGCCCGCAAACTTGTACGTCATCCCCCACAACCCGAAAAACTCCGCGGTCTTCGGCGCCGGCGTACACACCCCCACCAGCGCCCGCGAAGCGGAGCCGATCCCACCAAGCCCGATCCCTACCGCGTTCGACAACACCCAAAACACCCACTCCGGGAGCGACAGCAAAAGCATCGTCGCGAGACCGCCCGTGCCCAAGAGCCATACCGCGAGCACCGCCGAGATCGTGCGCACATGCCCCACGCGATCCTGCACGCGCCCCACCACGATCGCCGAGATCGTCGCCGTCACCGTCAGTTGCAAGATGAAGAGCGTGAGCTTAATCGGGTCAAACCCAAATCCATCCTGCATGATGATGCCGGCGAAGTAGATCACCGCCTGCACGCCGATCGCATATACAAAGAACACCGCTAGAAACCGCAGCAGGTGCGCAAACTTCGATGCCTCGCGCACCGTCCCCGCCAGACGCTTCCACGCGAGCCCGATCACGCTTTCACGGCGCAACTCGGGATCGCTCGGGCGCTCACGCAAGAAGAGCATCGTCGGCACACCCGCCGCTAGAAACCAAACACCCGCCAGCACAAACAGCGGCGGGTACTGCTCAGGGTTCTTCCACCCAAAGCCGAGGATCATCGCGACCGACAACGCGAGCAAGAGCAGCGCACCGATGTACCCCATCGCCCAGCCCGTCGCCGACACGCGACCCATGTTCTGTCGCGTCGCGATCTCGGGAAGGAAACTCGCGAGAAGGTTCTCCCCGAGGTTGTACGCGATGTTCGCCGGCACAAAGAGCAGCGCCGTCCACACCACCGCCCCGGGTCCAAGCCCCGCAAACGCGCACGTCAGACCCGCGCACAAGAGCCCGGTCCCAATCAAGAGCTTCTTCTTCCAACGCCGCGCGTCCGCCAGCGCCCCCACAAACGGCGACAACGCCACCACCGCCAGCATGCTCCCCGACCCGAGCCAACCCCACAACGCCGCCCCGCGCTCCGCATCCGGCGCGACCACGCCCTTGACGTACAGCCCGAAGTACATCGTCACGATGATCAGCGTGAACGACTGGTTCGCCAAGTCGTACATGCCCCACGCCCACACCTCGCGGGGGTTGGGCAGGCCTCGGAACGGGTTGAGACGGGCAGCGCGCACGCCACGTTCTATCCGCTCCGCGAACCACACGCCGGGCAGGCCAAAAATGACCGACCGCCGCGGCGTCCGCGTGCATCTCCTCCGGACGCACGCGCAACTGCCAGCAGCGGTCGGGGGAAAGGACGTTCCGTGTCGCGGCCAGCGAACGCCGACCTCCCACGCGCAAGAATCTACAGGTGTCCGCCCCGCAATGCAAGGCATCCGTTGCCTTCTTCACCAACTCCTCACGACGAACCGCCCTCAGTCTCGCTTCTTCGCGGTTTCTCGGAGTTGCGCCGGGTCGATCGCACCGCGCGGGAGGCTCCCCGACGCCAACCAATCGAGCGATTGACGCACAACGAACCGGGCCGACGGCTCGCCGACGTCCAGGCTCGCGATCCCGATCACGCCACCACCGCATCGGGCGAACGCCAGCAGGTCACGACGCCCGATCGCCTCGGCCCGATCGTGCAGATGCACCAACCGGATCGCCGGCTCGAGCGAATCCGCCCAGCCCAACTCGTCCGACGGCACCGCGCGCTGCCAACGCCGCGTCAGGTCGAAGTCGAGCACCTCGAGCAGCCAATCGGCGTCCGTGTCGTGGAATGGTCCCGCCGGAAGCACAAGCGGCGCGTGCCCCCAGAGATTGACCGTCGTCGGCCGCATCACCGGCGTCGCCTTGCTCACCAGCACGAGCGCGCGCCCGCCGCGCTCCACCCAATCCACCACGCTCGGGAGCAGCCGATGCGTCAGCACCACGCGTGCGCCCTCTGGTGGCGCACCCTTGCCGTCCCAAGTCGGCGCATCGGGCAGCACCTCCGTCGGCACGGGCTGACGCGGCGTCCACACGCTGTTCGCGAGCCCCCAACCCGACGAATACCGCTTCTCCTCGAAATCGAGCGACGACTCGATCTCCGTGTGCGCATGGCCCGCGAGCACGCACGCGCCCTCGGGCGGCGCGCCCTCCTTCGGCAGCACCCACAACCGCCAGGAGTTGGGCGCGATCCCCTCCCCCTGCGCGCGCACGGTCAACGCCGTCGGGCGCTCCACCTCCGGGAGCGTCAACCCCACGGCCGCAAACGAAACCTCGCCCGGCTCCGTGGAGGACTTGATCTCTTGCTTCTGCCACACATGACCCTCAAGGGTGATCTCGATCTCGATGCGCCCCCCGCGCACCTCCCGCGAGAAGTTCGAAACACCTACTCGCAGCGTGATCGTCTCGCCACCCACGTGGGCCACGCGATGCTCCGACGTCTCCAGCAGGAACACCGCCGGATCGAGCAGCGCACGCACTTCTTCTGGCGTAAACCGCCACTTGCCCGCGTCGTCCATCAACCCGCAAGGGCAGATCGGCACGTCTCGGATGTGATTGTGCACGAGCCCGATGCGGTGCGGCTGCGCGCGCACGCGCTCGGTCTGAAAGCGCCGCCCGCGCAGGTGATACGCGTCGACCTGCCGCGTGAACCGCGCCCCCGCGCCCGGGCCGTACCGCGCGTCCAACTCATGGAGCAGGTCGTGCAGGTGCCCGCGCACTTTGGGCGCCCACCACGTCGTGCCCCGGCGCTTGATCTCCCTTTCGACCGAGTTCGGGTCCGGCACCGACGAATACAGCACCGATTCGCCCATCGCGAACGGCTTCGGCGGGAGCGCGTCGAGCGCATGATCGAGCTCTTCGAGATAGGGCACCCACCGTCCGGAGTTCTCGTAGGTGTGCTCGTCGTACAGATCCGTGCGCTCGTTGTCCGCCCAGTGCAAGAATGAGGTCTGCACCTGGAGGATCGTGTCGGGCATCCACTCGTGCGCACGGTCCCACCACCACGCCCCGAGCCTCGGGTTGAACGCCTCGTGCTCACAGGTCGCGCTCAGCACGCCGATCGCTGAGTACCGCGCATCGCGACGGAAGCACCGCTTGAGCTGGGTCTTGTACTCGTCGAGCAGTTCGTCGCCCATGGGCGGCTTCCACACCGGGTGCTCTTGCCACAGGATCATGCCCACTTCGAGCGCCACTCTGTAGTAATGCTCGGGCGGATACCACATGCAGATGCACACGGTGTTGATCCCGCGAGCGCGCAACGCGGTAAACCGCTCGCGAAGCTCCTCCTCGCTCGGCGTGGGCGCGCCGTGGTCCGGCTCGTGCCCCCAATCGAGGATGCCCGAGATGAAGAGCGGCGAGCCGTTGAGCAGCACGCGCCGCCCCTCGCGCCCGCCGAGTTCGAACACGCGGAACGCGATCGGGCGCGACTCTGCGAACGACACCTCGCCAGACGCGTCGACAAGCTCGACGTCCACGGCGTAGGCCGCGGGACTCTCGGGCGACCACAACGCCGGCGATTCAACCCTGGCCGTCGCAGCCGGCGCAGGCGGCGAATCGCTCTCCTCGCGCTTGCGTGGGGCTTCGATCGGGCCTTCCGCTTGCGCGATCACCTTGCCGCCGCCATCGCGCACGCGGAGCTTGAGCGTGCCGCGCGCACCGCCCTCGTTCGGCTCGAGCATCACGCCCGCGGACACCTCGCCCGTGCGCCCGTCGGCGCGCACCACGATGCCGTTCGGGATCGGGCAGAGCGCCCCCGTGCGCACCAGCGTGACATCATCCCAGATGCCCGCGTGCTGCATCGAGAGCACGTCGTGGAAACCCTTGGTGATGTGCCCGCCCTGGATCGGGTGCCCGTCGACCCACACCGGCGCCGCGGGGCGCATGCGATCGACGCGCACTTCGAGGTCGAGCGATCCCGACGCAATCGACTCGGGCGAAACCTCGAACTGGAACGGCAACCAGTCGCCGACGTGCCGCCCGAGATCGCGCGCGGCGGCGCGCACGCGCGCGTCGGTCGCGACCGCCTCGAAGCGCAGCCAGTATCGGGCGCCGTCACGCGCGAAGCCCTCGGGCAACTCGGCGGCGTGCGCATAAGTCGCGACGTCCGGGCCGTCGTCGGGGACGACCGACTGCCACGGGCTCGGCACCTGGATCGCCGCCGACCGGCCGCCTTCGGGCGTGATGGACCATGGACCGTTGAGCGAGTGTGTCGTGTGCAAGCGCTCCCCCTAGCTCTCGAAGGGCAAGAACATCGGCGTACCGATGGTGGTTTCGTGTGATTGTCCGTCGACGGTCAGGCACGCTCGCCCGCCCTCGATCATGACGTCGCATCGCCGCCCGCGGACCCCTACGTTGAGCAGGCGGAGTGTCTCCGGCCCGCCCGGGAGCGGGTCGAACAGGACGCCCGGGCGCTCGTCGTCGCGCGACATGCCGAACGCCCAGCCGCGTGCGCCCACGGGCTCGAGCCCGGCGAACCCGCGCACGATGAGATCGTCGACCCAGGAGTGCTGGTAGTCGTCGATGCCTCGGTATTCGCACGCGTGCCCGGTATAGGGGTTGTAGTGCTCAAAGCAGTTAGGGCGTCCGAGGTCGCGGTCGTGGAACATGAGGTGGATGAACTTGGTGAGCATCTCGCTCGCGAGCGGGCCACAGCGGGCTCGCGCGCCCGCGGAATCGGGGGCTCGCAGTCGGTACTGGCGGATGAGCCCCTCGATCACGTGCGAGTTGGTCATGGGCCAGACGCGACCGTTCCACGGGCAGACGTGGCGCTTGCCCTTCCATTCGGCTTCGGCGTTGAACATCGGGTCGTCCACGCTTGAGGAGGGCGCGGGCCAGGTCGTCCAGAACTCGTCCGGGCTGGTCAGGTGTGTGAGGAGTCGCTCGATGTGCGCCTCCTCGAGCAGGTCGGTGAGCATCGGGTAGAAGCACACGGCGGCTTTGACATCGGTGCGCTTGCCGGTCGCGGGATCGATATCGGAGAACATGCCCGCGTCGGCGTTCCACATGCGTTGCGTGACCGCGCGCCCGACGCTGGCGGCGGAGTTGCGCCAACGCGCCGCCTCGTCGTCATTCCCGAGGCGGGCGGCGATCTCCGCGAGCGCACGCCGGAGTTGGTAGGAATAGACCGTGGCGTCGATCGCCTTGAGGCGCGTCGAGTCTTTCCACCCTTCCTCGTCGGCGCGGGGGTTCACGGCCTGGTACCGGCTCATGTACTCCTGCCCGGTCTCGAAGTGGTTGATCACGTCGATCATGCCCGAGCTGTCGGCGTCGCGGGCGGCATCGAGCCATCCGGCATAGCGCGAGAGGCCCGGGTACGCGCGTTCAAGAAACGCGCTGTCGGGCATGATCGCGTCGACCGCGAGCGTGCCGTCGCCCCAGTTGGCGTGGTAGAAGTCGGTGCCGACGAGGTGGTTGGTGTAGATGCGCCCGTGGATGGAGCCGTCGTCGCGCTGGTGTTCGAGGAAGTTGAGCACGGAGCCGCGGGCGGCGTCGGCGTCGGGCGCCCAGCGCATCTCGAACATGTGGCACTGTGCGCTGTACGTGATCGGGACGTGGAAGTAGCTGATGCCCTCGGCGATGCACGCGTGGCGCACGTTGCCCGCGCCGCCGGCGAGGCGGCAGAGCCAGAGCCCGTAGAGGCGATAATCGAAGTAGCGTTCGACGTGCGCATCGCTGCACGCGAAGCTCGGCGCACGATTGAAGCGATCGTGCCACGGGTCGGCGTCGACGTCCGTGCCGGGTTGGGGTTCGACGCGGTACTCGTCGGGCACGCGCAGCTCGATCTCGAACTCGAACGCGCCCTTGGCGAGCGTGCCGGGCTTGCTCGCGACCGCGAAGTACGCGAGCCCGCGGTCGTTGACGCCTTCGATGCGGAACTCGGGGCGGAGCCCGCCCTCCCACTTCTCGACGAACGGGGTGAAGCGCCAGACGGGCTGAGGGGCCGAGCCTTCTGAGCGGAGCCCCGCGACGCTGGCTTGACCATTGAGCGCACGGAGCGAGGCCTGGACGGGCATCTCGATCTCACGCCGATCCTTGAGGACGCGAGTCCAGTGCGCGCCGTCGCACGAGGGTGACGCGTCGCGCAGCTGCTCGCTCGGCTGGGCGGTGTACGCGACGAGCGCACATTCGTTGAGCTCGGTGCCGGGGGGGCCTTCGCACGTCCACGAGGAGCGGAAGCGCCCGCCGGGGAGTGCGTGTTTGGTCTCGGTGAGCACGGCGCCGCTCGGGAGGGCGAAGCGCGAGACGAGGCGATCGGGGCGCCACTTGCGATCCTGGAGCGCGAGGGGGACGTCGCGCCCGTCGGGGCTGACGAGCGCGACGGAGAAGAGCGGGGCGAAGGGGTGGTAGTAGACGTGCGCTTCATCCCAGAAGCCCGGGGCGTCGAGCCAGGCGGGGAAGGCTGGCGCCCAGAGGATGCCGTCGCCCGGTGAGAGGTACCACTTGTCGGGGCGCGCGAGCGCTTCGAGACGCTGGTCGGGGGTGGGCGGTGCGATGTCGGTGGGCGCGGTGGTCATGGGTCGCTGTTGTCCTGCTTGGCGGGCGTGGCACGGTAGCGCACGTTGTAGACCTTCTGTGCGCCGCCGTAGCCGCCGAGGAGTGCGAGGCGGTCGACGATCGCGTCGGGTCGCGGGTCTTTAGCCCAGAGGATGGGCTCGCCGTCCCAGAGGGCCCAGATCGCCCCGTCGCGGCGCGAGAGCTGGAGGGTGTGACGCCCGGGCTTCGTCATGGTGGCGCTGTCTGATGTTTCGGCGCCGAAGAGTCGGAAGCGGGTGCGGGTGTTGGCGTAGCCGCCGACGAAGGCGACGTAGTCGTAGAGCGCGCCCATGCGTGGCTGACCTTCGACGAAGGCGGCGATGATGGCGTCGGACCTGGCTTCGATTTCGGCGCAGATGTCGAACTCGTGCGCGCGCAGGCCTTCGATGTAGATCGCGTCTTCGGTATTGCCGGAGTGGGCGAGCGCGCCATCGGCGAACTTCCATCCACCCTCGGAGATCAGGCGGTCGTCGCCCGGGAGAAGCACGGCATGGGCGTCGGCATCGGCGAGCGGTTCGGGCGCGATGCCGGGCTTGGGATCGACGCCGGTCCAGCTCTGCATGCGGCAGTAGAGGGGGCGGTAGGGCTCGTACATGGACCAACGCGCGCCGCGCTCGGCGATGGCTTCGAGCGTGACACCGACTTCGCGCCCGCCGAGCTTCCAGTACCAACCTTCGTCGGTCCAGTTGGCGATGGAGAGTTCGACGGTTGTGCGCCCGGTGTCGGCGTCGTGGCTCGCCTTCCACTCAAGGCCCTTGAAACCCCAGGACGTGGGTTCGAGGCGCGTCTCGACGCCGGGGAAGATCTGGAACGCCATGACGCCCTCGCCGGAGTAGACGCCGGCGCCTTCGCCATCGAGGACGATGCGGATGCGCTCGAAGTCGCCATCGATCGTGATGAGCGCGTAGTAGGCGTCGTTGTCGGCGCCGTGCTGGAGGGTGACGGTTCCCTTTGGTGTCTCGAGCAAGCCGGTGAGTGGTACGCGTTCCCATTCGGTGGCGTTGGCGTCCACGATTGCGCGCACTGGCCAGACGATGGGCTCGAAGGGGGCGAGGGGGTCAGGGTCTTCGGTGTCGGGCCAGCCGTCGTTGTCGGAATCGGTGGAGCGCGGGTCTGGGCGTGCGAAGGTCTGCGCGGGCTTGTAGAACGAGTCTTGCAGCGGAGCGGGCGCCCATGTCGAGAGCATGGCTTTGGCGAGGTCGTTCATCACGCCGTCGGTTGTCGGGGTGGTTGGGTCGGAGCCGAAGCGGTGTTCGTCGAGCGGGAGGCGCGGGTCGTCGTCGGGGAAGCCGTCGTTGTCGGCGTCTCGGACGGTGATGGTGTCGCCGACGATCATGCGGAGCCACTGTGCGTCGGTGAGTGTGCGATCCCAGTAGGCCATGCCGTCGTAGTGCTCGCCGTGGCGTGCGCTGGTGGTCCAGGGATGCGGGCGTGCGTCGCCCGTGGGGCTCGATGCGGCGTCGGGCGCGCGATCGCGCGAGCGGGGCGACCAGTGGTTGTAGACGATGCGCTCGTCCTCGCGGTTGGCGAGTGATGTTGAGCCGAGCGATTCCATCTGATGGTGAAACTCGTGGGTGGCGAGCCACGCGGTGTCGTACCCACCGAAGAACTGGGATCGCCCCGGGATGCCTCGGCTGATGGACTCGATGCCGAGCGTGCCGCCGCCGGAGCGGTACCAGGTCCACTCCTGCGTTTCGGGGTTCCACTTGCGTGGGCAGGCGATCTCGATCTGGGAAGGGAAAGGCGACTCGGATTCGCGGACGGGATCGTCGTTGATGCGGTCGGGGTCGGCGGTGTCGAGGATGGTGAAGCGTCCTCCGCCGGGCGAGCGGTAGTCCATGCCGGCGTAGGAGCGGCAGACGGGCCAGTCGGCGTAGAAGGGGTCGAGGGCGGCGCGCTGGTCTTCGGGGATGGGGCGATTCCACTGCTGCCAGCGATCGTCGACGACGACCTGGAAGTCGGGCCAGAAGCGCATGCCGGAGTTGACGTAGAGGAAGCGAGCGGCGGTCTGGAGCTCGCGCTGGAGGAGCGCGAGGGTGTCGCTGTCCATGGGCTCGGGGTGCGGGGCGTCGCGGGCGTCGAGCGCCGAGGGGATGTTGATGACGTTGGGCATCAACAGCACCTTGACAGGGTGGTGGATGACCGTTCGCTCGCCTTCGGGGGCGAGGGTGGAGACGGCGTACTCGCGCCGCCACGGCGGCGCGGCGGCCCAGGCGCGTTCGTCGCCGCGCGGGCTCTCGTCGGGCGCGTAGACGCGGTAGTAATACCGCGTGCCTGGCGCAAGTTGGTAAATGGTGACGCGGTGCGCACGGCGCAGGCCTGGAGCGCCTTCGACCACGCGCACCTCACCTTCCCATGGATCGGGCTCGGCCATAAGTCCGGTCGTCTCGGCCCAGCTTCGACCTTGACGCACCTGCACGCGTGTTGGCGCTGGTTCGTGCGTGAAATAGGCGATCGTGACGCTCGTGCGGGTGATTTCGACGACAGGGCGGGTGGGATCGACCACGCGTTCCGGATCGGCTTGGGAGGGCGCGACCGCGCCCAAAAGCACGAGTAGCACAATGCACAGCGTTCGCAAGTGGACACCTCCCGTAGGCGCAGTACCGTACCCGTTGTCCCGGGGGTTGGCTCCGGGAATCCGTGTGGAGTTTGCACGATCCAGGTGATCGCCCGAGTCTGCCGGTGGTTACTCGCGTTGGTCGCCGCCGGCGTGGTGGTGTGGTCGTTTGCGCGGGTGGGTGGGCGACTGCTCGCCGAGCTCGGTGCGGACGATCGCACGGAGATCGTGATGCTGCACTGGGGCGATCGCGACGAGGACCGCGTGGTCGCGAATCTCGTCGCGAGCTTCGAGGCGGCGAACCCGGACATCAAGATCAAGCGGATCAACTCGGCGGCGAACTACTGGGCGAAGCTCCAGACGATGGTCGCGTCGGGCGATCCGCCGGACGTGTTCTTCATGAACGCGTATCAGCTGCCGAAGTATGCGCCCAAGGGGATCATCAAGGACGTTGACCCGTTGCTTGAGCGGGATGCGGCGTCGGGGACGCTGACCTTTGATGCGGATGACATCATCCACGAGGCGTTCGACGGCTTTCGGTATGACGGTGAGCACTTGGGGCAAGGGCCGCTCTACGGGCTCCCGATGTCGTTTACGCCGATGGGCTTCTACTACAACATGAAGCTCTTCGACGAGGCGGGTGTGGCGTATCCGACGAGCGACTGGACGTGGGACGACTTCGACGAGGCGGCTGAGGCGATCACGGCCCGAACGGGCAAGGTCGGCGCCGCGATCGATCTGCGTGGCTCGCAACTCGTGCGGTTGATGGCGTGGGGCGAGGGGACCGATCTCGTCTCCGAGGACTGGCGCACGGTGCAGGACGGGGCGGCGCTGCGGCGGGTGCTGGATCGCGTGAGAGGTTGGCGCGATCGTCAGGGCCAGGACGACACTCCGCGGGTGTATCGGCTCTTTGGCGCGGCGGAGCAATCGCTCGAGACCAGCTTGAGCATGTTCGTCTCGGGCGATGCGGCGATGCAGGGGGTCGCGGGGCGCTGGTTTGTGCCGACGTATCGGAAGATCGAGGACTTCGAGTGGGGATGGGCGCCGATGCCTCGCGCCTCCCGCGGGGCGAACGCCAACAACATGCTGTACATCGCGGCGTGGTGCGTCTCGGCGAAGAGCGAGCACCCGGAGGAGGCGTGGCGCATCGCGAGCTACTTCGCGAGCGACGAGGGGCAGCGGATCAACTCGGAGCTTGGGCTTGCGCTGCCGACGCTGTGGTCGGTGGCACGGGGGCCGGCGTTTACAAACCCGGATGAGCTGCCGCGGGATGATGCGGTGTTTCTCGACGCGGTCCCGGGGTCGAGGCCGATGCTCTGGCCCGACTCGCGCCCGATGCGCGCGATGCATGATGCGGCGTTCGGCATGTTCTCGAGCGACGACAAGCCGGCGGATGTCGCGCTCGGCGAGTTGCAGGATGCGCTCGACGAAGCGAATCAATCGCGGCTGCTCTTGGACTATCCGCCGTTGCGATGGGGTCCGATTGTGGCGGGGATCGGCGCCATTGTCGCGATCGGAATCGGCGTGTATGCGGTGGTGTGGTGGCGCAAGCGTCCGGGTTCGTTGCGCCGGGGGCGCGAGATGGCGGGGCTGTTGATGGCGTCGCCGTTTGTCCTGGGGCTGGCGGCGTTTGTCGCGGGACCGATGGTGATGAGCCTGATCCTGAGCGTGGCGAAGTGGAGCGGGATCTCGACGCTCGGGCACGCGGAGTTTGTGGGGCTTGAGAACTACCGCGAGGCGTTCACGAACGACATGCGGTTTCTGAAATCGCTCAGCGTGACGGCGCTCTACGCGGCGATGGCGGTGCCGCTCGGGCAGGTGGCGTCGCTTGGCGCGGCGCTCCTGATGAACACGCGCGTGGCGGGGATCAACTTTTTCCGATCCGCGTGGTATCTGCCGACGGTGTTGGCGGGCGTGGCGATGGCGGTGATGTGGTGGTGGGTGTTTGATACGAACAACGGGCTCGCGAACATGGCGCTCTCGCCGGTGTACGCGTTGCTCGGTACAGATCCGCTCGCGTGGTTTGGCAAGGACGCGGACCCGTGGGGTGTCGTCGCGTTTGCGCTCGCGAGCGTGTGGACGTTTGGCGGAACGATGCTGATCTACCTCGCAGGGCTTGCAGCGATCCCGGCGCATTTGTACGAAGCGGCGAGGATCGATGGTGCGGGGCCGCTCCGGCGGTTTGCGTCGGTGACGATCCCGATGCTGAGCCCGGTGATCCTGTTCAACGTGATCATCGCGATCATCTCGTCGTTTCAGGTGTTTACGCCGGCGTTTGTGATGACGCGAGGCGGGCCGGAGAACAACACGCTGTTCTACGTGTTGCTGCTGTATCTGGAGGCGTTTGAGAGCCATCAGATGGGGTATGCGTCGGCGCTGGCGTGGGTGCTGCTGGTGGTGGTGTTGACGTTGACCGCCGTGGTGCTCCGTCTCTCGAAGAATCGCGTGGAGACCGGGGGATGAAGGGCAAGTTGCTCCACAAGGTGTTGATTTATGCGGCGCTGCTGGCGGGGTCGGTGGTGCTGTTGTTTCCGCTGTGGTGGATGATCGCGATCAGTCTTTCGACCGAGACCGATGCGCAAGCGGCGATGAGTTCGGGCGCGAGCGGCGTGCTGATCCCGACGGATCCGCAGTGGCAGAACTACCCGAATGCGTTGAAGGCGCTCGGGAGCGCGACCATCGGTGAGGGAGAAGTGGCTGAGGGCGTCGATGCGCTGGTCGCGTCGGACCGGATGGACCCCTGGGCGGGGTTCAAGGATGCCCTGGCGAACTCGGTGGTGATCACCGTGCTGTGCGTGGTGGGCAATGTGCTGTCGTGCTCGCTCGTGGGGTATGCGTTTGCGCGGCTGCCGTTTCGCGGGAGCAAGGCGCTCTTCTTGATCATGCTGGCGACGATGATGCTCCCGCCGCAGGTGACGATGATCCCGCTGTTTCTGCTCTTTCGATCGCTCGGGTGGATCGATACGATCCTGCCGCTGGTGGTGCCGGCGTTCTTTGGCACAGCGTTCTTTATCTTCCTGTTCCGCCAGTTCTTCTCGCAGGTGCCCGAGGCGCTGCTGGAGGCGGCTCGCGTGGATGGGGCGAGCGAACTCGGCGTGTGGTGGCGGATCATGCTCCCGGTGTGCAAGCCGACCGCCGCGATCACGGCGATCTTCACGTTCATATGGACGTGGAACGACTTCATGAACCCGCTCATCTACCTGCACTCGCCCGAGCACTTCACGCTGGCGCTGGCGCTCAACTCGTTCAAGGGGCAGTTCGAGGGACTCAAGGATGCGCACTTGCTGATGGCGGCGTCGGTGGTGACGATGTTGCCCTGCGTGGTGCTGTTTCTGGCGGCGCAGCGGTACTTTGTGCAGGGGCTCAACCTCGGGGCGGTCAAGGGGTAGGAGGCGTCGGGCTTGGCGACAGCGGAACGGGACAACAAGAGCGCCTGGGGCTTCGTCGCCTTTCCGATGGCGGTGCTCTTTGTGTTCATCCTGCTCCCGACGGTGCTGGGGCTCGCGCTGAGCTTGTTCCAGTGGAGCGGCGGGGCGTTGTGGACGCCCGAGGGCGGGTGGGCGCTGCCGCGCTGGGTGGGGCTGACGAACTTCGAGCGCCTGCTTGAAGACGAGCGAATCGGGCACGGGCTCGTCAATACGTTTGTGTTTGTGATCGGGTCGGTGCCGGCATCGGTGCTGCTCGCGTTTGTGCTGGCGGTGGCGGTGAACGCGGAGTGGTTTCGGGGGCGGACGATCGCGCGCACGCTGCTCTTCATGCCGACGATTGTGTCGATCGTGGCGATCGGCTTTGTGTGGCGGTGGGTGCTCAACGACGGCGCGGGGCTCTTTAACTGGGGGCTTTCGCTCGTCGGCATTGATGATCCGCCGCGCTGGCTGAGCGAGGGGTATTGGCCGCTCGTGTGGATCACGATCGTGCAGGTGTGGCGGCAGATCGGCTTTTGCCTGGTGCTCTATATGGCGGCGCTCCAGGGCGTGCCGACGAGTGTGTACGAGGCGGCGTCGATCGACGGCGCGGGGCCATGGCGTCAGGTTCGTTCGATCACGTGGCCGATGGTGCGTCCGATGACGGTCTTCCTGCTCGTGACGGGCGCGATCGGCGGGCTGCAGGTGTTTGACCTGGTGTTCATCATGACCGGTCAGAGCGAGACGCTCTACACGACGGTGCTCAATCTCCAGGTGTACGACCAGTTCGTGCTCGGGTCGTACGGGTATGCGGCGGCGATCGGCGTGCTGATCTTTGCGATCACGATCGCCGTCACCGCCATTCAGATGTGGGCGTTCCGAGGGGAGGGGCGGCGATGAGCGCACTCCGACGCCCGCACGCCGGCGTGCAGATCGCGGTGCACGCGGTCGTGTACGCCGTCGCGTTGACGATGGCGGTCCCGTTTGTGTGGATGGTCTTGACCTCGCTCAAGACCGATCTGGAGGCGGGCAGCGCGCCGACGTGGTCGACGCTTCTGCCCGAGGCGGCGCAGTGGTCCAACTACGTCGCAGCGTGGGGCGGGGGCGGTCGTGCGAATCTCGGGCGGTTCTACTGGAACTCCACTGTGGTCGCGGTGGTCACGACGCTGCTCGCGGTGGCGCACAACGCGCTCGCGGGGTTCGCGTTCGCGAAGATGCGGTTTGCGGGCAAGCGGGTCATGTTCGCCCTGACGCTCGCGACGATGATGCTGCCGATGCAAGTGTTCTTCATCTTCGCGTACGTGCTGTGCTCGTGGCTCGGGTATGTGGACAACGTGCAGGCGCTGGTCGTGCCGTTTCTTGCGTCGGGCTTCGGCGTGTTCTACATGCGTCAGGCGATCGGGGCGGTGCCGGACGACCTGCTCGACGCGGCGCGGATCGACGGGATGACGTCGTTCGGGATGTTCTGGGCGATCGCGCGCCCGATCGCGTGGCCGGCGATCACGGCGCTGGCGATCTTCACGTTCATGAACTCGTGGAACAGCTTTTTCTGGCCGCTGATCGTAGTGGATTCGATCGATCAGAAGACGCTTCCGCTGGCGGTCGCGGACCTGGCGTCGAACGCGTACTACAGCGCGTGGCCGGTCACGATGGCGGCGGCGACGATCCTTGTCGTGCCGTTGATACTGCTCTTCTTCATCGCGCAGCGCGCGTTCGTGCGCGGGGTGGCGATGACGGGGCTCAAGGAGTAGCTCATGCGAACCGCCGCTTTCGCGCTCTTTGCGATCATCGCGGGCACGGTCGCCTCGCTCATCCCGGCGGCGTGGTGGCGCGGCACGGGTGCTGTCGGTACGGGCGGCTCGATCGGGACGATCCCGATCACGATGACGGTGTGGGGCATGCCGTTCGAGGACCGCCTGTTTGCGGACACCTACTGCCGCGGGTACGAGGCGATCGCGCCCGTGCGGGTGGACTATCAGCGCCACGCGGACGTGTTTGCGAAATACAACGCGTGGCATGCGAAGGGCGAGGGTGTGGAGGTGATGCGCATCGGCGTGGACTACTACCACCAGCTCGTGATGCGCCGCATGCTCGAAGACCTCACGCCGTATATCGAGAATCCGGTGTACGGGCTCTCCGAGGATCAGCTCTCGCAGTTTCCGGCGCGCCTCGTGGAGACGCTGCGGGTGGATGGCCGGCTCTACGCCCTGCCCGAAGACAACGCGATGTACGGGCTCTACTACAACAAGGGCATCTTCGACGCGTATAACGCGGCGCACCCGGACGCGCGGGTCGGCTATCCGAACGCTGACTGGTCGTGGGACGACGTGCGGCGTACAGCGCGACTGCTCACCGGCACGCGGGCGGAGATCATGGGCGACGGCGCCTCGCGCCAGAGCGAGATGATCCAGGGCATCGACATCCCGATCTGGGCGTTCCCCTTCTTCAACTTCTTCGCACAGGCGGGGGGACAGCTGTGGTCGGAGGATCAGCTCACGACGGAGATCGCGTCGGACGCGGGGGTTGAGGCGCTGCTCTTTATGCGCACACTCATCAAGGACGGCTCGTGGAAGCCGAGCTTCGGGCAGGACACCGGCACGGGTCCGAGCGTGGACTTCAAGGCCGGGCGACTCGCGATGATGTACGGCGGGTCGTGGTGGGTGCCGAACTTTGAGGAGAACGCGGAGCTCGACTTCGCGGTCGCGCCGTCGCCGCGCGGGAAGGTGCGTGCGACGGTCACCGGCTCGGTGCTGTGGGGCATGAGCGTGAACGCGAAGGAGAAGCAGGCGGGCTGGCGGATGATCCGCTGGCTCGTGCTGGAGGAACAAGCGGCGACGTACTGGAACGTGACGCGTGTTGCGCCGCCGGCGCATCTGGGGGTGCTTGAGTCGGAGCGGTTCCGCTCGACGACGGGGCTTCGCAACCCGAGCGCGAAGGAAGGGGAGGACCAGTACTTCATCCCGCCGATGCCGCCGGAGCGGTTCGAGGATCGGGCGGCGTGGATGCTCGACACGTGGCGGCCCGACCCGACGACGGGCGAGGCGCCGGGCTTTCTCGCGGCGGGGCTCTATCAGCAGAAGCTGCAGAACGCGATGCTTGGGGCGCTGACGGAGTATCTGGCGAATCCGGGCACGCCGGGCGGCGGGGACGGCGTCGATCCGCGCGAGGTGCTCGAGCGTGCGGCGCGCGACGTGCACAATCAGATCGACGGTGATCGGCGAGCGATCGGGCTTGATCCCGTGCGGCGCGATTGACGCTGAACTCAGAAGCAGCGGCTTGCTCGCGCCTCCGGCTCGCCTACTGCCGTCGCTTGGGCACGATCTTCGCCACGCTCGCCTCGAAGACTTCGAGCGCTTCGCGCACCAGAGGATCATCGATCGGATGGGGTGTGTTGCTCGGTCGAGAAGGCGGACGCGCGGGTGGGTCGTTTGGCTCGCTCGGTGAAGGTGATGAGGATGGCGCGGGCGCATCCACTGGCGCGCGTCGCGCCTGGGTGGGTGTTCGAGGCGTTTCTTGTGGTCGATGCGCGGCGTGTGTCGGCGACGGGCGCGGTTCGGTCTCCCGCCTGGTGCGGGGTGGTGCGCCCGCCGCCGTCAGGCTTTTTTTGCGTGCGCCCCGGAGCCCTTCCCGTCAAGACGGGCGATGACGTCGGTAACGTTGGCGAGCTTCTCGGTGAGCGCGAGGCGCACGATGCACGCATCGAAGAGCGCACGCGGCGCGACGCTCTGGCGCGCATTCCGCTGCACGTGCTCGCACAGCGCGATCATATGCACGAGCCCCGCCTCGTCGAAGCGCTTCGATCGCTCCGCCTCGCCCTCGCGCATCGCGTCGGGCAGATCGACGAGGTCGGTCTCCGGGCCGCACGCGGCGAGGATCATCAGGTCGCGCATGCGGTCGAGGAGGGTCTCCAGCATCTGGTCGATGCTCACGCCGCGGCGGAGCAGCTCGCCCGAGCGCTCCAGGCTCGCCTTGGCATCGCCCTCGGCGAAGGCGTCGAGCAGCCCCCCCACCACCTCGCGGTCGGGCAGCCCGAGCAGGCGTTCGAGGAGCTCGACGGTCAGCGTCTTCTCGCCCGCAGCCATGAGCCGGTCGAGCAGTGACAGCGCGTCGCGCATCGAGCCCGCGCCGTGACGGGCGACCATCTGCACGAGCGCGGGCTCGGCGTTGAGCCCCTCCTGCTCGATGACCGCGCGAAGGTGGTCGGCGATCTTCGTCGAGGGGATATCGCGGAAGTCGAACCGCTGACACCGGCTCTGGATCGTCGGCGGGACCTTGTGCGCTTCGGTGGTGCAGAGGATGAACTTGACGTGCTCGGGCGGCTCCTCCATGGTCTTGAGCAGTGCGTTGAACGCCTCGCGCGTGAGCATGTGGACCTCGTCGATGATGTAGATCTTGTAGTGCCCGCGCATGGGGCGGTAGATGGAGTTGGCGATGAGGTCGCGGGCTTCGTCGACGCCGCGGTTCGACGCCGCGTCGATCTCGATGACGTCCTGATCCTGCCCGGTCATGATGGCGTCGCCGACACCCTCGGGCAGCGTGCCCGGGTTGCCGGCGCCGTCGCGGGGCGTGTTGAGGGCCTTGGCGAAGATGCGGGCCATGGAGGTCTTGCCGACGCCCCGCGTGCCGCAGAAGAGGTAGGCGTGGGCGACGCGGCCGGTGCGGATGGCGTTTTCGAGTGTGCGGGCGATGGGCTCCTGCCCGACGACCTCGTCGAAGTCACGGGAGCGGTACCGGCGTGCGAGAACGGTGTAGGCCATGGCGCGAGTGTAGGGGGTTGGCATCGGCGATACGGAGGGTCGCTGAGGGGCTCAGAACGACGCCTGGAGTCGCGAGGAACCACCTGATCGCGGGTTCTGCGCGGTTCGTGTTCGAGCCTGGGAGGTGAGGAGGTAGGCTTCGAGTAGGCACCTACCGGAGGACGACCGATGCGCCCGATGCCGCTCGCTCTCGTTGCCTGTGCTGCCGCTCCCTCGCTCGCCGACACGATCCACCTGCCGGCGGACTACGCGACGATCCAGGCTGCGATCGCGGCGTCGAGCGCGGGGGATGAGATTGTTGTGGCGGACGGGGAGTACACAGTCGCAGCCGGCGAGACGATCTCCTTTCCGCACGATCTGACGCTGCGGAGTGCGAGCGGCTCTGACGCGTGCATCATCCGTCGCTCCGGAAGCGCTGCGGCGCGCCTGATGCACATCGACGCCGGGCGTACGGCGGCGCTCGTAATCGAGGGGCTCACGCTCGCTGGGGGGTTGGAAGCGGATGGCGGCGCGATCTTCATCGATGGCGCCGATCCAGTGTTTGACTCGTGCACATTTGAGGGGAATGCCGCGGGTCTCGACGATACGGCGGATGCCCATGGCGGCGCGGTGTACGTCGCTGCGGGCAGCCCCACCTTTCTTGGTTGCTCGTTCGTTGAGAACATCGCCAGGGGATGGGCTTGCGATTCAGACCCTATGAGCTTCGGCGGTGCGGTGTACATCGGAGCAGGCACGCCGGACACGGACTCCCGAGCGCTATTCCGGGGATGCCGCTTCATCGGAAATCGGGCGGACACCACGAGATGCAGCGACTTCAACCATGCCGAGGGCGGAGCCATCTACTCCAACTCTAAGGATGTGGTTGTCGCCGACTGCGAGTTTCGCGGCAACACCGCGCTCGGCGCTCAGACCACCGACGGCGAGTACCGCGGATCTGGCTACGGCGGCGCGTTCTACGGATATGGCACCATCGATCGTTCCATATTCACCGCCAATCGGAGCTATGGGGGAGGTGCAGTGTTCGGGCGCGAAGCCGGTATCTACGGATGCGAGTTTCAGGCCAACGCCGCGGTGCGAGACTGTGGGGGATGACTTGGTGACGGCGGGTACGGCGGTGCAGTCTACGTCTATGACGACGTTGAGATCTCTCACAGCACCTTCGTCGGTAATCGGGCGCTCGGATACTCGGTCGCTGATTGCGAGCCGCTTCCTCGGTTCCAGGGCGGCGCGGCCGTGTTTGTCAAGGCAAACCAGGTCGCCAAGATCGACGGCTGCGCGTTCGTTGCGAACGACCTCTACTGTCCTACCTACGGGCCGATCCACGTGCAGCCCCACAGCAGCTTGATCGGTCACGCGACGGTGCACAACTCTGTCTTCTGGGGACACAACGGGCAGGGCGCCTTCGGCGACAATCCCCAGGGCGACATCACGATGGAGTATTCCATCGCCGATACAGCCGAGCCCGGCGACGGCAACTCCACCGCGATGCCCGCATTTGTCCGTTGGCCCGACGACGGCGGCGACGGG
>JAUIFD010000277.1 GCA_030429485.1 Phycisphaerae bacterium | reverse complement strand
GGTCATGGCGAGCACGTCGGCGATGTTCTTGTCGCGGTAGGTGACTTCGAGCGTCTCGCGGTTGTAGCGTTTGCCGTCGCAGACCTCGCACGTGACGAAGACGTCGGGCAGGAAGTGCATCTCGATGCGCTTGAGCCCTTGGCCCTGACACGCCTCGCACCGTCCGCCACCGCGATTGGCGGGCACGTTGAACGAGAACCGGCCCGGCTGATATCCGCGGACCTTCGCTTCCTTGGACTTCGCGAAGAGCTTGCGGATGTCGTCGAAGCACCCGGTGTAGGTCGCGGGGTTCGAGCGCGGCGTGCGCCCGATGGGCGACTGATCCACCTCGATCACGCGATCGACCTGGGAGAGGCCGTTGACGCGCGAATGCTCGCCCGGGAGATCGCGCGATCCGAGCAGCTGCTTGCGTAGCGCCTTAAGCAGGATGTCGTTGACGAGCGTGGACTTGCCCGAGCCCGACACGCCCGTGACGCACACGATGCCGCCGAGGGGGAACGCCGCGTCGATCGATTTGAGGTTGTTCTGGCGCGCTCCTTTGACAGTGATCGCGCGTTTCGCGGGGTCGAGCGAGCGCCGCGCTTTGGGCGTCTCGATCGAGCGCCGGCCTGAGAGGTAGTCGCCCGTGAGCGAGCCCTCGGTCTTGCAGATGTCCTCGATCGACCCCTGCGCGACGACGCGCCCGCCGTGGACGCCAGGCCCCGGGCCGATGTCTACGACATGATCCGCAGCGCGGATCATCTCCTCGTCGTGCTCCACGACGAGCACGGTGTTGCCGATGTCGGTGAGGTGGCGCAGCGTCTGGATGAGGCGGTCGTTGTCACGCTGGTGCAGCCCGATCGTCGGCTCGTCGAGCACGTAGCACGCGCCGACGAGCCCCGAGCCGACCTGCGTCGCGAGTCGGATGCGCTGCGCCTCGCCGCCTGAGAGCGTCGCGGTACGTCGATCGAGCGAGAGATACTCGAGCCCCACCGATTGCAGGAAGCGCAGGCGGTTGGAGGTTTCGCGGAGAATGGGTTCGGCGATGTGGCGGTGCTCGTCGGTAAGCTTGAGCCCCTCGAGGTACGCCGCGGCGTCGTTGATGTTGAGGCGGGCGAGTTCGGAGAGGTTGAGCATCGTGCCATCGGACTTTGGACGTCCGATGACGCTTGACGAGAACGCACGCTCTGTGTCAGCCTTGTGTGCGCTCGTGAGCTGTATGTGTAACGCTTCGATGCGCAGGCGATCACCGTTGCACGCCGGGCAGGGGCGTTCGGCCTGGAACTGGTGGAGGTGATCCTTGACCCACGTGCTCTCGGTCTTCTCAAACCACGCTGCGAGCATGGGGATGACACCATCCCACGAGGCGCGGGCTTTCTTCTCTTGCTCGGGCGATGTACCGTGCAGGATGAGCTTGCGCGTCTTCTCATCGAGCTCGCCGACGGGCGTGTTGTAGTCAATTCCGATCGTGCGACAGAGGCGGCGCAGCATGCGCGGATAGATCATCCCGCCCGGGCCGTTCTTCTTCCACGGCGCGATGCCGCCCTTGGCGAGCGTGCGCTCGGGGTCGGGCATCACGAGCTCTTCGATAAACTCCAGGATCGCGCCGAGCCCGTGGCACGTCGGGCACGCGCCGTACGGGGAGTTGAACGAGAACAGGCGGGGCGAGATCTCGTCGAGCGCATACTCCGGACGCTCCGGGTCGGCGAACTTCTCCGAGAACGCCGTGTCACGCCAGGTGCTGTCTTCCTCCACCGACACCACGACCGATCCATCGCCCAGGCGGAGCCCGGCCTCGATGGATTCAGCCAGACGCTGACGGTCGTCGGCGCGCAGCACGAGGCGATCGACCACCGCTTCGATCGTGTGCTTCTCGTATCGTCCGAGGCTGAGCGGGTTTTCGGTGCCGTCCTTGAGCGCGTCGCGCAGGTCGGTTACCTCGCCATTGACGCGGGCGCGGGCCCATCCCTGGCGGTGCAGGTCTTCGACGACGTCCTTGTGAAAGCCCTTCTTACCGCGCACGACCGGGGCGAGGATCAGCATCCGTTGCCCTTCGGGCCACTTCATCACAGCGTCAACGATCTGGCTCGCCGCCGTCGCGGTGATCGGGGTTCCGGCACGCTCGAGGACGGTGCCGTCGCGTCTTTCCTTGGTCGGCGCCCACGAGTATGGCGTGCCGCACCGGGCATAGAGCAATCGCAGGTAGTCGTAGATTTCGGTCGTGGTGGCGACAGTCGAGCGCGGGTTGTGGGCCGCCGACCGCTGCTCGATGGCGATGGTGGGGGGGATGCCCTCGATCTCGTCGATGTCGGGCTTCTTGAGCTGATCGAGGAACTGGCGCGCGTACGCGGAGAGCGACTCCATGTACTTCCGCTGCCCCTCAGCGAAGATGGTGTCGAACGCGAGCGAGCTCTTGCCCGAGCCGGAGAGTCCGGTGATGACGACGAGCTGATCGCGCGGAATGTCGAGATCGACGCCCTTGAGGTTGTGCTCGCGTGCCCCGCGCACACGGATCGCGCGGGCATCAGGCGGCGGCGCCTTGACGCGCGTCGTGGGCGCCTTCGCCTTTGCTTTGGGACGCTCCACGCGACCTTCCGGCTTCACCTCGATGACGCGGTGGTCATTCGCGACGGGCTTTGGGGTCGAGTTCTTCCTTGAACGCTTCTTCGCCATGGGCCGTGGCATCTCACTCCCTCGGTGGGGTCAGGGAGCGTAGCACAGTTCGGGTGTTGGGCGGGGTCGCTACTCCCCGGGGCTCTCGGCCTCTTCCGGGGCGGTGATCTGGGGTTGCTGCGACGGTTGCGGGGCGACGTCGGGTCCGCCTTGCGGGACGGGCCGCGCCCGTTTGCACTGCTGGATGCCTCCAAGGAACATCAGCCCGATCGCGATCCCGAACAGGTAGACGCCCAAGCGCCGCGCGAATCCATCCTTCCAACTCGGGTTACCCACGGACCATGGTACGCGCCGTCCGCGCCTCGCCCGAACGATTGGTCCTTGCGGATCGATGTCAAAACGCCGTTCTCGGACGCAGCCTGACGGCAGCTCGCCACTACAATCGGGCG
>JAUIFD010000276.1 GCA_030429485.1 Phycisphaerae bacterium | reverse complement strand
CGATCTCGTGCTGCTTTGCCGTCAGGTGAAGCGCGGGCGCCGGCGGTTTGTGTCGGACGTCCAGGGCGTGGTGGGTCGCGAGCTCGCGTTTGAGGCGCGGGTCTCGGGGATGGCTCTTGGGCCGTTCGACGGTTCGGTGTGAACTTGCCCGTTGTGGCGTCGGGTTGTGTGACGTGCGATGACGATTGAGCCGTACCCGCTGTTGCTACGCCCCATCCTCAAGGCGAAGGTCTGGGGTGGACGCCGTCTCGAATCGCTCGGCAAGCGCCTCGACGAGGGCGCGATGGTGGGCGAGTCGTGGGAGCTCGCGGACCTGGACTCGACCGACCCTGGCGGAGGCGGCGGCGAAGGCGCGCACACGGTGATCGCGCAGGGGCCGCTCGCGGGCAAGACCGTGCGCGACGCGATGGGGTTGTGGGGCGAGCGGCTGCTTGGCGGGATCGGCACTGTTGGGGGCGGGTTTCCGCTGCTGGTCAAGTATCTGGACGCGCGGGAGCATCTGTCGGTGCAGGTCCATCCGTCGCCGGCGTACGCCGCGGCGCACTCGGATGCGCACCTGAAAACCGAGTGTTGGTACGTCGTGAGCGCCGAACCCGGGAGCGTGGTCTTCAAGGGTGTGAAGGCGGGGGTGACGCGGGAGCGGTTTGAATCGGCGCTTCGCGATGGGGAGGGCGAGGGCGTGGTGGAACTGCTCGAAGCGACGCCCGCCGAAGTGGGGCAGATGCACGAACTCCCGAGCGGCACGGTGCACGCGTTGGGGGCGGGTGTGCTCGTGGCCGAGGTGCAGACGCCGTCGGATACGACGTTCCGCGTGTACGACTGGGCGAGGGAGTACGGGCGTGGGGGGCGAACGCTGCACGTGGATCAGGCGATGGCGTGCATCGACTTCGGGCCGGCGCTCGAGTCGCGCCGCCTGAAGCCTGACGAGCAACAGACGCGTCTCGTCGACAACGAGTTCTTCAGCGTGGACGAGCACCGTCTGAGCTGCGAGTCGCGAGCTCTGCAGGATGACGGGCTTGTGATCCTGATGATGATCAAGGGCATGGGCGTCGTGTCGTCGGCATCGGCGACGTTCGAGGACGTGTCGTTGATGACGGGGAATACGGCGCTTGTTCCGGCGTCGGCCGCGCGAGGTCTCGCGATTGGCGCGGGGCCGGACTCACGCATGCTGGTGGTGCGGGCGAAGTCGCGCCGCTAGCGCGACTCCCAACTCCATCGCAGGGATGGGTCGAGGATGCGGACATCGGCGTTCTGCAATAGTCGCGCGGCGAGTCGATCCATGGCGATGCGCTCCTTCGCGAGGCGAACGGACTCCTCGAGCGGTCGACCGTCGGACGCGACCGGCGGCGCGTCGCCCTCGCCCATGAGCACGACGAAGCCTCGTTCGACCGCGATCACCGGGCTGACCTCGCCGACGCGGAGATCGGTGAGGGCGCGGCGAACGCGTTCGGGGTAGGCGGGGTCGGCGAGCCCGATGGGCTCGGTGAGTCCGCCGCGCGTGGCGGTGGGATCGGTGGAGTGGGCGACGGCGAGCTCGATGAAGGTCGCGCGCCTGTCCTCGGCCTGGATGACCTGATCGCGCAGTCGGGCGGCTTGGTCGCGGTCGGGCACGGTGATGACGCGGGCGAGGCGGCGTTCGCCGGCGGTGGCGTCACGCGCGATCTCCATGTCGGCCGGGGTGACCTCGATCTGGTCGCGCACCATCGCTCGAAGCAGGGCGTTGCGCTCGACGAGCAGGGCGAAGCGTGTTGGCCCGAGCCCACGCTCGCGCCGAACGCGGTCGGCGAGGCGCGCGCGCTGCGCGGAAGACGCGCTGGGGGTGAGCGACGTGAGCAGAAGATCGCGCTCGCGAGCGAGGTCGGTGTCGGAGATGGTGACCCCGCGGGCCGCGGCTTCACCGCGGGCGGCGTGCGTGATGGCGAGTTCCTCGACGACGGCGCGGCCGGCGGCTTCGGCGAGAGGGGCCGCGAGGTCGTTCCATTGGAGGGGGGTCGCGCCCAGGAACGCGGGTGTCTGGCGGGCGGTGTCCGGGGTCGGTGCGAGGGCGGCGAAGGGCTCGCTCGGGTTGCTCGCGCATCCGTTGAGCAGTGCGGCGACGAGGAGGAGGGTGAGGGGTGGGGTGCGCATGGGTGCATTCACGCGGCGCGAGGGGGCTACGTCAACTCGGCTGATCAAAGGCGTCGGTATCGTGTGTGAAGTGAGCGCGTCCAATCCAAACGAGCCAACTCGACCGAACCCCGCTCCGAGCCCGTCGGCGAGCGTGCTCTGCCCGTATTGCGGGGCGATTTCGGGGCTCTCGAAGCGGTGCGACTCTTGCGGCGGGCTTTTTGAGCCGCTTTCGCGCCAGGCCACGCAGAACGCGATGGGTCCGTGGTACATCCGCGATGAACGCAGGCCGTTTCGTCCTGGTTGCTCGTACCAGACGCTGGTGGGCCTGGTCCGGCGTGGGGAGATCGAGGCCCTCACGGTGATCCGGGGGCCGACGACGAAGCAGTTTTGGACATTCGCGAAGCGGTGCCCGGGTGTCGCGAGTTTGCTCGGTGCGTGCCACGCGTGTGGGGCGGCGTGTGCGCCGGGTGCGGATTCCTGCTCCTCTTGCGGGGTGGCGTTTCCGAGCCCGACGGACCGGCAGCACCTTGGCCTGGGAGGGGTGCATCCGGTGCCGACGACGCGTTTCGGGTTGTGATCGGGTGGTGCATCGATGCGCGCGGTGGCGGGGCCCGTCTGATTTTGGGTCTCTTTTGGTGTACTGGGGGTGCGAAGGCCCCCGGTTTGCGTTTACACTCGCGAGACCGCTCAACTGAGGCTCTCCCGGCTCCCGGGATTGTCGTCGTTGTGAGGTAGACTTGAAGTTGGCCCTCTTCTGGGCTCAGCGTTGCTAATGGAGGCTCAGATGTCACGAAGTGGTCGTCGCGGCTTTACGTTGATCGAACTTCTCGTGGTGATCGCGATCATCGCGTTGCTGATCGGGATTCTGCTCCCGGCGTTGGGTGAGGCGCGTCGCGCCGCCCGCTTGGCGATTGATCTCTCGAACCTGAAGCAAATGGGCACCGGC
>JAUIFD010000052.1 GCA_030429485.1 Phycisphaerae bacterium | reverse complement strand
GAAACCCCCGCCGACGCCGAATGACCTTCACGCTGCCCGAGATCACGCCCGAAGCCCGGGCCGAGCACATGCGCTGGGCGCTCGAGCTGACCCAGACCCCCACCGCTGCCGGACACGAGGGCCGGGTGATCGAGTGGGTGCAGGCGTGGTTCGACGCGCGCCCCGAACTCGCGATGCGCCGTGACGCCTCGGGCAACCTGGTGCTGAGCTTTGCAGAGGCGGCGGCCGGCGGGGTGCCGGTCTACCTCACCGCCCACCTCGATCACCCCGCGTTTGTTGTCGACGAGGTGAGCGACGCCGGGGCACTCGCCCTCGCCTTCCGCGGCGGGGTGATGGATGACTACTTCCCCGACGCCCAGATCGACGTCATTACGCATCGGGGGGCCCGACTTCCGGCCCGGGTCGTCGCCAAACGCGAGGGCGAGAGCCTCTTCCCGATCTTCGACGCGGCGCTCGACGATCCGGGGCTTGCCGGCGAGGTAGCGCCCGGCGATATCGCCCGGTGGCGCTTTGCGCCGGCGGAGGTCACCGAGATCGACGGCGTGCGCTGCATCGCGACCGACGCGTGCGACGACCTCGTCGCGGCGGCGGCGGCGCTCGCCGCGATGGATGTCCTACGCACCGCGAGCGATCTCGGGCGTGTGCCCGATCTGCGGGTGCTCCTCACGCGCGCGGAGGAGATCGGGTTTATCGGCGCGATCGGCGCCTGCCGCGACGCGACGATCGAGCGCGGAGCCCGCGTGATCGCCCTCGAGAACTCCCGGAGCTTCACGGATTCGCCCATCGGCGGCGGGCCGATTGTTCGTGTCGGCGATCGGATCTCGGTGTTCGATCCCGCGACCTCGGGCGACGTGGGCGCCATCGCCGAGGCGATCTCGGGCGCGGCTGCCGAGCCGACCGCGAGCCAGAAGCAGGGTGAGATGCCCGCGTGGCGCTGGCAGCGGAAGCTGATGGCCGGCGGCGCGTGCGAGGCGAGCGTCTTCTGCGCCTACGGGCACGCGGCGACGTGCGTGTGCCTGCCGCTCGGCAACTACCACAACATGGCCGACCTCACCGCGGTGCAGGCGGGGACCAACACCGACCGCCCGCGCGTGGGGCGCGAGTATGTCGCGGTGTCGGACTATGAACGGTTGGTTGATCTGCTGGTAGGTTGCGCGATCGGGCTCACAGGGGCCGGTGAAGGCGCGGAGAGCAAGCTCGCAGCCCGTCTCGACGACCTGTGGGAGAAGCGGTCATTCGTGCTGCGAGAAGCGTAAGAAAGACGGAGCGACCTGTGTCGCCCCGTCCACTACAGAATCGAGTTTCCGGCGAGCTCACTCGCCCAACAGGGCGTTGATCTCGTCGTCCACGGGGTTCGAGGCGCGGTCGTCCTTCGGGCCCTTCTGCTTCTTGCTGCCCTTGTTCTTGTCGTCGCCCTCGTCGTCGTCGGCATCGTCGGCGAGGTTCTGGGCCTCGACCTGGGCCTCGAGCTCCTCGAGGCTCAGCTCTTCCTCGACCTTCTCACCCTTCGCGAGGCGTTCCTTCCGCTCCTTCTCGAGCTGACGCTTCACGCCCTCGACCTTGTTGCGGTCGGGCGCGACGACGATCATGGCAGCACGCCCCATCCAGCGCGGCGGCACCTCCACCTTGGCGATGTCGTCCAGGGCGTCCACGATCTCGCGGAGGCGCTTGAGCCCGAGTTCCTTGTGCATCATCTCACGCCCGCGGAAGCGCTGGGTGAACTGCACCTTGTTGCCGGCCATGAGGAATCGGCGCGCCTGATCGACGCGGATCTTCACGTCGTGCGGGTCGATCTTGATCGAGCGTCCGAGGCGGACTTCCTTGAGCTCGCCCGCGTGCGACTTCTTCGTCTCTTTCTTGGACTGCTCGTACTTGTACTTCCCGTAGTCCATGATCTTGCACACGGGCGGGCGCGAATCGGGCACCACCTCGACAAGGTCGAGCCCTTGCTCCTGCGCCATACGGAGCGCCTCGTGCGTCTCGATCACCCCGATCTGCTCGTTGTCCGGGCCGATCACGCGGATCGGGGAGATGCGGATCAGGTGATTCATGCGGGTCCGGCGGACCGGACCGGCGTCGCGGTAGAAACGTGAACCTCGGATGTCAGAACCTCCTGCGGCGGGGCTTCCCGCCAATGACCAACCGCACGGTCGCCAGTCGGGCACACCCCGTCCGAAGACCACAAGCTTCAAATGAACCGGTCGCGGAAGTCATCGGCTGGGCGAACGCCGGGGCGAGACCCCGCCGAACGCTTCATCCTGCATCAATGCGATCAAGCCGATGACTCCGTGCCAACCACCCGCCCCCGTTCCCGATCGGCCACTCGCCCGATCGGCGTTCCAATGGGCCCAAGGCTAAACCGCGGCAGACGCCGAAGCAAGCCGAATCTGCGCAAAGGTCTCGCTAGGTGAGGAACTGCAGCAGGTTTGCGACCAGACTGACCGCCGCCACGACGCACAGCGTGACGAAGAGCGCAGGATTCACCGCGTGCCCTTCGCCCGAGCGATCCACCGCGACCTCAGACGGCGCCTCGGCCTCCGCGGCGGCGAGGTCCGCCATGGTCGCGGTCGACACCACGTCGCGGTGCGCGATCGGGGGCTTGTTGCCCTTCTGCACCTCGCGCAGGTCGACCAGGAGATCGCGGCAGTTGCCGTACCGACGGCGACGGCTCTTCGCCATCATCATCTCGATGATCTCCGAGATGCCCGCCGACAGCTTCGGGTTCACGTGGTCGGGCGGCACCAGCTCGGCCTTGAGGTGCTTGTGCATCACCGCGGACGGGTTCTTCCCGTCGAACGGCACCGAGCCGGTCACCATGTGGTAGAGCGTCGCGCCGAGTGAGTAGATGTCCGCTGGGGGCCCGATTTCCTTCTCGCCCCGGATCTGCTCGGGCGAGATGTAGTAGGGCGTGCCGAAGGCCTTGCCCGCCTCGGCTTCCGCTGCGTCCTTGTCGCTCATCGCCCGGGCCAAGCCCATGTCCGCGAGCTTCGCCACGCCCTCCTTGGTGATCATCACGTTCTTGGGCTTCACGTCGCGGTGCACGAGCCCACGCGAGTGGGCGTGCTCAAGGGCCTCGGCGATCTGGATCACGACGTGCAGCGCGTCCTTCTCGCCGTAGCGCTTGTGGGTCACGATGTCGTCGTAGACCGTCCGCCCGTCCACGTACTCCATCACGAAGTAGTGGTACTCGTTGGCCTTGCCCACGTCGTACGCCTGCACGATGTTGGGGTGGTTGAGCTGGGCTGCGGCCCGCCCCTCGGCGTAGAAGCGCTCGATGAACTGCGGGTTCTCCGACAGCTTCTGCGGGAGCACCTTGATCGCCACGAGGCGATCGAGGCTCAGCTGACGAGCCTTGAAGACGGTCGCCATCGCCCCGGCGCCGAGTTTGCCGAGCACCTGATATCCGGGGATCTTCTGCCCAGAGCGCTCCGCCTCGATCAGCTGACGCAGACGGGCGATCTGGCGGCTCGTGACAAACTCGTTGTCCACCAACACCCGCGCAAGGGACATCTGATTGGCGTCGCCTGAACCGGATGCCTCCTTCGCGAGGTCGACGCAGTGCTGCACCTCCTCGTCGGTCGCGAGGCCCTGATCGACCACGAGACGTCCGATAAGCGTGTCCAGATTGGACCCACCCTTGGCGATCTCCTGGAGGGCACGTTCGCTTTCCGCAAGGGTTGGCGCAGCGGAGACGGCCGGGCGGGTGTCGCCGGGAGCATGCCCGCCTGAACCAGATTGATCTGTTACATGGTCACTCAAATGGCACGCACCCCAGTCGTTGCGACGTAGCTCACCACAACCTACCGCGCCGAACGGGCCCCGCAATCGGACCGGGACCCTCCCGCGAGAATTCCCGGGGTTCAGACCCGACCAAGTCCGGTACGCCGGCCGGGCACAGAGGTTTCCGGATCGCGGAACCCGCCGCCCGATTGGACCCGTATTTGCGGTAGGCTATCTTGTATCGCAAGTGCAGCTCCCAGGTCGCGGGGGCCGTGGAAAGGAAATCGCCATGACCGCGAACCGCCGTTCGCTCGGTTTCACGTTGATCGAGTTGCTGGTCGTCATCGCCATCATCGCGCTGCTTATCGGGATCCTGATCCCGGCCCTCGGGCAAGCGCGGAAGTCCGCCCAGCGCGTGCGGAGCCTGGCCAACCTTCGGACCAACGTCCAGTTCATGGCGTTCTACCAGTCGGAAAACCGAGGTTCACTGGTCAACCCCTTCGCCGTCAGCAACGACATCCCGAACTCACACTCGTGGAGTTGGGTGCCGGGCCGAGAGGGCAGCTACGGGTGGACCTACGCATCGGGGGGCACCGAGCCCTACGGGTTCCACTGGCTCGCGCACATGCTCTGGAACAACTCGGTGGAGAGCTCGCGGCTGGACAACATCGTTGCTCCGGCGGACCAGGCGCTGCAGGACTTCTTGGCGGAGAACCAGGACTCAAACGCCCAGACCAACTTCGAGTGGATCTTCCCCTCGTCGTACTGGTATCCCCCCGTGTTCTGGCAAGAGCCGGCGCGATTCGCGAGCAACCCGCGCGCACGCGGCAACAGCTCCAACCACTACTTCGTGCAGCGCAATGGGATGGACAGCATCGTCTTCCCCAACAAGAAGGTGCTGCTCTTCGAGGGCAAGGACTACGCCAACCCTGCACAGCCGATGTGGAGCGATCCCTCGTCGAAGACGAACATCGGACAGGTGGATGGCAGCGCGAAGGCGGTCGTCATGTCAGATGTCATTGGCAAGACGGCAACCACCGACACCCCCCAGCCCGGCGAGCTCCCGCAGCCGGCTGGCAAGTTTGGCGACAACGCGCTCTCCGAGCTCGTAATGCGGAACTACTTCTACGATTCCACGCATGGATTCCAGTGGAAGTACGACCAGCCCGCCTACTTCTGGGCGACTCGCGACGGCATCCGCGGACGCGACCTCCCGTAATCACCTGACCACTCGCCCTTTCCCGAGCCCCGCCCCAGTGCGGGGCTCGTTCTTTCTTGTCGGTGGCACGGACCACCCGCGTTGATCTACCCTCCCCACTCACATGCTCGTCACCGAATCATCACGACCTCGCGACCTGACCTGGAAGCACTCCGGGCCGTTGCTCTATGGCGACTGGGGCACGAGCCGGCTCTACGTCCTCGGTCTCGCCTTCTTCTTCACCGCGCACGCATCGGTCGCCTATCTGGCCGCCATCGGACTGCTGATGATCGCGGTGAGTTGGGCCTACACCGTCGTCTGCCGGTGCTTCCCCGACGGCGGCGGCGTCTACACCGCGGCCCGCCAGCTTCACCCCGTGCTGTCGGTCGTCGGCGCGACGCTCCTGCTCTGCGGCTACATCATCACCGCGTCCATCTCCGCGGTCGAAGCGTTCCACTACTTCGGCCTTCCGCACGAGTGGACGCTCCCGCTCTCGGCGATCACGATTGGACTGATCGGGATCATCAACTACTTCGGCGCCCGCAGCGCCGGCAAGTTCGCCTTCCTGATCGCGACGATCGCCCTGCTCGTGTCTCTCGTGATGGCGATCGGCGCGGTGTTTCTCACGCCCTTCTTCATGCAGGGGCTCCGCACGGTCAACCTGCACGGGCTCGCGGACGACCCCTGGCGGAGCTGGGTGAACTTCACCAAGATCTGCCTCGCCCTCGCCGGCGTCGAGGCGGTCGCCAACATGACCGGGCTGATGAAGAAGCCGGTCGTCCGAACGGCGAACCTGACCATCTGGCCGGTCGCCGTCGAGGTCGTCGGGCTCAACGTCGTCTTCGGGCTCGCGCTCGCGGGGCTGGCGTTCGTCGTGGGCGGCGTCCCGATGGCGGAGATGCACACCGCCGACCAACTCCGTCTGGAGGAGCGCCTCGTCGAGTTTGGCGAGCTCGCCCCCGAACACGCCGACGCTGCCCACGAGGGGTTCACCCTCACCGACGAGCAGATCGCGGCCCTCTCCCCTGACGCGGCCGACGCCTACGCCGACTTCGACGAGCATCGCGCCCAGACCGAGCTCTACACCAACGCCGCGATGAAGGTCGTCGCGCAGGAGATCGGGCGCGAGGTCTTCGGCACCGACCGTGCCGCATTCATCTGCGGCAAGGTCGCCGGCGTCACGTTCGGGCTCCTGCTCCTCAGCGCCACCAACACCGTCGTCATGGCGATGGTCTCGGTGCTCTACTCCATGGCGCAGGATCGTGAACTCCCGCGGGTGCTCACCAAGCTCAACTACTCGGGCGTGCCCTGGGTCGGTCTGATCGCCGCGGTGGTGATGCCCGTGCTCGTCCTCGTCTTTGAGCGCGACGTCGTGCGCCTCGCCGAGCTTTATGTCATCGGCGTGTGCGGCGCGATCACCACCAACATCCTGTCGTGCGCCATCAACCGACACCTCGACATCCACAAGGGCGAGCGCTGGGGGATGTGGGTGCTCGGCGCCTTCCTGCTCGCGATCACGCTCACCATCGCGGTCACCAAGCTCAACGCCACGCTCTTCGCCGGCGGCGTCGTCGGGCTCGCCCTCGCGACACGCGGCGCGATGCGCATCTTCGCCCGCCCCGCGCCCGAGCCTCTCGAGACGCCCGCGATGGGATGGCTCGCGGAGGTCCGGCGTCAGGAGCCGGTGATCGATCCTTCCAGTCCCAAGATCATGCTCGCAGCCCGCGGCCGGTACCAGTCCGAGTTCGCGGTTGATCTCGCCAAGCGTCGTAAGGCGACGCTCTTCACCGTCTTTGTCCGGACCCTGCGCCTCATGGACCTCACCCCAGGGCAGCTCCCGCGCGTCGAGGAAGACCCCGACGCTCAGCAGGCGCTCGGCACGACCGCGGTGCTCGCCCGACAGGCCGGGGTGCCGTTCATCCCCATCTACATCGTCTCGCCCGGGGTCGCGGAGGAGATCGTGGACCACACCGTGACCTACGGGTGCGACACGCTGATCCTCGGCAAGTCGCGCCGCTCGCCGTTCTCCCGCAAGCTGGAGGGCGACGTGATCTCCCAGGTCGCGCGCCTGCTGCCGGACGAGGTCGCCCTCATCACGCGCGCCGGCGACAAGCCGCACGTGCCGCGTGCGGGCGCGAGCGAGTAGCCGACGCCGCGCGGCATACGCTTCACCGATGCCAGCAACCCTTCCCCGCGTCCACCCGACCGCGATCATCGACGAGCAGGCCGAGATCGCTGAGACTGCCGAGGTCGGCCCCTACTGCGTGCTCACCGGGCCTGTCCGCCTTGAGAGCGGCGTGCGCCTGCTCGCCTCGTGCCACATCCAGGGGCCTGCGACAATCGGCGAGGGCACGGTCGTCTACCCCGGCGCCGCCCTGGGCTTTGAGCCGCAGGACTACAAGTTTGCCCCCGGCTCGCAGACGGCGGGCGTCGTCATCGGGCGCGAGTGCATCATCCGCGAGCACGCGACCGTGCACGCGGCCTCCAACAACGACACCCCCACCACCGTCGGCGACGCGTGCTTCCTGATGGCGTGCACGCACGTCGGGCACGATTGCCAGCTCGGCAACAACGTCATCCTCGTCAACTACGCCGGCCTCTCCGGGCACACCGCGGTCGGCGACCGCGTCACGCTCTCCGGGCACTGCGGCACGCACCAGCACGTCCGCATCGGGCGTCTGGCGTTCTTCAGCGCGGGCACGCACGTCTCGCTCGACGTGCCGCCCTTCTGCGTCGTCAACGAGCGCAACCGCCTCGGGCACGTCAACCTCGTCGGCATGCGCCGCTCGGGGATGAACCGCGAAGAGGTCAAGGCGGTGCACCGCGCGTTCCGCAAGGTGCTCCGCAACGCGAGCACGACCAGCGAGACGCTCGCCTACCTCGCCGAAGAGGGCCTGCAGTGGCCCGCCGTGCAGGAGATGCACGACTTCATCGCCCAGACGAAGCGCGGCATCGTGCCCGGGCTCGGGCGGGGCACGCGGGGGTCCGGGCGGGGCTCCGCGAACACGTCGGACGACGATCTCACCTAAGCGCCGCAAGGCCCTGCATCGGGCCCGCGCAATACGCCACTCGCGGCCACCCCCCAGTCGCCCGGCCTGCCGTTACGCTGCCGCCTGCGCCGGAAGGAGGTCGCGTGGGACAGATGCAAGGGCTGGTCGGGATCGTCGTGCTGCTCGCGATCGGGTGGGCGATGTCCGCGCATCGTCGGCGTGTGCCGTGGCGGCTGGTCGCCGCGGGGCTGATCGTGCAGACCGCGATGGCGGCGCTGCTGCTCGCGGCTCCGCCGGTGGTCTTGGCGTTCGAGTGGCTCGCGGTGGGGATCAACCGCGTCATCGCCTCCGCCGATGCGGGAATCACGTTCGTCTTCGGCGAACTCGGCAACCCGGGCGGCCCGTGGGGCTTCGTCTTCGCCGTGCGTGTGCTCCCCGTGATCGTCTTCTTCGCGTCGCTCATGGCGGTGCTCTACCACCTGCGCATCATGCAGACGATCATCCGCGGCCTGGCGTGGGTGCTCCGGCGCACCCTCGGCGTGACGGGCGTCGAGGCGCTCGCGATGGCCGCCAATGTCTTCGTCGGACAGACCGAAGCTCCGCTGTGCATCAAGCCCTACATCCCGCAGATGACACGCGCGCAGCTCATGACGCTCATGGTCGGCGGGTTCGCCACGATCGCGGGCAGCGTGCTCTTCGCGTACGTCGGCATCCTCGGGGGAGACGATCCGGAATCGCCCGCGCGAGTCGCGTTCATCAAGCACCTGCTTACGGCAAGCCTGCTCTCCGCGCCCGCTGCGTTCGTGATGGCGCGCGTGGTCGTGCCGGAGACCGAAACGCCCGTCGACGGCACGGCCGGAAGCGCCACCGAGGCGATCGAAACCCGCAACGTGCTCGACGCCGCTGCAGCCGGAGCATCCGATGGGCTCAAGCTCGCGCTCAACGTCGGCGCGATGCTCATCGCGTTTGTCGCGCTCCTCGCGGTGGTCGACCTCCCGCTCAACGCCCTCGGAAATTTCTCGCCCATCCGCGGGTGGCTCGACAGCGCGGGAATCGCACAGCTCAACCTCGAAGTCATCATGGGGGTCGCGCTCTCGCCCATCGCGTGGGCGCTCGGGGTGCCGTGGGGAGAGTCGATGGCGTTCGGCTCGCTGCTCGGACAGAAACTCATCGTGACCGAGCTTCTCGCGTACCAGTCGCTTGGCAGCCTGATCCAGGCCGACGCGATCACACCGCGCTCTGCGGCGATCGCCACCTACGCCCTCTGCGGGTTCGCCAACTTCCCGTCGATCGCGATCCAGATCGGCGGGCTCTCCGCCATCGCGCCGGACCGTCGGAGCGACTTCGCATCGCTCGGGCTGCGCGCGATGTTCGCTGGCGCGTGCGCGAGCTGGATGACCGCGTGCATCGCCGGGCTCTTTATGCCCATGGGAGGTGGATGATGGCGAACTTCCGCGCGATCCTCGGGCGCGAACGGGCGCTGATCGGCATGGTCCACGTCGGCGCGCTCCCCGGCACGCCTTTCGCCGCCGAGGGTGTCGATGCCCTCGCCGCCCGTGCTTCCGACGAAGCCCGCATCCTCGCCGAGGCCGGCTTCGACGCGATCATCGTCGAGAACATGCACGACCGCCCGTACGTCCACGCCAAGCACGGGCCGGAGATCGTCGCCTCGATGACGCGATGCGTCCTCGCGGTGCGCAGCGTGTTTGCCGGGCCGATCGGGGTGCAGGTGCTCTCGGGCGGCGAGAAGGCCGCCCTCGCGATCGCGCTCGCTTCAGGCGCGTCGTTCATCCGAGCGGAGAACTTCGTCTTCTCGCACGTCGCTGACGAGGGGCTGCTCGCCGAGGCGTGCGCGGGCGATCTGCTCCGCTACCGCAAGGCGATCGGGGCCGAACACGTCGCCGTGCTCGCGGATCTCAAGAAGAAGCACGCGTCGCACGCGCTCACCGCCGATGTGACCCTCGCCGAGGCCGCCCACGCCGCCGAGTTCTTCGGCGCCGACGGCGTGATCGTCACGGGGCGGTTCACCGGTCAGCCGGCAGCCCTCGCCGACCTGCGCGAAGCGCGCGGCGCGACGGAGCTTCCCGTCGTGGTGGGCTCGGGTGTCGATGCGGCCACCGTGAACGCGACCCTCGCCGACGCCGACGCCGCGATTGTCGGTAGCGCGATCAAAGCCGGCGGCGTGTGGACGGGACCGGTCGATCGCACGCGATGCGAAGCCATCGTCAAGGCCGCGAGACCCTGACACTTCGTCCCCCGGCCTGCTTCTAGTCGGTGTTTCCCGTGCCACTGACCCGCCCTGAGGTCAGTGCTACGCCGTCTCCGGCATAAACGTCGACATCACAACACCCGTCGGCGCTTCAAACTGCCCTCGACACTGATGCACATGGAGTTCGCAGTTCCGCGCGCCCCAGGCATACAGCTGCGCCACAAGCTCCCGTTCCTTCGCCGGCACGAGGAACACGGGCGACGCCCCCTCGTGCTTTCGAAGCTGCGCGAGGATCAACGCCGCCGCCTGATCGCCCGCCATCGCCACACCCGGTCCGAGCATCCGGCTCGCGGCATGCGCCACCGAAGCGAGGCACCCCGCGATCCGCCCCCCATCTTCGTACACACTCACTGACCACACGCCGTCCGCGTTCTCGAGGAAGTACGCCCAGTCCTTCTCGCGCCGGATGTGCTGCACACGCGCTTCGAGTTCCAGGATCGCCCCGTGGTCATCACGCGTCGCGTCTCGCACACGCGCGAGCCCCGGATGCGATACATCCGCAAGCCCCTGCCCCGCCGGCACAAGCATGTCCTGATACACCGTGTGCGGCACAAACCCCGCCCGCGTATAGAGCGAGTACGAGTCGAGGTTCATCAGGCTTGAGACAAGCCGCGTCGGCACGCCGCGCTCATCCGCGATATCGGTGATGCGTTGGAGCAGGCGCGGGGCGACCGATTGCCCGAAGCTGTTCGGATGCACGTTCATGATCCCCAGCGCCACGTGCGTTTCGCGCGGATGATAAAAGCACGACCCCGCCAACAGCCCGTCACGATCCTCCGCAACCAAGCAGCACCCCGGATCAAGATCCTCATAGACCTTCGGGAACAGCAGCATCTCCTCGCCGGAGCAGGCAAAGACCGCCGGGCGTCCACGCGTCTGATACCAGTAGTTCGTCGAGACCTTGATCAGGTCCGCCACGCGCGGCCAATCCTCACGAGTCATCTTCCGAATGGTGAGGTTCGCCATGTCGCTCGGTGCCCCGACCTGCCACCGGATCCGACAACCGGAGCCGACAGCGGCGTCCGCCAACATACTCGACCACGCGCCGTCCCGCCTTTGCCGATGAGCCGCGCCGGTGCCTCGCCATCGATCGCGGTAGCATCCACCCATGGAGCGTGTGCTCAACTTCATCGCGGGAGAGGCACGCGAGCCCATCGCCGGCGAGTGGCTCGATGTCGACGAGCCCGCGACCGGTGCGTGCTACGCCGCCGCACCCGCATCGAACGCCAGCGACGTCGACGCCGCCGTCCGCGCCGCCGCCGCCGCTTTCCCGGCGTGGAGCGCAACGCCCGCGGGCGAGCGCTCACGCCTGCTCCTGCGCCTCGCCGACTTGATCGACGCCAGTCTGGAACGCCTCGCCCGCGCCGAATCCGTCGACACCGGCAAGCCCATCGCCCTCGCCCGGCGCGTCGATATCCCGAGAGCCGCTGCCAACTTCCGCTTCTTCGCGACCGCGATCCTGCACACCGAATCCGCGCTCCACGACACCGACGCCACGGCGCTCAACTACACCCTCCGCAAGCCGCGCGGCGTGGCGGGGCTCATCTCCCCCTGGAATCTCCCGCTCTACCTCCTGACGTGGAAGATCGCCCCCGCCATCGCCAGCGGCAACACGTGCGTCTGCAAGCCGTCAGAAGTCACGCCAATGACCGCGCACCTCCTCGCCGAACTCACGAACGAAGCGGGCCTCCCGCCCGGCGTGGTCAACGTCATCCACGGGCGCGGCGCCGAAGCCGGCGCGGCGCTCGTCGAGCATCCCGCCGTACCGACGCTCTCATTCACGGGTTCCACGGGCGTCGGGCGATGGATCGCCGAGACCGCCGGGCGCGCGCTCAAGCGCGTCTCCCTCGAGCTCGGCGGGAAGAACCCCAACGTCATCTTCGCCGATGCCGACCTCGACGCCGCGATCGAGACCGCCGCCCGCGCCGCCTTCACCAACCAAGGTCAGATCTGCCTCTGCGGCTCGCGCGTGCTCGTCGAGCGCGCCGCCTATGACCGCGTGCTCGCGGGCATCGTCGAGCGTGGCCGCGCCCTCCGCATCGCCGACCCCCTCGACGACGCGACCGAGTTCGGCTCACTCGTCTCCGCTGAGCACCTGGTGAAGGTCGCCGCAGCCGTCGATCGCGCGCGCGAACTCGGCGCAAGCGTCGAGTGCGGCGGCGAGCGCACACCCATCGCTGGTCGATGCAGCGCCGGCTACTTCTACCCTCCAACGGTCCTCACCGGGCTCGACCCCATGTGCGAAGTCGAGCAGGAGGAGATCTTCGGCCCGGTCGTCTCCGTCACGCCGTTCGATGGCGAAGCCGACGCCATCCGCCTCGCCAACGCCACGCCCTACGGACTCGCGAGCATGGTGTGGACGCGCGACCTCGCCCGCGCCCACCGCGTCGCCGCCGCGATCGAGGCCGGCATCGTCTGGGTCAACTGCTGGATGCTCCGCGACCTGCGCACGCCCTTCGGCGGCGCCAAGCAGTCCGGCGTCGGACGCGAGGGCGGGTGGGATGCGCTCCGCTTCTTCACCGAGACCAAGAACGTGTGCGTGAAGATGGAGGAGCACGCATGACCGATGGTCGCATCGATTCCAACCGTGCTCCCGAGCCCGTCGGCGCCTACCCGCACGCGCGCGTCGTGGGCGATCTCGTCTTCCTCTCCGGCATCGGCCCGCGCAGGCACGGCTCGCGCGACATCCCCGGCGTCGTGCTCGCCGCCGACGGCTCGGTCGAGTCGTACGACATCGCCGCCCAGTGCCTCTCGTGCTTCGAGAACGTGCGCACGGTGCTGGAAGAATCCGGCTCCTCGTGGAACGACATCGTCGACGTGCTCGTCTTCCTCACCGACATGCCGCGCGACTTCGAGACCTACAACCGCCTCTACGCCGAGCACTTCGCCGGCGAGGGCAAGCCCAACCCGACGCGCACGACGATCGAAGTCTCGCGTCTCCCACAGGCGGGACGCGCGCCGATCGCGATTGAGCTGAAGGTGGTGGCGCGGAGGGCCAATGGACGGTAACAGACAGGACTCAACGAAGCGAACAATGCAGTACCTGACAGATGTTTGCTTCTTGTTGATCGTGTGCGTGTTCTCAGCCGGGCAGTTGCAGTTCAATGCGATGCTATCTCGCGGCGAGGTGACCACACTGAGCGCAGGCGGCGTACTACCGCTACTTCTGCTCGGCTTTCTTTCCGTGTGGTTGTGCCTGATTGTGCTGAGCTTCTGGCGCGCGGTCTGCCCGGGGCTCGATGCGCCGCCTCATCGTCGTGGAGTATCCGCTGTGAGCGGCGCGATTGCGTGCTTGAGCCTGATCCTATTTGTACGCGAGAGCCTGAGCTACATGTCGAGCGGATGAGGTGGCGGGATGCTCCGTCGCGATTTCAGCCAAGGGGTGTTTGCACGGTGGCGCGGTGAGCAATGGGCGATGGGCTGGCGACTTGGGGCGGTGGCTTCCAGCCGCCGCGTCTTCCGCCCCTCCACTCGGGGGGCGGGCATCTTGCCCGCGGCTCCCGAGGCTCCTCGCGCCTTGCCCCTCGGAGTATCCTGTGTTCGTGGAGCGCTCACGATCATCTCGATCCGGCAGCGTGTGGCGTTTCACGTTCTTGGCCACGATCTACCTCATCGCTGGGGCGGCCTTGAATGTGCTCGTCGCCTGGGGGATCGCCCTCGTCCTGCCGAGGGTGCTGACCGGGCCCCGATTCCCGCCGGTGGTCATCGTGGGCGAAGAGCCTCCGCTCTACGTGACGACGGATCACTTGTTCGGAATGTGGAGCGTGTTCTGGTGGGGATGGAAGGAGCCCACGGATCAAGATCGGCTGACCTCTCTGGCCGACGGCATGCGGCGCGACGCACTCACGCAGGGCGTGCCCGAGGACTCTCAGGTCACGTCAATCGAGGACGTCGATCGTCGGACGCGCCGGATCATCGCCAAGCTGGAGCGCGACGCGGCCTTCGTCGGGTACGAAGCCTACGGGTGGCCCGTTCCTGCAATGCACTTCGTCGTGGAACTGGGCTGGCAAGGCGGGCCGTCGACCCATGGCGATATCGAGTACAAGCGCCACATCTTCGGTCAGCCGGTGCATCTGCCCGCAACCCCCGAGTGGCCCGGATTCGCGATCAACACGTGCGTCTATGCGGGCCTGCTCGTCGTCATCGGGCATCTGTTCACGGCCGTACGCCGCGCTCACCGCCGAGGGCAAGGGCTCTGTCCGCGGTGCAAGTACGATCTTCGCCATGATCCCGCTTCGGGCTGCCCGGAGTGCGGGTGGCGCAGGTCGCACGCTGCGGGAGCGACCTGAGGGGCTGTACTCATGTGGCACGTCGAAGCCACTGCCGTAGCACCATCGACTACATCGTCCGCAGCACCGCCCGCACCGGGCTCGCATCAAAGCCCATCAGCTTGAGCGGGAGCGCGATCAGTTCATACGTCCCCGCTGGCACGTCCGACAAATCCAGGCACTCGAGAATCGCGATGTCGTGCTGCAGGATCGCGCGGTGCGCCGGCAGGTCCTTCGAATCCGCGGTGTCCACGCTCGGCGTGTCCACGCCCACCGTCACCACGCCAACCGAAGCGAGTTGCTCGACGAGCGCGACCGACAGCCCCGTAAAGTCCGCGTTGAACGCTGTGGGATCCGGCCACGTGCCCGTCTTCAGCAGCACGCGCGTCTCACGGATCTCATCCAACAACTCACTCGGCTCAAGTCGCGTGCCGCGGCGTGCGCGCGTCTCGATCACCTGGCACGGGCCGAGATACCTCTCGAGCGGCATCTCACCCACCGACCGCCCATCGCGCCCGTAGTGGTTCGCCCCGTCCGCGTGCGCGCCGAGATGCACCGTGCTGTGGATCGCCGAGAGCGTCAGCGCATCGCCACGCTGCATGTCGAGCAGCACCTCGCGCGTCAGCGGGGTATCGCCCGGAAAGACCGCGATATCCGGCGTCACCGGCGGCGTGATGTCGTAGATCAACGCATCTCTCCAGTCGCAACCTCGTGCATGATGCGCGCCCGCAACGCGCTGTCATCGAGTGTCCGAGTCGCCTCCACCCCGATCGTCTCCACCAAACGCTCCGCCAGCGCCACCACCCGTTCGCCCCGCGCGCGCGCCTCGGCATAGGGCATATTCGAGAAGCTCACGAGGTTATAGAGCGGCATGAACCGCTCCGGATCGATCCCCTGCAGCACGTGCTCGACCCGCTTGCGCGCCAGAAACGCCGGGTCGTTCACGCGGTCGCGCATCGTGACGAAGTTGTCCAGAGCCAGATCGGCGATCGCGTCCGCGTCGTCCTTGCGCGCACGCGAGAACTCGGCGAACGCGGGCTCAAAGTCGCCCGAGTGTTCCTCCAGCAGCGCATCCAGAACGCGGCAATCCTCGAACCCGCAGTTGATCCCCTGCCCATAGAACGGCACCACCGCGTGCGCCGCATCCCCGACCAGCACCACTCGCCCGCGGTGCCATGGCTCGCACCGCACGGTCACGAGCGAGCCCACGGGGTTGTGCGCAAAGTCCTCGAGCAGCGTCGGCATCAACGGCACCGCATCCGCAAAGTGCTCGCGAAAGAACGCCGCGACCTGCGCCTCGCCCCGAACATCCGCAAACGACCCCGCCCCCTCGAAGGGCCAGAACAACGTGCAGGTAAACGAACGATCCGCGTTCGGGAGCGCGATCATCATCGAGCCGCCGCGCGGCCAGATGTGCAGCGCCTGCGGCGGCATCGCGAACCCGTCGTGCGCCGCGGGGTCGACCCCGCACGCCGATGCGGGCGGGATCACCAGTTCCTTGTACCCGTGTTCGAGGTAACGCTGCTCGTAGTCGAAGCGGTCGGTCCGCTGCATCCGCCCGCGCACCGCGGAGAACACGCCATCCGCGCCGATCACCGCGTCGCCCTCGATCCGGTGCGTCTCACCCGTGTGCGCATCCGCGATGATCGCGGCGGGCGCTTCCAGGTCCGCATCGACACACCGGCAATCGAAGTTGAGCGTGACCGACTCGCACGCGTCCGCCGCGTCGAGGAGCGTGAGGTTCAGAAGCGAACGCGAGACCGAGTTGATCGCGTCGTTCGCGTCGCCCGAATACGCCTGAAACGTCAGCTCACCCCGCGGCGAGTGCATCATCCGCCCCGGCATCCGGATCGCATCACGCAGCACCTCGTCGGCGAGCCCCACGCACTTGAGCGCGGTGATCCCGCGGCACGAGAGCGCGAGATTGATGGAGCGCCCGCCCACGAAGCCGGCTGCACGTGGGTCCGGGCGACGCTCGCAGAGCGTCACGCGATACCCGCGCCGACCGAGCATCACCGCCATCAGCGCGCCCGCGAGCCCCGCCCCCACGATTACGACATGTGCCGATACCCTCGCCACGCTATGTCAACACGCTCTGCAGAGTCTCAACGAAACGCCACACGTCGGCGTACGACACGTACAGCGGCGCCGGCGCCGCACGGATCACATTCGGTTCGCGGAAGTCCACGATCACGCCGGCTTGCTCAAGCCGATCGCGCGTCTCACGCCCGGCGCCCTTGACGACCAAGGACAGCTGCGCGCCCCGCTGCGCCGGATCGGCGGGCGTGTTCACGGCGATGCGCCCACCCGCCCGCTCCGCGAGCAAACCCTCCATGAACCCCGTCAGGCGGACGCTCTTCGCACGCAGCGCCTCGATCCCGACCTCCCCGAAGACCGCGAGCGAGGCCTTGAGCGGCGCGAGCGACAGGATCGGCGGGTTCGAGAGCTGCCACCCATCCGCGTCCTCGCGAGGCACGAAGTCCGGTTGCATCTCGAAACGCGTACTCGGGTCGTTGCCCCACCACCCCGCAAACCGCGGCAGCCCAGCCCGCGCGTGCCGCTCATGCACAAACGCACCCGCGACCGCGCCGGGGCCGGCGTTGAGATACTTGTAACTGCACCACACGGCGAAGTCGACGTCCCACTCATGCAGACGCATCGGCACATTGCCGACCGCGTGCGCGAGATCCCACCCGACGACGCACCCGTGCGCCCGCGCGGATCGCGTGATCCGCTCCATCTCAAACCACTGCCCAGTCAGGTAGTTCACACCCGACAGCATGACCAACGCGATCGAATCGCCCTCGCGCTCAAGCAGCTCCTCGAGATCGTCCGTGCGGATCGTCGCCTCGCCCACGCGCGGTCCGACGACCACCACAGCCTCACGCGGATCGAACCCGTGGTGCGAAGCTTGCGTCTGAGCCGCGTACGAGTCCGACGGAAACGCCCCCCCCTCGATCACGATCTTGAACCGCTCCGGCGTCGGCCGGTAGAAGCTCACCATCAGCAGGTGCAGGTTCACCGTCAGCGAGTTCATCGCGACGACCTCGTGCGGGAGCGCCCCAACGAGTGTCGCCAACGGCTGGCGAAACTGCTCGTGGTAGGTCAGCCATGGATCACGGGCGTCGTGGTGCCCAAGGACACCGAGGCGCGCCCAGTCGTCAAGCTCCTGAATCACCGCGTCCGGCGCCCCGCGCGGCTGAAGACCCAGCGAGTTGCCTGTCAGATACACGACCTCTCGCCCGTCGATCCGAGGAAACCGGAACCGCTCGCGGCAATGCGCGAGCGGGTCGGCCGCGTCGGCGGCGCGAGCGCCCGCTTCTGACAACTCGACGGGATCGACGATCGCCTGCATCGCCAAAGCGTAGCGAGAACCGCCCGATCGGCCTACCCGCCCGGAGCGCTCTTCGGCTCCTGCTCGCGCATGTACGGGCTCTTGTCGATGTCCTCCATCCCCAGCTCGCCCGGATCGATCGCGAGAAACTCGATCGCGCTACCCGCGAGCAGACGCTGCTTGGTGCGGTAGGTCAGGTCGTACATCGAGTCGATCATCGCCCCCGGACGCGCCTCCCCAAGCGGGAAGGGGTAGTCCGACCCCAGGCAGATCCGCCGCTCGTCCATCATCGAGATCAGGAACCGCAGTGCGTTGCGCGAGTGTGTCAGCGAATCCACGAAGAACCGCGCCGGCTTGTCGTAATCCGCGAGGTACCACCACGGGTTGTGTTCGCAATCCGTCGCCACAAGGTCCGGACGACACTTGTACCCGTGCTCGATCCGCCCGATCGTGTACGGGAATGAACCGCCGCCATGCGCGAAGCACACCCGCAGCCTGGGCAACTTGTCGAACACCCCTCCGAAGATCATCGAGCTGATCGCGCGGGCGGTTTCCGCCGGCATGCCCACGAGCCACGGCAGCCAGTACTTGCCCATGTGCTGCTCGCCCATCATGTCCCACGGATGCACAAACACCGCAGCCCCGAGGCGCTCGCACGCCTCGAAGAGCGGGAGCAGCGCCGGCTCGGACAAGTTCCAGTCCGTCCCGAGCGGCTGCTCCACGTGCGAACCGATCTCGATCCCTCGCAGCCCCAGGTCGTTCACGCACCGCTCGAGTTCGCGGATCGCGAGGTCCGGGTCCTGCATCGGGAGCGTGCCGAGCCCCACAAACCGCTGCGGGTGTGCGCGGCACACCTCCGCGATGTGGTCGTTCAGAAAGCGGCAGATCTCGGCCGTGTGCTCGGGCTTCGCCCAATACGAGAACATCACCGGCACCGTCGAAAGCACCTGCACGTCCACGCCCGTCTCGTCCATATCCGTGACGCGAGCATCGGCGTGGAAGCTGTTGGCCTGGACCGTACGGAAGTTCCGCCCCGAAATCAGCAGATTCGCACCGCACGTACACCCCGTCTGATCGACGATCGGATCGAAGTCGACGAACCGGCCGTACCCATACTTGGCATTCAAGTCGGGCCAGCCGGGGGGGA
>JAUIFD010000275.1 GCA_030429485.1 Phycisphaerae bacterium | reverse complement strand
GAAGGGGCCGAAGACGATTACGGGGGATCAGTGATGGGCGCGTTTGATGAACTCGTAACACATGTGGGTACGAGGCGGAAGATCCGCGTTTTGCGATAGGCGCTCGTATTCGTTCTGGCGTACGGAATCGACCTCCGAGAGACGGAAGATGATGTACCCCTGCGGATAGAAGTCGTGGAAGACGTGCATGAGCGCCAACTGCTCAGAGAGGGCGAGAAGGAACCGTTCTGATTGAAATCCCTCGGCAAGGACCTTGCATGATCAATAGCAGTGCACCCGATCCGATCCAGAGCATTGAAACAGCGAGCAGGAAGACGATCGCCAGCGCCGTTGCGAGCGGGCTGCCCAGCCCCGTATCCGGTTCCTCCCACGGGAGAAACACCCTTGCACCCGCGGGCGCAAGCGCGGCGCCAATGCCGGCAACGAACGTAACCGCGTGCGCATCTTCCCTCCTCCACACGCACAGCATCGCGCGGACAAGACTCACGCCCCACGCGCAGCACGCAAGCGCGACCCAGACCAAAGCAGCCTTTGCGTACACCCAACCCCACAGACTGATCGCTTCAACCAGCAGCGCGATCGAGCCTACGACCGGCAAAAGAAGCGACTGACTCCAGATGAGCCAAGCCCATCGCACGGTCCGGCTCCCCACGCACATGTCAGATCGTATCGGCGCAAACAGGGGCAGGGCAGCAGCTCCGCATCGCTATGGCGCTCACTTCCCCAGCTCGCGGGCCGACACAATCAAGTCACCCGTAACGTCGGCTTCGCCTGACCCGCGCGCACCGCAGCCGTCGCAGCCTCGCGATCGATCGCATCCCCCATCGCCTCCAGCGCCCTCGGCAGCGCCTCCCCGCCCGCGGTTGCAGGGTCGAAGTTGCGGGTCGGATCGCCTTCATCCGAGTTGGTGCGCAGCGCGGTGTTGATCGGGATCGCGCCCAGAAACGGCACACCCAAACGCCCCGCCATCTGCTCCGCCCCGCCCTTGCCGAAGATGTCGTACTCCTTGCCGTCGTCGCCGACGAAGTACGACATGTTCTCGACCACGCCGAGCACCTCGATGCCGAGTTGCCCAAACATACGGGCCGCGCGCACCGCGTCGTCCTGCGCCACCCGCTGCGGCGTGCAGACCACCACCGCGCCCGTCAGCTTGAGCGTCTGCGCCATCGTCAGCGCGATGTCGCCCGTGCCCGGCGGAAGGTCGATGACGAGGTCATCGAGCTCGCCCCAATCCGTCTGCCCGACGAGCTGATTGAACGCCCCGTGCGCCATCGGCCCGCGCCAGATGAGCGCCTTGTCCGGGTCCACGAGCTTGCCGATGGTGATCGCCTTGATCCCGTGCACCGCGTGCGGCTGGAGCTTGCCCGCGAGCACCGTCTGCTCCATCGAATCGAGCCCGAGGAGCGTCGGGAGCGACGGGCCGTAGATGTCGGCGTCGAGCAGCCCGACCGCCCGCCCCTTCCTCGCCAGGGCGACCGCCAGGTTCACGGCGACTGTGGACTTCCCCACCCCGCCCTTGCCGGCTCCCACCGCGATGATCCGGCTGGCGAGGGGCGGCGATTCTTGCGCGAGTCCGGGGATCGGTCGGTGCCCGGGAGCCTGCGGCGTTTGGTCCGTCTTTGACATTCCCAATGGTTGGCGCGCGACGCTCCGCGTGAAACGGGGCAAGATTCCACCACCGATGGGCCAGGGCACATTCCGGAGCGTCGGACGCAACGTCCGGATCGGCTATCGTCCGCACCTCCGCGCAAGGCCATGTGGAAACACGACTTATCGCTGTTTCGGAACGCCCGAGAACTCGCGTGCTAGGGGCGGGTCCACGCTGTGTCAAGACTCAGGGCGGGCAATTGTGTGATTTCAGATGGTCTAGTGCGAACCCTGATGCCGATAATACGGTAGTATTCAAACGATCTCTCTCTCCTCCAGCGGGGCGCTGTCTAACAGACGGCGCCCTGCTTTGTTTTTAGGCCCCGTCGGGCATTCCTAGAGTCTCGCAGGGCATGAGGCCCGACGGAGGGTGCAGCATGGACTGGACGGCCGAGACGGTCGCGGTCACCGGGGTGTGCGGGTTCATCGGCTCGCACCTAGCCGAAGCCCTGCTGGCCAAGGGGGCACGTGTGGTTGGGGTCGACTCGTTCGACCCGTTCTACCCCCGTGCGATGAAGGAAGCGAATCTCGACGCGGTGCGGGCCGCCGCAAACCCAGGGGCCTTCGCCTTCCACGAGGTGGACTGTTGCGAGACCGACGCAATGGCCTCGGTGCTCGAGGGCGCAAGCGGTGTGGTGCACCTCGCCGCGAAAGCGGGCGTTCGGCCATCGGTCAAGGCGCCCGTGGACTACGCGTCGGCGAACGTGGTGGGGACCATGAGCGTGCTCGACGCCGGTTCGCGTGCCGGCGTCGAACGGGCGGTCGTCGCCTCGTCAAGCTCGGTCTACGGCAACAACCGCAAGACCCCGTTCTCGGAAGACGACGCGGTCGAAGCGCCCATCAGCCCTTACGCGTGGACGAAACGCGCATGCGAACTCGCGTGCCACACGCACCATCATCTGACCGGGCTTCCCGTCGGGTGTTTGCGGTTTTTCACGGTCTTTGGTCCGCGACAACGCCCCGACCTGGCGATCAGTCTCTTCCTGCGAGCGATCTCGGCGCGCGAGACGATCACCCTCTATGGGAGCGGTGACTCATCGCGAGACTACACCTACATCCATGACATTGTCGCGGGCATCCTCGCGGCGTACGAGCGCGTGAGTGAGCACGGCTACCGCGTGTGGAATCTCGGGTCGGACCGGCCCGTTCGCCTGGATGAGCTGGTGGAACTGACTTCCAACGCCGCGGGGATCGACCCCATCATCGAGCGCGCGCCGGCTCGGGCCGGTGATGTTGAGCGCACATGGGCGGACCTGACGCGCGCGAAGGTCGAGCTTGACTACGCACCGCAGACGCCCATCGCGGACGGCATCGCGCGTCAGTGGGCGTGGATGCGGGAGTCTGCCGCCGCGGGGGTCGGAGCGTCACGCTGATGGCGCCGACAGGGCCGGCTTTCATTGCGGGGCGCCAGCACTCGG
>JAUIFD010000274.1 GCA_030429485.1 Phycisphaerae bacterium | reverse complement strand
TATCTGCGTCTGCTTACGGGGATGGACCGGAACGTTGGGCGTGTGCTGGAGGAGTTGGATCGGCTCGGGCTCGCGGAGAACACGGTGGTGATCTTCACGGGCGACAACGGGTACTACATGGGCGAGCGGGGGTTTGCGGGGAAGTGGAGCCACTACGAGGAGTCGCTGCGCGTGCCGCTCGTCGTGTTTGATCCGCGGGTGGACGGCGGTGGTCGGGTGGCGCACGAGATGGCGCTGAATCTCGACCTTGCGCCGACGGTGCTCGCGTTGGCGGGCATTGCGTCCGATGCGCGCATGCAGGGCCGTTCGCTCGTGTCGCTCGTGCGCGGGGAGTCGGTGGGTGACTGGCGTACGGAGTTCTTCTGCGAGCACCTGATGCGGCACGGGGGGATCCCGCGGTGGCAGGGGTATCGCACGGAGCGGCACATGTACGCGGCGTACTTCGATCAGGCGGGCGGCGGGGAGTTTCTGCACGATCTTCGGGAGGACCCCGACGAACTGACCAACCTCGCAGGGTCGCGCGAGTATCGGGAGGTGCTGCGGGACATGCGTGCGGAGACTTCGGCGGCCGCGGCGAGATACGTCCGGCGAGGCGATCGGCTGCCGCGGGTGCTGTTGTTGGGGGATTCGATCTCGATGGGCTATCACCAGTATGTGGAGGCGGCGCTGCTTGGCGAGGCGATCGTTGTGCGCCCGGCGGAGAACTGTGAGGGCACGACAAAGGGCATCACGAAGGTGGGGGAGTGGCTTGCGCTCGACGACGGGCGGTGGGACGTGATCCACTTCAACTTCGGGCTGCACGACATCAAGCACGTGCACGCGGACGGCTCAGGCTCGAACGATCCGCGCGATCCGCGTCAGGCGGATCCGGAGGTGTACGAGCGCCAGTTGCGCGCGATCGTGGAGCGGTTGCGGGTGAGCGGGGCGGAGCTGGTGTCTGCGACGACGACGCCCTATCCGGCGGGGGTGAGCCCGTTGCGCGTGCCGGAGGATGCTCGCCGGTACAACGAGATCGCGGTCGGGATCATGCGGGAGAACGGGATCGCGATCGATGACCTCGGCGCGGTGGTCGGCGGGCGTCTGGATGAGTTGCAGCAGCGGGTGAACGTGCATTTCAAGGAGTCGGGGTCGCGCGTGCTGGGCGAAGCGGTGGCGGGGTCAGTCCGCGAGGCGTTGCAGCGCCGCAGGCGTGGGGAGTAGACCCGATGGTGGCGGACGAAACGTCGATCGAGATCGATGGTCAGACGCGTGTATCGGGGCTCTTGCTGATGCCGGAGGCGGCGCGGGCGTGCTACGTATTTGCGCACGGCGCGGGGGCGGGGATGCGGCACGCGTTCATGGAACGCGTCGCGGCGGGGCTTGCGGAGCGCGGCATCGGGACGCTGCGGTATCAGTTTCCGTACGTGGAGCGCGGGTCCCGGCGTCCGGATTCGCCCGCTCGTGCGCACGCGGCGGTGCGTGCGGCGGTTCGCCATGCGTCGCACCTCGCTCCGGGCATGCCGCTCGTTGCGGGCGGGAAGTCGTTTGGTGGGCGGATGACCTCGCAGGCCCAGGCGGAGTCGGCGCTCGACGGGGTGGTCGGGCTGGCGTTCCTCGGTTTCCCGCTGCACCCGGCGAAGAAGCCGTCGGTCGAGCGTGCGAAGCACCTCGACGACGTGGAGGTTCCCATGTTGTTTGTGCAGGGGACGCGGGACGATCTCGCGGACCTCGATTTGCTAGGGCCGATCGTCACAGGGCTTGGTGACCGCGCGTCGCTGCGGGTGATCGAGCACGCCGATCACTCGTTTCATGTGCCGGTGCGGTCGGGTGGCACGGATGACGGCGCGATGGCTGAGCTGGTTGACGGATTCGACGAGTGGACCCGGGTTGTGGTGGCCTTGGCGTGAGTGGAACAGAATCCCGCAGTAGCCCGTTGGCATGCAAGACGGCTGGGCCAATACTGGGAGCGCAACCCGCCTACGAGGGGTCCGTGCATGTCTATCAGAGGTGAGTCGCGAGCAGACTCGCGTTACGAGGAGCCACCAACGTGTGCAAGCTAGAGGGAAAGACCGCGGTGATCACCGGCGGAGCGTCGGGTATCGGCCTTGCCACCGCGAGGCGCTTTGTTGCCGATGGCGCGTTCGTCTACATTACGGGCCGACGGCAGGGCGCTCTCGACGAAGCCGTATCGCAGATCGATAGCCCTCACCTCCGCGCCGTCCAGGGCGACATCGCCAAGCCCGAGCATCTCGATCGCCTCTTCGACACCGTTAAGGCTGAGCGAGGCCAGCTTGATGTCCTGGTCGCCAATGCCGGCGGCGGCACGGTCGCGCCGCTCGGGCAGATCACAGCCGAGCAGTTCGACCAGACCTTCGGTGTCAATGTCAAAGGCACGATCTTCACCGTGCAGAGGGCCTTGCCACTCCTTCGGCGCGGCAGTTCGATCATCTTGATCGGTTCGACCACCGGCGTGATGGGCACGCCTGCGTTCAGCGTCTACAGCGCGTCCAAGGCCGCGGTGCGGAATCTCGCACGCAGTTGGGCGTTGGACCTGAAGGGCACCGGCATCCGCGTCAACGTCCTTTCCCCCGGCGCGACCGAAACACCCGGCCTGATGGAACTCGCCGACACGCCGGAGGAACGGCAAGCCCTCGTCGAAGGCCTGGTCCAGAGCACCCCGCTCGGTCGTCTTGCCGACCCCGCCGAGACAGCCGCCGTCGCGGCCTTCCTTGCCAGCGATGACAGCAGCAACATGACCGGCAGCGAGGTCTTCGTTGACGGCGGCTACGCCCAAGTGTGATCTCACCGATGCAATCAGTGCGGTTCACGTTGTTGGCTCTTCGCATCGCTCGGCCGAGCCCGTGCTGCTCGCGGACCTGCTTGGTTGCTTCATCCCTGTGCTCGACAAGAGGGGAGCCTGATGGCTCGGCTCCGGGGTGAGTTCCCGACGAGTGCCGCTCAGGGGACACGCGTCCTCTCGGACTTGCGCGGCGGCGTCATCCGCGCGATCGAGGCGCTCGTCACCGGGTTCATCGCTCACCGCGAGAATGATCATCTCCGTCGCAAGCTCGAATCTGGCGATCTGAGCACGCAGGACTACTCCCGTCAGCTCCTCCGCATCGTGTACCGGTTGCT
>JAUIFD010000051.1 GCA_030429485.1 Phycisphaerae bacterium | reverse complement strand
GTGGGGTACAACCGGAACGCGTGGGAGGACATCGTTCGCGAGTCGAAGGGCTACGTCGCCCACTACGCGGCCGCACGCCCGAACGACACCGATTGGCAGGTGCTCCACCGGTATGAGGCCATCGCGATGGGCAAGCGCCTGCAGGCGCGACAGGATCCGCGAGACGAGGAGGTCGCGCCGGCGTTGGAAGCCGCGCAGAAGGCCCTCGCGGCGGACCCGTCCGACCAGGAATCCGCCGACGCGCTGATCGAAATGCGGCGGCGCGAGGCCCGCGCCGCGCGCGATCGTCGTCGTGCCTCGGCGGCGGACACGATCGACCAAGAGCTCCGCGATTTCGCGCAGGCCCGTGTCGATCAGAGCGAGCCGGGCGTCGACCGGGCGCTGGCGATGCTGTCGCAGATGTCGCTTGAGGTGTCGCTCACGGATGAAGCGCTGCGGCGGGAGGTCTCCGGACCCGAGCTCACGGTGAAGCGACGCGAGGCCGCCACCGCCATGGTGGAGCGTCTCGATGTGATCAGTTCGGAACTGGCGTCTGATGCGGAAGGGATGCTGCGACGCCCCGACGTGGTCGAGCGGTTCGCAGGCATGGAGCGGTTCGTCGACCCGGACGCGGAGATGCGAAGGAGCCTCGCTCGGATGGACGACGCGTTGGGGGTTGACCCGCTCAATACGCGCATCGCGTGGATGCGGGCGAGCACGCTCCGCCTGATCGGCGAGAGTGATGAGGCGCTCGCGGCGTTGCAGGAGATCCGCGATCGACCGAGGCTGCCGATCTCGCTCGACGGGTATGAACTCAACCGGCAGCAGACCCAAGCGCTCGTGCTCCAAGCGGATGTTGCGGCGACGGAAGCGATGGCCGCCAGCGGCGACGATCGGTCGGCTTGGCTTCTCAAGGCCGCGGCATACCGCGAGGAACTCGCGCAGAGCGTCGCTTCGGACGACCTGAACCTGATCGCGACCGACGCGTTGATCGCGTTGGCGGAGCAGAAGCCCATCGAAGCCCAGCGGTTGCTTAGTCAGTTCAACGAGGGGACGCAGTACGCCAACGAACGCATGGTGTGGCTCGCGGGCCGCACGGCCCGGGCGCTCGGGCAGCCGGGCATCGCTCGCGACCTGTTCACGCGGGCGCTCCAGGCGGAGCCCGGATCATTCCGTTCGTTGCTCGGTCTGGCGAGCGTGCAGGAGGAGCTGCAGAACAAGGGAGAGGCGCTTCGTCTCTATGAGCAGGCTCTTGAGGCCGACCCCACGAATGACGCGATCAAGGAACGAGTGGCGGTGCTGCGAGGGGTTGAGGGTCTGAGCGACGCGGGCGTGGATGACGTGCAGCGGGTGCTCATCGAGGCCGACGCGCTCGCGCGGGGCGCTTCGGGGCTCGCGGACATCCCGGCCGCGATCGACGTGCTGCGCGCCGGACTCACCGACAACGATTGGGATCCCCGACTTGCAGCGGAAACGGCCAAGCTCCTTATCCAGGAGGACCGTGCGCCTGAAGCCAAGGAGATCATCGCGCAGGCGAAGCAGCATCATCCGGACGACGAGACGCTCTCAGGTCTGGAGTTGGCGCTCGAGGGCTCAAACCGCGTCGAAGTGGCCGAGAAGCTGATCAAGGCTCGTGGTCTTCCGCCCTTGGTCGAGGCGCTGCAGCTCTTCGTGACGTACGCCGCCTACGGCGAGATGGACCTTGCCGACGAGGCCCTGGCGAACGCGGCGACTATCGATCCCGACCACGCGCAGGTCATCGACTTCCAGTTCCAGCGTGCGTTGGGGCAGAAGGACCTTGCGAAGGCCGAGCAGCTCGCAACCAGGGCGGCGACGCTCAACAGCGATGCGCTCGGCGGCGTGACCTTCCGAGCCCGGTTGCTCACGGCGCAGGGTGACCTGCGGGGGGCCGCCGAGCAGTATCGCGCCGCGATCGACCGCAACCCCAACAACGCGGTGCTGCATCGGATGCTGGGGCTCGTCTACACCGAGATGGGTGACGACGAGAGCGCCCGCCAGCCGTTCACGCGTTCGCTTGAGATTCGCCCGAACGACGTGCAGAGCATCGTGCTCTCACTGCGCAACCTGATCCGTCTGCAGCGACTGGATGAGGCCCTCCGCCTCGCTCGGGCGAGCGAAGACTACGCGATCAGCAACCCAGACTTCCTTGAGATGTTCCTCTCGCTTGAGTCACGCCTGGGCAACACGGAGATGGCGCTCCGCCTGAGGCGCGATCTCTACAAGCGCGAGCCGGAGAACGAGCGCAACACCGCTCAGCTCGCCTCGATGCTGATCGACCAGTCCCAGTTCACCGAAGCGAAGGCGCTCATCGAGCGCCTCCGCAAGCAGACGGGCAACACCGAGCAGATCGTGATGCTCGACGCCCAGTGGTACGCCAACCAGAACAACCTCGACAAAGCAGGCGACACGTTCGTGCAGTTCATCGCCCGGAAGCCGCCCGAGGAGCGCGTGACCGCGTACCTGCTCTACGCCGACTTCCTCCGCACGCGCGGGCGTGTTGACCTCGGTGTCAAGGCACTCGAGCAGGCGCGCATCTTCCAAGACTCGCAGCGGCTGGAAGCCGAGCGAGCCCTGGGCGACGTCTACCTGTTTACGAGGCGGTTCGACGAGGCGATCGACTCGTACAAGCGAGTGCTGGCGAAGGCCGACGAATCCGACAAGCCCGCGTACCAGAAGCGGCTCGCGGAGGCGCTCATCCGTGCGGATCGCGGCGACGAGGCCAGGCCGCTGCTTGAGTCGCTCTCCGACGACGACTTCCAGGTCGCGCTGCTGAAGACGGAACTGGAGCAACAGGCGGGCGACATGACCGCGGCGGTCGAGCGGATCGAGCGGATCATCGCGAAGTGGCCGAAGCAGGCGATCGCGTATGTCAAGCGCGCTGAACTCATGGCGGGTGAACCATCCCTCCGCGCGACGCGGATGGAGGACCTCGACGAGGCGATCCGTCTCGACCCGACGATGTGGCGTGCGTATCTGGCGAGGTCGGGCCTGCAGGCCGAGGAAGGAAACGTCGACCGCCAGATTGAGGACCTCGCCGCCGCCGTGCGTCTGAACCCGGCGCTCGACGACGCGCGTCTGGAACTGCTCCGGACGATGATCGAGCGCGGCCGGGTGACCGACGCGGTCCGTCTGGCGGACGAGGCGCTCGAGGCTCGACCCGGTGATGTCGACCTCCGCTTCCGGATCGCGGAGCGGTTCCGCGCGGCGGGCCGAAACACGGAAGCGGTGCGCTACTACCGCGACGCGCTGCGTATCGACCCGTCTTCGTTGTTGGCGGTTCGCGTGCTTCAGATCCTGTTGGACGGGGATCGTCCGCAACTCAGCGCCGCGTCGCAGGTGCTCGCGATCGACAAGATCGCGGAGCAAGTGGACTCTGACGGTGCGCTGCTCCTGATGCGTGCTCGCTTATCTCAGCGTGAGGGTCGCGACGACGCGGCGAAGCGGGACATCGACGCCGCGTTCAGCATGCTGCAGGGTGACCCGGGTCGCATCCTCATCTGGCTCGACACCGTGCAAGACATGTTCCCCAACCGCCAGACCCTGCTCTCGTATGTCGACGGGTTGGCGCGTCAGACCAACGGGGCCGAGTGGTCACGGATGTTCCGTGCCCGGCTGGCGGCCCAGGACGAGGCGACCCGTTCGCAGGGCAAGGCGCAGCTTCGTCAGGTCGCCGAGAGCGTTACGAACCAGGACGTCGCGCACCTCGCGTGGTCGGAACTGGGGCAGTTCGAGTACTCCGACGGGGCGTACGAAGCGGCGCGCGAAGCGTGGCAGCACGCGCACGATCTGCGCCCCGACCGTTGGGTCGTGACCAACAACCTCGCATTCGTCTTGAGCCGGCATCTTGGCCGACATGCCGAAGCTCTTCCCTTTGCCGAGGAGGCCGCAGGCATGGCGCCCAACTCTCCGGATGCCCAGGAGACGCTCGGCGGTGTGTATCTCGCGCTGGACCGCGGGGACGACGCCCTTGCGCAGTATCGGCGTGCGGTCGAACTGGGACAGCGGGACGGGCAGGTGGGCGTCTCGCTCGCCATCGGGCTCGCGCGTTCGATGTTGGCGACGGGCGATCGAGAAGGCTCCGAACGAGTGACGACCCAACTCCTCCAGTCGATCCAGGAGGAAGCCGTCGATCTGACCGATTACCAGAGGGACGAGTTGGATCGTCTCAAGCAGGCCCTCGACATCCGCTGAGACCAGACGCAACGATCGATCCCCGCTGGGATTCCGACACCGAGTGAGACCCATGACCACCGCCACAACATCAGTCCCGATGCCCCGACCCGCGCCCTCCGCGCCACCTTCCGCGCCGACCATCGACCTGGTCAAGATCGTCAAGCAGTACCTCTGGTGGCTTGTGCTGACGTTCGTCGTCGGCATCGCGGTGGGCACGGGCGTGTTCTTCGCGTTGCGTCACTTTGCGCCGAAGTTCCAGTCGGGCGCGACCTTCCAGGCGAAGCCCGTTCGCGAGGATCTGTCGCTCACCGACAATACAAACACCCAGGAACTCGACCGCTTCATGGCGACGCAGGTCGCCATCATCCGCTCGGAGGCGGTCGCGACCGCGGTTGCGCAGGACCCTCAGGTGCAGAACAACGCGCGTGAGTGGGCGGGGAAGTTCAAGGACGCGCAGGGCGCCTTCGATCTCCAGGCGGCGCGCGAAGACTTGATGGACCGGATCTCGGCCTCGGTCGTGCCCCAAACGACGCTGCTGCGACTGTCGGTTGGGTACCGCACGCGCGAAGGGGCGTACGCGCTGGCCCAGGCGGTGCGCGAGAAGTACCTGATCGAGCTCAACGAGCAGTCGAGCCGCGGCACACTCGGCCTGCGGACGGAGTTCGATCGCCAGATTCGCGACGCGACGGACCGGATCCGCGAACTCCAGCAGGACCGGTCGTCGCGCCTCGAGGCGGCGGGCGTCGACTCGATCGACGAGAAGGCGTCAAGCGTCGCGCAGCAGATCTCGGCGATCAACACCGACTACGCCGCGGTGCGATTGGATATCGAGGAAACCGAGGCGTTGCTCGATCGGTACCGCCAGCAGCTGGAGCAGTCCGCCGGCGCGATCCAGTACCCCGACGCGGTGATCAACGAGGTCGAGAACGAGGGCATCATCTACAACATCCGTTCGCGTATCAACGACATCGAGGCGCAGACGGCGGCCCTCCGTCAGCAGGGCTACGGCGCCCAGCATCGGTCGATGCTCGCGCTCGACGCGCAGCGTGAGTCTTGGTTGCAGGAGCTCGAGATCGAACGACAGAAGCTCCTGCGGCAGCGGTTCGACGCGCTCGTGGATCAGCTCGAGGTCGCGCTGAGCACGCAGCGTGCGAAGGAGGCCGACCTGATCCGCCGGCTCAACGAGAGGACGACCGAGCGCTCGCAGCTGATGCGCTTGACGCAGGAGATCGACGACCTGCAGCTCGACATCGACGAGGCGATTCGGCGTCGCGCCGATGCGGAAGCCAGGCGAGAGGAACTGCGAGGCATCATCTCGTTGCCCGACTCGGCGCGCATCTCTGTCGCGCAGTACGAGCGTCTCCCGGACAGTCTGGCATTCCCGCGCCCGATCATCATCATCCCCGCGGTCACGCTCGCGTGCGTGGGCTTGGTGTTCGGGCTCATCTTCCTCCGTGAGATGCTCGACCAGCGAGTCAAGAGCCCCTCGGACATCGCGATGGCGCGCACCCGGGTGCTCGGCGTGATCCCCGACGGCGACCAGACGCCGGAGGGAGCTGGCGATGCGCACAAGGTCTTCCGTGACAGCCCGAACGGTGTGCTCGCAGAGAGCATCCGCCAGGTCCGCGCGCCGCTCATCGATCGCATGCGGCGTGCTGGGCACAAGTCGGTCACGGTGCTCGCGGGTAACCCGGGCTCGGGAGCGACCATGTTCGCGACCAACCTGGCGATCGCGTGCGCCGCGGTGGGGCAGAAGGTGCTTCTGATCGACGCGAACTTCCGGCGTCCGCGCCTGCACGCGATCTTCAATACCCGTGAGGCGCCGGGCTTGGCCGACGCGCTCGCGGGCGCGCCCGTTCACGAGGCGGTGCAGTCGGCCGAGGAGGAGAACCTGGACCTGCTCGCCGCGGGCACGGGTTCACTGCGCATCGTGGAACGTCTCGCGTCGGAGGACATGGCCAGGCTCCTGGCCGAGGCGACCGCGACGTACGACCTGGTGATCGTGGACGTGCCGCCGGTGGTCGTTTCGGGCGATGCGAAGGCGATCGCGAACCGAACCGACGCTGCGATCCTCGTGGTCCGGGCGTTCGGGGAGACGCGGGGCTTCGTTGGACGTATCCGGGGCGAACTCGAACAGGCCCGGGGCGAGTTCCTCGGGGTCGTCGTCAACCGTGTGCGTGCGGCGGCCGGCGGGTACCTCAAGTCCAACCTCCGGGCGACCCACGAGTACGCATCGGCTAAGAAGGGATGACGGTCGCGCCGGGCGAGCACCGGGGAGACCGCCGACGGGTCCTGATCACCGGCGGTGCGGGGTTCATCGGCTCGCACCTGGTCGATGCTCTCCTTGCGCGCGGCGATCGGGTGGTGGTCGTTGACGACCTGTCGACCGGCAAGCGGGAGAATCTCCCCCTTGATCACGAGGCGCTCGAGTTCGTCGAGGGCACGGTCTCCGCGTCGCTTCCGAGCCTCGCGAACCCGGCGTTTGACGAGGTCTATCACCTCGCTGCGGCGGTGGGGGTGCAGCGGATCATGGACGATCCGGTCGCCGCGATCGAGACCAATGTCGGGCAGACCTCGGACCTTCTCGATTGGGTTGTCGCTCGGGATCCGACGCCCGCGGTCCTGATCGCCTCGAGCAGCGAGGTGTACGGCAAGGGATCAGGCGACCCATTCCGGGAAGACGACGACGTGGTCTACGGACCCACGACTGTTGCGCGATGGTCGTACGGATGCTCCAAGGCGATCGACGAGTTTCTCGCGCTGGCCCACGCGCGAGACCGCGCGCTGCCGGTGGTCGTCGCACGTTTCTTCAACACGGTGGGCCCTCGACAGACGGGGCGCTACGGCATGGTGCTCCCTCGCTTCGTGGCTGCGGCGACCGAGGGGCGACCCCTGACCGTGTACGGCGACGGCTTGCAGTCACGCTGTTTCTGCGACGTGCGCGACGTCGCTCGTACGCTCCCGCGGCTGCTCGGCTCGCCGACGTGCTATGGGCGTGTGTTCAACGTCGGGTCTGATCGCGAGATCACCATCGCGGCGTTGGCGGCGCTCGTGGGTGAAGCGCTCGGGTGTGAGATCAAGATCGAGAAAGTGCCCTACGCCGAGGCCTACGGTTCAGGGTTCGAGGACCTCCGGCGTCGGCGTCCGGACCTCACCCGCATTCGGGACACGATCGGGTTCTCGCCTTCGATCTCCCTGGAGCAGACAATCCGGGACATCGCGCTGGCCGCGACCGACGGAGCGAACGTGTGATCCCGGGTGTGTCTGACAGTCTGTTGCAGGGCGAGCGGGTGCTGCCGCTCGCCGAGCGCCTCGCCGATCACGCCGAGGCCGTCGTCGGCGATCCCGACGCGCCGACCCGTCTGACCATCTTCCATGGGTATATCGGCGTGCTTGCGGTCGCGTTCCTGCTCACGCTTGTCGCGACGCCCATCATGCGTCGGCTCGCGATCAACAACGGCATCGTGGACCGGCCGAACGACCCCCGCAAGATCCACCGTGAGCCGGTCGCCTACCTCGGCGGTGTGGCGGTCTTCATCGGGATCATGGGGGGAATCGGGTTTTGGCTCGTCTCGGCGATCTTCCCCAACTCCCCGCTGATCAATCTCCACGAGACGCAGTACATCAACCCGCGGACGGGCATGCCCTTCGGCGTGCCGATCTCGATCGTGCTGGGCATGACCGTGATCATGCTCCTCGGGCTCATCGATGATGTGGTGGGCATTGAGCCGCGTCTGAAGATCGCGGGCCAGCTCTTCGCTGCAGCAGCGCTGGCGATCGACGACGTCGGGGTCAAAGTCGCGCAGGGCGTGCTGTCGCCAACGCTCGGCGCGCTGCTTCACAACCACGATCTGACGTATCAGATCCCGCTTCCCATGGAGTTGCCGGGCTTTGGTGGGCAACTCAACATCGACCTGATCTACTGGGCGGGCACGGCCATCATCGCGATCGGCGTGCTCGGCGCGTGCAACGCGTCAAACCTCATCGACGGGCTTGATGGGCTGCTCACCGGCGTGACCGCGATCTGCGTCGCCGGCGTGCTCGGGATCGCGCTCTCGCTCGCGTTGGTCGACGACGGGCCGCGAGACGGACAGCGGATCGTGTTGTGCCTCGCGGTGCTCGGCGCGTGTTTGGGCTTCTTACCACACAACTTCAATCCCGCATCGATCTTCCTCGGGGACTGCGGCTCGATGCTGCTCGGGTTCTCGTCGATCGTGATCATCCTCACCCTGGGCGACACGGGGCAGACGGCCCTGGTGGTCGCCGGCATGACGATGTACGCCATTCCGCTCATCGACACGGTTCTCGCGATCGTGCGGCGCAAGCTCGCCGGCAAGAAGATGAGCGACGCCGATTCCGACCACCTGCACCACATGCTCAAACGCTCGCTCGGCGTCAAGGGCGCCGTGTTCGCGCTCTACGGCATCGGTGGCGCCTTCGCCATCGTCGGGTACTGGATGAGCATGTCGAGGGCCAGGATCACCTACGCCGTTGCGGTCCTCATCGTGTCCTACATCACGGTGACCGCGATCAAGCTCGCGCGCAGGCGACACCACGACGAACAGCGTGCAGCCGCTGCGGCCGAAGCGGCTCGCGTTAGAGCCGCCGAGCCTGAGCCCGCCGAAGTGACCTGATCTCTCTTCTATTCAGGCAGGTTTACGATTGTTGGCGCGATGAAGACGAGCAGGTCTTGCTCGATTTCGACGGGGCTTTCGTTGAACGTGAGGAACCTTCTCCGTAGGACCTTGAACTGATCGCCGTCGAAGATGTGGGCGATGTCTTGGCGTCCTGAGTCCTGGTCCTGGAGGAGGGGGAGTGAGGTGGCGGTGGTCCCGAGCGAGGTGTACTGCCACTGTCGGCGGTCGAGCTTCCAGTCGACGGTCGCGACGTCGCCCGATGTCTGATCGATCCCCGTGACGATAAGACGCAGCGAGTTTGGATCGTGCGTCGTGATGGTCTGCGAGGGATCGAAGTTGAGGCCGCCGTCGGGCGCACCGACCGCGTTGTCGAGCACGCCGTAACGCCAGACGTCGGTGGTGATGTTCCAGTAGATGTTGATGTACCTTCCCGAGGTGTCGGTGTAGCCGGCGTGGATGGTGCCCCAGTTGGGGATGTCGAGCGAGACCCGCCCGGCGGGGTCGGCGTCGGGCGCGCCGGCGAGGTCGGCGATGGGGGCGACGCGGTACTGCCCGTTGAGCCCCGGGGCGGTCCAGAGCATCTGGATGCGGTTGTTCTCGCCGAGGAATGGGTTGTGGTAGGCGGCCCAGAAGGTGAAGCCCTGATCCCAGTGCATGTTCGGGTCGAAGTCGCTGCTCCATGTGGCGGTGACGTCGACGTTGTTGACGGCGAGGGGTTCGGTGTCGGAGTAGGTGCCGATGCCGAGTGTGTTGGTGGTGGTCCCCGGCCCGCCGTCGCTGGGGAGGAAGACCTGCATGGTCTGCCCGGTGACGGGATTGGTCGCAGCACGCGGCGCCTGGCCCGACGAGAGGGGGTCGCCATCGGGCCCGGTCACGGTCCACTCGCCGTCGGGGGCGCGTGTGAGCTCGCGGATCTTGCCGTCGACCCTGACGACGACCACCTTGAGCTGGCGTCCCTGGTCCTGGATGGTGGCGACGACCGAGAGGTACGCGACGCCGGAGCCCTCGACCTCATCGATGTTGTACTTGTACGTCTCGCCGTCCGAGGTCGTGCCCGTGGCGTAGTGCGTGCCGTCCTCCTGCGTCACGCTCGTCGACGTGTACGTCACATCCGCGTCAGCGTTCACAGGGGGGGTGGTGTTGCCGCCATCGAGCAGGCCTGGAATCGTGGCGCCGCTGAACGCACCGCTGATGTAGATCGGCGCCTCGCTCCCGAGCCCTGTGTTCACCGTTCCGCCGACGATCGCCGAGCCGTCATCAAACCCGAGGTTGATCCCAAACGTCAGGTTGTCATCCGTGGTAAACGAGAGCGAGCCGCCGGTGATGGTCCACGCTCCCTCGTTGACGAGTGCCGGGTCCTCTTCCAATGCGACATCCGACGCGCCGAAGATGCCGAAGCGGTCGCCGTCGAGCGCAAGGACGTAGCTGTCAAACCCGTAGTTCGCCATCCCGAGCATCGGGTTGATCACCTGCATGTCGTCGAGCGCGCCCGCGATATTGAAGTAGTAGAGGCGCCCATCGAGGTCAGCTGCATTGATCGGACCGGACGGTGCGACGACGCCGACGCCGTACGTCGCGGTGCCATCGGTTTGGTTTGTATCCGCGAAGATGAAGCTCGCACCGCCGGGACCGAACAGCGCATAGGTATCGAGAACGCCTTGGATCTCCGTAAACCCATCGTCGAAGATGCCGGTCGGATCGAAGGGGTAGCTGAACTGCGAGTCCCCGAGGCTCGATCGCTCCATGAGCGACAGCCCGTTCTCGTCACCGGTGACCGTGCCCAGCGTCGGGAATGGTGTCCCATCGACAAAGCGGACGCCGGAGAAGATGAACTGGCCCGCACGATCCAGGGCGGTCAGCCCGGTCGCTTGCGACTGCAGCGTGACGTACCGGTCGCCGAAGGCGACGGGCACAAAGCCCCGGGCACCGGCGAGCACGCCGGCGCTCGGCCCTCCAATGCCGCGGAGGTTGTTCGTATCAGTGAGTTGCGAGAAGGTGAGCCCCTCGCGGAAGCGCGTCTGTCCGTCGATGATACTTGTGTAGGTGGTTGAGTCGTTGAATGGAGGTTGATCCAGTGACGAGCGAGTACCAAAGGAGAACGCGCCGCTGGAGTCGATGTCGCCGTATTCGTGCGAGAAAGTCGTGATCGGGCTCGGACTGTCCACGTCTACACGGATCGTCCCCGCGAAATAGCCGGAGAGCAGTGTTCGGGACTCCAGAGAATCAACGCACTCAAATCGGCGGCTCAACTTGCTCATGATATCTCCTTCGACACGCACCACGACCCCGTCCGTGGGGACCTGTGCGCAGTAGAATGGAAATTACGACCCGCGGCAACCAGGCTCGAACCATCCACGATGAACGTGAAGCGGACGGGTGGTTCTACCAGGAGGGTCGATCACCCCGCCAGCCGCAGTGATTCCGGGTCGCCATCGAGCTCGCGCCTGGCACGCTCCAGTTCGCGGAAGACCTGCTGGAGGACGCGGGCCTCGGCGTCGCGCCCGATGAGCCAGTCCGCGTATCGCGTCTCCTCCAACATGTCCTCCTTGAGGAATGGAAGGCGATCGCCCGGCGTGGCCGCACAGATCAAGCAGACTCCCGCGGCGACGCGACCCAGCGTCGCGGCGTCATCGAGACCGTGCATCAACTCGGCCTCAACGAACGCGGTGTGGTTTCCTGCTCCCGCCACGTGCTCAGACCGCACCAGAGTGAGCAGCGCGTGCTTGAGTGACTCGATGCCGCTCTCGTCGTCCATCGCCGCGAAGCAAGCCGCGGCGAGGCGCAGGTGCGAGGCCGGGTCGTTCGGCATCGCTGCGCAGATCTGCTCGTGCCATTTCACATACCTGGCGTCCCGCTGCAAGGGGTCCGCCGCGATCCACGCGCCCGCGGCCTGTGCCGCGATGCGCCCCGCGGGTCCCGGGCGCGAGCCTCGCGCGCCGGAAAGCGACGCGAGGCGCCCGAACAGGCGCGCCCCGGCGTCGTCGTGATCGTCCATTCGTCGCACACGCACCGAACCCGCTGAGTCACCACGACGCACGGGGCGTCGCCCGAAGCAACGGTCCGCGAGTGTGAGGCGGTGCGACGAGCGCGCCGTCCACGCTGCGGCCTCGATCAGCGCGCACACGATCTCGGGAGGGTTGTCGCCCGGGTCGATCTCGACGATCGCCGGGTCAATCGAGTGGGGAAAGAGCGTGCCGAACGTCATCGGTGAGGAGAACGACCAATCGCGGAGCGTCGCATCGCGCCCGAACGCGCGGGTCGTGACGATCCGCAGCCCGCCGCGCGGCGTGCGAAACACCACCGCGTCCAGGTGGTGCTTCAAACAGAGCGCGTTCGCATCCTCTGGATCTTGCGACGAAGGCATCAGGCGGAGCCACTCCGTCGGCACAGACCCAACGCTCCCCACGATCGCGGCGGCTTCGTCCGGCGGGAGGTCCAAGGCGATCCGAAGCGGTCGATTCAGCCAGGGCGCCCGGTCGTGCCACGACGAGAGCACGGCCTCGATCGCGTCCGTTCGACCGGAGAGCGGGTCGCGGTCGATGGTCCGGCCCCAGGCGTACCGGACTGCGCCAACTGCCAGCGCACTGCCGCGCGTCAGGCACTCGGCCATCAGGCGGATGACCGAATCGCTCGGCCAGCCGCCGGTGCGCTGATGCTTGCGGACCTCGACGAGCGTGAAGATCAACGCCGCGAGCCAGAGCCCCGTGGGAACCCCGAACACGGGCTGCCCGAGCCAGTCCATCCCCAGTACATATGCGGCGATCATCGCGGCACAGCACGCGACGAAGACCGCCCAGGCCGGCGCGCTCGCCGACCGCTCATCCCTCGAAGCTCGCGGCATTCCGACTCCTCACAGCGGGACGGTCACACCGGGAGTCATCGGCCCATCGAGCCCTCGCCCTGAGCGGAAGGCCGAGCCCGCGGTTCATACCATGGACCGATGCGCAGGCAGTTCTCGGTCATCGTGGTGGGCGGCGGACACGCCGGTGTGGAGGCCGCTTGGGCGGCTGCCAACCTGCTCGCCCACGAACCGAGCACGAGCGCACGTTCCGTTGCTCTGGTGACGCTCGATCCCAGCAAGATCGGCGTGATGTCGTGTAACCCGGCCATTGGTGGGCTCGCCAAGGGCCAGCTCGTGCGCGAGATCGACGCGCTCGGCGGTGTTATGGGTCTCGCGGCCGATGCCTCGGGCATCCAGTTCAAGATGCTCAACGCGTCGAAGGGGCCGGCCGTCTGGGGCCCTCGGTGCCAGTCCGACAAGCACGCGTACGCCGACACGGTCCGTGCGCTCATCGCCTCGCGTCCGGAGATCGAGGTGATCGCCGGTGCGGTCGAGCGTCTGCTTGTGCGCGACGGCGCGATCGAGGGGGTCGAGGTCCGTGCGCACGACGCAAGCACCACGCTCCTCGCGCCCGCGGTGGTGCTCACGACGGGCACGTTCATGCGCGGGCTCATGCATACCGGCGAGACGCGAACGCCCGGCGGACGCGTCGGCGAGGCGCCGGCCTCCGCCATCTCTCGCGCGCTGACAGACCTCGGGTTTGAACTCGGACGGCTCAAGACCGGCACGCCGCCGCGCCTCAGACGTTCGACCATCGAATGGGATTCACTCGACGCTGATCCCGGCGACTCCGAACCGACCCCATTCTCGGAGCTCACGCCGAGCGGATGCCGTTCGCGAGAAGCCAGCAGTCTCTTTCCCGCGCTTCCCCAAGTCGAATGCCGACGTACCCGCACCACGCCGGAAGCCCACGCCGCCATCCGTGACAACCTCCACCGTGCGCCCATGTACTCCGGCGCGATCGAATCGGTCGGCCCTCGTTACTGCCCGAGCATCGAGGACAAGGTCGTCCGCTTCGCGGAGCGCGAGTCGCACGGCGTGTACCTTGAGCCCGAATCGCTCCGCGACGACATCATCTACTGCAACGGCATCTCGTCGTCGCTGCCGGCGGATGTGCAGGACGTCATCGTGCGCACGATGCCAGGCTGCCAGCGAGCGGAGATCGTGCGCTACGGGTACGCCGTCGAGTACGACATGGTGCGTCCGCACCAGATCCTCGCGACAGGCATGACCAAACGAGTGCGGGGGCTCTTCCTCGCGGGGCAGATCAACGGCACGAGCGGGTACGAGGAAGCCGCGGCGCAGGGGCTCGTCGCGGGGGTGAACGCGGTGCGTCACCTGTACGGCGACGAGGCCTGGATCGTCGGGCGCGAGGAGGCGTACATCGGGGTGCTGATGGACGATCTGGTGACCAAGACGCCGGTCGAGCCGTACCGCATGTTCACGAGCCGCGCGGAGCATCGCCTGCTGCTGCGGGCCGACAACGCGCCTGATCGTCTGACCCCCATCGCCGATCGACTCGGGCTGCTCGGTGCAACGGAGCGGGGGCGTGCGCGCGCCGCGCAACACCGCGTACGGACGAGCGAGCGTGTCGTATTGAGTGCGGCGATCGACAGTGCGCGCACGCCCGACGGCGCACCACTCCCCCGCGCGATCCTCCGAGCCGACTTCACCGCTGCCGATCTTCGCGCAGCGCTCGCCGCACGCGATGAGCTCGCGCACATCTCGGGCCGGGTCTGGCTGACCGCCTACGCCGATCGGGCCTACGAGCCCTACCTCGAGCGGCAGCGAGCCGAGGTCCGTCGGCACGCGGAGATGGAGCGCCGCGCGATCCCCGCGTGGCTCGACTACTCGGGGGTCACCGGGTTGCGCGCGGAAGCTCGCGACGCGCTCGCGCGTTTCACGCCTTCGACCTTCGGGCAGGCCGCCCGTCTTGAGGGCGTCACGCCCGCCGATGTGACGCTGCTCGCGGTGCATGCCAAACGCGGTCCGGGGCCTGCAGCGCGCGAGGCGATCACGGCATGATGGTGTTCACGCTCGGTGCAGAGGGGCTCAACGAGTCGGTGCGGGCGCTGCTGCTCGTGCTGGCAACCGCTGCGGTTGTCTCGATTATCTTCGCGCGCCTGCGTGTCGCGGCGATCCCGGCCTTTCTCATCACCGGTGCGCTCATCGGGCTCACGCCCATCGCGCCGGCTCCCGAGAGCCTCCAGGCGATCACGCAGATCGCGATCGTGCTGCTCATGTTCGGCATCGGGCTCCACATGGACCCCGCGGAACTCGCGCGCGGCGCTTGGCCACTACTCACCATCGGCATTGTCGCGGGGGCGTTCTGCACCTGCGGCGCGACGCTCGTCGCGATGCTCTTCGGTCTGCCCTTCGCGTCGGCGGTCGCGGTAGGCGTTGCGGTCGCGATGTCGTCCACCGCGGCGGTCATGCGGCTGCTCCAGCAGCGGCGTGAGCTCAAGCAGATCGAGGGGCGCATCAGCTTCGCCGTGCTGATCGTGCAGGACATGGCGGTCATCGGGGCGCTGATCGCGCTGCCGCTCCTCGCCCAGTGGCAACGCGGCGCGGATGCGGGTGAGGTTGAGACCGGCGGTGCGATGCTGGCCGAACTCGGGCATGTCGCGCTGGCGATCGCGGGCGTCGCCGCGATGCTCATCCTCGGGCGATGGGTGCTTCCGCGCCTCATGTCGGTGTCAGCGGCATCGGGTGGGAGCGAGCTCATCCTGCTTACCGCAGCGGCGGTGGGGCTCGGTGCGGCGGTGCTCACCGGCGCCCTCGGGCTCAGCGCCGAGCTCGGCGCGTTCCTCGCGGGTGTGATTCTGGCCGGCACGCCATTCCGCCACGACCTCGCGGGTCAGCTCACGCCGCTACGAGACCTTTTCATGGCGGTGTTCTTCGTGACGATCGGCCTGCGGCTCGAGACACCGGCGTTGCTCGCGAGTTGGTGGGTGGTGGGGCTCGGCCTGATCGCGTGCATTCTGGTCAAGGGTGTGTCGATCGCCCTGGCCGCGTGGCTGGTCGGGACACCGGCGCCGAGCGCTGTGCGCGTCGGCTGCACGCTCGCGCAAGCCGGTGAGTTCACGCTCGTGGTGCTCGCGACAGCGATGGGCCTCGGCCTGGTGTCGGGGGAGGCGGCCGGGATTCTCACGGGCATCGTCGGACTCTCGCTTGTCCTAACACCGACGCTCATGAACCTCGGCGCGCGCATCGGGCCTCTCTTCCTGCACGTCCCGCTTGTGCCGTGGGCACGTGGAGGCTCATCCCCGGGCGGGCAGGAGCACGGCAACACCGGCTCGGAGCGGCACGTCATCATCGCTGGGTTTGGGCCGATCGGACGCGAGGTCGCTTCGCGCCTTCAGGTCGAGGGCGTGCAGTCGACGATCATCGAACTCAACCCCAAGACGGTGCAGAAGCAGACCTCGCTCGGGCGCCACGTGATCTACGGCGACGCGACCAACCCGGAGGTTCTACGGTCGGCCGGTCTGGAAGGGGCCGCGGCGCTCATTCTGACCATGCCTGATGATCGGGCGATGATCCGCGCGTGCCGTGTCGCGCGGACGATCAACCCGGGCGTCTTCATCGCGGGGCGGTCGAACTTCCTCTCCCACGCGATGCAGGCGCTCACACTCGGAGCGGATCACGTGGTGGTGGAGGAGGTCATCACCGCCGGCGCAATGGCGAGCGAGGTGATCGATCGTCTGCGTGCGTGGGGTGAATCTCCGATCGGGTCAGGTCGCGATGCGAAGGACGAAACTCCCGCAAGGCCCGGCGTTATACAGGCACATGGCGATGCCCCCTCCCGCGATCCGTGACGCGGCGCTCTTGGCGGCGTGTCTGGCGGATCGTGATGTGCCCTGCCCGATCTGCACGTACAACCTCCGTGGTCTCGATGGCATGACTTGTCCAGAGTGTGGTTTCGCGCTCGGGATTCGCATCGGGTCGGATCTGCGATTGGGCCCGTGGCTCTTCGGTGTGCTAGGGCTGTGTGTGCCACTGGGCTTCATCGTGGCGGCGGGGATCTTCGCCGGTGGCAAGGTGTATGCGAATTCGGGGAGCGCAAAGGACTGGGCGATCGCGGTGTACCTCTGGGGTAGCACGCTCGCCGTGGGGATCGCGATCTTCGCGATGATCCGGTTCCGTCGGTGGGTGTGGCGGCGGTCCGCCAGGGGGCAGTGGCTCGTCGCGGCCTGCTGCACCGCGATGACGGTGCTCATCATCGCGTGGTTCTTCATCTGGGTCACGTTCCTCTACTAGCTTGTCCGCGGGGCCGAGCGTGCATTGCTCGCTGCGGCTCTACACTCTCGGTCCCATGGCTGAGAACCTCGAGTCGTTGCTCTCTCGCGTCGCGGCCCGCTCACCCGGACAGCCGGAGTTTCACCAGGCCGTTCGCGAGGTTGTCGAGTCGGTCTGGTCGGTGTACGAGGACACGCCTCGGTATCGCGACGCCCGCCTTCTTGATTTGCTGACCGAGCCCGAGCGCGTCATTACCTTCCGCGTTGCGTGGGAGGACGACGAAGGGCAGACGCAGGTCAACCGCGGGTCCCGCGTGCAGTTCAACTCGGCGATCGGGCCCTACAAAGGCGGGCTGCGCTTCCATCCCACCGTGAATCTCGGCATCCTCAAGTTCCTGGGGTTCGAGCAGACGTTCAAGAACGCGCTCACGGGCCTCTCGATGGGGGGCGGCAAGGGTGGGGCTGACTTTGACCCCAAGGGCAGGTCCGATCGGGAGGTCCTGCGATTCTGCCGGGCATTCATGAATGAACTCTGGCGCCACATCGGCGAAGACACCGACGTGCCCGCGGGCGACATCGGCGTCGGTGGGCGCGAGATCGGCTATCTTTTCGGCACGTACAGGCGCATACGGAACGACTTCACCGGGGTGCTCACCGGCAAGGGCCCCGATTGGGGTGGATCGCTCGCGCGCAAGGAAGCAACGGGGTACGGCGTCGTGTACTTCGTGCAGAACATGCTCAAGCGCAAGGGCGATGACCTGCAAGGCAAAGCGGTCGTGATCTCGGGATCGGGCAACGTCGCGATCTATGCCGCGGAGAAGGCGGCCCAGTTCGGCGCGAAGGTCGTGGCGATGTCGGATTCCTCCGGCGCGATCCATGATCCGGCGGGCATCTTCGCCGACAAGCTCGCGTTTATCAAAGACCTGAAAGAAGTGCGCAGGGGACGCATTCGTGAGTACGCAGAGAAGTTCGCGGGCGTGGAGTATCTCGAGGGTGAGGGACCGTGGAAGGCGGTGAAGTGCGATATCGCGCTCCCCTGCGCTACGCAAAACGAAGTCGATCGGGAGGAAGCGGAGGCGATCGCAGCGCACCGCGCGATGATCCTCGCCGAGGGCGCGAACATGCCATGCACACCCGGTGCGATCAAGGCGCTCTCAGGCGGTGGCGTTGCGTACGCCCCGGGCAAGGCGGCGAACGCCGGAGGCGTGGCGGTCTCAGGTCTTGAAATGGCGCAGAACGCGTCGAAGATCTCGTGGACGTTCGAAGACGTGGACGCCAGGCTGCAGAGGATCATGGCCGACATCCACGCCACGTGCGTGGAGCACGGCGGCGGGAGCACCGGCGAACCGGACTACGCCCGAGGGGCGAACATCGGTGGGTTCATCAAGGTCGCCGACGCGATGCTGGCGTTGGGCGTCGTCTAGCACGCGTTGGCATCCGCAGGCGAGAGCTTCTCCTGGCAGGAGGTCCTCCGCTTTCTCGGGCAGTTTGGGCGCTGGCGCAGGTCGCCGCTCAAACTACCATGTCACGAAACGTGCAGATTGAAACATGCGCGTTGACGAGACTGGGAGGCCTGACGTGACACGTCACAGCCGTTCGACAGGGCTCCGAGAACTTCCGGTCATCCAGCCTCGCTTCAAGCGGGGCCAGAGTGAGTCGTCGACGACTCCGAGATGACCCCGATTAGTGTCGAAGCTGCCGCCGACTGCCAAACTTGAGTCGATGGTGATGCGTCGGGGCGTCGATTGAACGAGCCGGCGGCCCCGACGTCGGGAGAGCCCGCGTCGGGAATGGGGCGACACCGGTCTAGACTGGCCTGTGTCCGACGAAACAAAGGCCAAGAAGGAATCCCACGCGCCTACGGCGCGCCGGCGATGGGTGGCGCAGCCGGATTGGCGCGGCATCCCGTCGCGGCTCATCGGGCCGAAGTCGCACCATGACGCGCCCGGACTGACGCCCGACGGTCGGCTCAAGAGCGGGCGCCTCAAGGGGCTCACGCTGGGGGCCGCGGTCTGGGTGCTCTCCTGGCCCGTCCTGACAGAGAGCATTCTCAACTGGTGCGTCGGCGCCACCGACACCGTGCTGGGCGCCAAGCTCGGCATCGACGAGATGGACGCCATCGGCGCCGCGTCGTACATCCAGTGGTTCATCGGTCTGATCATCATGTCCGTCGGCGTGGGCGCGACGGCGCTGGTTGCTCGCTCGGTCGGGCGGGGGCGCCTCGCGATCGCCAACGCCGCGGTCGGGCAGACGATGCTCATCGCGCTGATCGCCGGCGCGTCGGTTGGGCTGTTCGTCGCCGCCCTGACGAGCACCATCGCCCCGATGCTCACCAACACACCCCGGGCGGCCCGCGCCTTCGAGGTCTACATGTGGATCGTCGCCGCCGCGTCGCCGTTCTCGGCCCTGCTCTTCTGCGGCATCGCGTGCGTCCGCGGCGCGGGCGATTCCATCACTCCGCTCTGGGCGATGGGCATCGTCAACGCCATCAACATCGCCGTGAGCTGGGCGACGAGCGGCGTGGACGTCGCGGGGATTGACAACCCCTTCCCGTTCAACTTCGGCGTCGGTGGCATCGCGGTGGGCACCGCGGTCTCTCAGTTCGCCGGCGCCATCATCCTGATCACCGTGCTGACCGCGGGGCGCGGCGGGGTCTCCCTTTATCGCAAGCGCCTCCGTCCGCACCTGCACACCATCTCCCGCCTCATCCGCACGGGCG
>JAUIFD010000050.1 GCA_030429485.1 Phycisphaerae bacterium | reverse complement strand
AACGCCACCATCCCGGTCCGACGGATCGCGACGAGCCCGCATCGTCGCCGACGGTCGTGGGCTACGAGATCCGGGTCGCCGGTCGACTCTCCCCGACCTGGTCGGAGTGGTTCGGACCGATGACGATCGAGACCGCCGACGGGGTGACCACGATCCGCGGGCCCGTCGTGCTTCGCGCGGTCGAGCTCTCCCCTGGGGAGTTCTACGACCTGCAGGTCGAGCCTGCGGAGGTGTTCGACCCTCGCGGGAAGGGCCCGATTATCGCGGATGGGGACCGGGAGCGGCCGCTGGACCTTACGGGCCTGACGCTCGTGCATGGTCACCTCGCGGATGACCCGGGTTCGCTCGTGTTTGTGGGCGTCTCGCCTTGGGGCGTGCAGGGTGTGATCGACACCGGTGACCATCGGCGCACCTGGTCGATCTCCTCCGGCCCCTACAACCCGCTCGCCGACGCAGGGACCGCGTGGATCACCGAGACGAGCAAGCTCTCGTTCGACGGCACAGGCTGGGCGTGTGGAGTCGAGCCGGCGGACGAGTACTACCCGCGCGATGAAGTGGACGTCACCGACGGGGACATGCCCACCGAGGGGCCCTGCACGATCATCCGGGTGGCGATCGACACCGAATGGGAGATGACGCGTGATTTCTCCAACGACCCCCAAGCCGCGGCCGCGTACGCCGTGTCACTTCTTGGGGCGGTCTCGGAGGTCTATCAGCGTGAACTGAACGTGGGCATCACGATCCCCTACCTACGCGTCTGGGAGTCGGACACCGACCCGTACGACTCCGGGCAGAGTTCCTTGGAACTGCTCAGCCAGTTCCGCAACCACTGGCGTTCCCAGATGGGAAGCGTGAGCCGCGAGCTTGCGCACATCCTCTCCCCGAAGGTGAGTGGAGGCATCGGTCTCATCGGAGTGCTGTGCAACAAGAGCCGTGGCTACGCAGCGTCGGGCATCAACCTCTTCTTCCCCTACCCCATACAAGACCATCAGAACAGCAACTGGGACCTCTTCATCGTCACGCATGAGATCGGGCACAACCTCGGATCGCCCCATACGCACGACTTCTCGCCACCGATCGACAACTGCGGCAACGGCGACTGCACCGGCGCCTACGGCGGCACGCTCATGAGCTACTGCCACCAGTGCCCTCCATCGGGCGTCGGCAACATCGTGCTCGCCTTTCATCCAACCGTGAAGGACACGATTAACGACTACCTGGCGCACAGCTGCTCGACCGATGGCGGCTCGCTGATGGGCATCGATGAGACGGTCCGAACTCCACGCGAGACGCCCGTCATGATCGACGTGCTCGCCAACGAGACCTCACGGACTTGTATCACCGAGGTTGCGCTCGAGTCCATCGACGCCACCAGCGCGTCGGGACCGACAGCTTCACCTACGTTGCCCGTTCGGGGTCGAAGACTGCGGCGGCGACGACCAGAATCAACGTCGAGGCGCTGCGCATTCCGGATATCGCGCAGGGGACCGTTGCGCCCGGCGTGGACGTCTCTTGGTTTGCGCTCTCGCCGGGGGTTTCCGCGTTGCCCGCGTTCGATACGCTCACCGCGTACGCGACGTCCACAACAACCGCCATCGACTTCCCTTCGACCGCCGGCCTGTTTGCAGACTCAGGGCTCGCGGACGGACTTGGCGGCGTCTTCGAGGGCTACCTCGCGATTCCAACGAGCGGGCTGTGGACGCTCTCGGTTGAATCGGACGACGGGGCCAAGCTGTGGATCGGCGACGACCTCGTCGTCGACAACGACTACTTGCATGGGATGCGCGAAGCCCAGGGCACCATCGCTCTCGACGCCGGGCTTCACGCGGTCCGCATCGAGTTCTTCGAGCGCGCCGACGGCGCGGGGCTGATCGCCCGGTGGACGGGACCAGACACCGCGCGCGAGACCGTGCCTGCTTCCGCGTGGTTCAGGGACGCCGCGGTCTGTGCGCCCGACTTGACGGGAGACGGCGCCATCAACACCAACGACTTCTTCGCGTTTCTCGCGCTCTACCAGACCATGGACTCGCGGGCGGACTACACGGCGGATGGACTCATCAACACCAACGACTTCTTCGCGTTTCTCGCGCTCTACCAGCAGGGGTGCTGATCACATCGGATGACCGAAGCTGAGGAAGGGCACGATCCGTGCCGTGCTCGCGCCGCCGGCGCGGCCGCGCCGGCGGCGAACCCCGAAGCGGGTGGGGCGTGTGGCAAGCATCCCGGGGAGGATTCGAACCTCCGACCTGCGGATTAGAAGTCCGCTGCTCTATCCAGCTGAGCTACCGGGACATCGCGGGGCGAGCCCGCCCGTATCGCGTAGGGTATGCGGACAGCTGCCCCGGAGACCCGCCTTTGCAAAGCCGCACACCCCGCTTCCTCGCTGCAATCTCGATGGCGTTGTGTCTGTTGTCGAGTGCGCCGACGCCCGCCAGTGGTCAAGCCGCCGAGGCGTTGGCCATCCGCGTCGCGACGTTCAACGTCGAGGACCTCCGAACCGCGGACCTGCTGGCGGACGATCACCCGCGCGCGAAAGCGCTGGCGGAGGTCTTGCAGCGGATTCGGCCGAACATCGTGCTGATCAACGAGATCGCGTACGACGTGCCCGGCGGCCCGGACGTGCCCGAAGACGCGGACGCGGGGCTCAATGCGCAGCGGTTCGCAAACCGCTACCTAGGGGTCGCTCAGGCGGCCGGCCTCCGACCGCTGCGGATGCGGGCCTTCATGGCGCCGTCAAACACGGGTATGCCATCGGGGTTCGACCTCGACAACAACGGACGGGTTGTGACGGAATACCCCGCGTTGGGCACGCGCGCGGACGGCACGCCCGAGCCACAAACCGACGAGGGGCGCGCCTACGGCGGCGACTGCTGGGGCTTCGGCACCTTCCCCGGGCAATACGCGATGGCGCTGCTCGTGGATGAGAGGCTGCAGATTCTGACCGATGAGGTGCGCACGTTTCGAACGCTGCCTTGGGAGTTCATGCCCGGCGCACTGCTCCCCAGCACCGGCGACGAAGGGTGGTACTCCGAGGAAGAGCTGCAGTACGTGCGTCTGAGTTCCAAGAGTCACTGGGACGTGCCGGTGCGGTTGCCGAACGGCGCCGTGGTGCATGTGCTGGCGAGCCACCCGACGCCGCCTGCGTTCGACGGCGCGGAGAAGCGCAACGCACGCCGGAACCATGACGAGATCCGCTTCTGGGCCGACTACCTCGCGGACGCTTCGTACATCGTGGACGACGCGGATCGCCCGGGAGGGCTCGCGCGGAGCGCCGCGTTTGTCATCGTCGGCGACCTCAACGCGGACCCGGACGAGGGCTCAGGATTCAACGACCCCCTCGGGAAGATTCTGTTCCGATCTCCGAGGGTCAACGCGAGCGTGGTCCCGGCAAGCGACGTGCCGGTCGCGGGGCTCGACCCGGACGATACCTCCCACTTTCGTCTGCGCGTGGATTACGTGCTGCCATCGAAGGGTCTGGAAGTGCTCGCGAGCGGCGTCTGGCGTCACACGCCGCCGAGCGCGGCGTCCTTCCCGAGCGACCACTTCCCCGTTTGGATGGACCTGCGCATACCCCCTCCCTGAACGATCGGACGGTGGGCGTTCCTATGCTGTCGTGGCCCGTGGAGAAGTTCGATGCTCGTCCAGATGGAGCTCGCCCGCATCCTGATCCGGGAGTTGAATGACTTTCAGGTGATCGAGCTGCGCGAGGTGGGCGAGGGCGATGTCGAGACGCGCCGTTCGTTTCCGATCGTGATCGGGTTGCCGGAAGCGCAGGCCATCGAACGCCGTCTCAAGGGTGTGCCCATCAAGCGTCCGCAGACGCACGACCTGCTCGCGAACATGATCGACGCCTTCGGCGCCAAGCTCGAGTCGATCACCATCCCCGATCTCAACGAGCACACCTACTTCGCGGTGCTGAAGATCCGGAGGAGCGACGGGGAGCTGATGGAGGTGGATGCCCGCCCGAGTGACGCGATCGCTCTGGGGATCGCGTCGAGGGCGCCGATCTTTGTTGAGGAAGCGGTGATCGAAGCGGCGAGCGAGGAGCTTTGAGCGTGGCGAGCGCTCAGGGGGAGGTCTTTGACGCTCGGGCACGCACGACGCACCACATCACGTCCGAGATTCCGGGCATCGGGGGCGTGCTGCGCGAACGGTGGGAGGACTTCCTCGTCGAGGAGATACCTCTCTACGAGCCGAGCGGAGAGGGTGAGCACGCCTACCTCATGGTCGAGAAGCACGGCATGTCCACCCTGGACATGGTCGGGGCGATCGCGGAGCACTTCGGCGTGCGCCGTGGCGACGTCGGCTTCGCAGGGCTCAAGGACAAACGAGCGATCACGCGCCAGGTTGTGTCGGTGCATACGCCGGGCAAGCGTGTCGAGAGCTTCCCGATGGTGCGGCACGATCGCCTCACCGTGCTCTGGGCGGATCAACACACCAACAAGCTCCGGCGAGGGCACCTGCGCGGCAACCGGTTCTCGATCCGCGTCCGGGGCGTAAGCCCCGGCGACGCGCTGGCTGCGCAGCGCGTGCTGCAGCGTCTCGCGATCACCGGCGTGCCCGATCGCTTCGGGCCGCAGCGCTTCGGCCTTACCGGCGACAACCACCGCATCGGACGAGCGATGATCCTCGGGCGTTGGGACGAAGCGGTGCGTCTGCTGCTGGGCCCGGGCGGTGATGCTCCGGACGCACTCGACACCATGCGGGGGCTGTTCGCCTCCGGACACTACGCCCAAGCGTTCGAGGCCTGCCCTCGCCATTACCGGGCAGAACGTGCTGCGCTGCGAGCGCTCGTTCAGGGCCATGACGCTCAGAAGGCGATGCTCGCGATCGACCGCACGGCGCGCGGCTTTTACCTCTCCGGATTCCAGTCAGCGGTGTTCAACGCGGTGCTGGATGCACGCATCGGCGACGGCACCTGGAACGAGCTTGTCGAGGGCGACATCGCGATGCGCGTGGTGACGCGCGACGAGTTCGCCGTCACACCCGAGGAACTCGCGAAAGGCGATACGCCCGCCCGCGTGCGCTCGGGCGAGTTGAGCCCGACCGGACCGATGTGGGGCCCCGCCATGCAGGTCGCCCACGGCGAGCCGGGACGCGTCGAACGCGGCGCCCTCGCCTCGGTCGGGGTCGAACCCGAGGACATCGAGCGGTTCGGGCGCGCGTTCAAGGACTCGCTCGAGGGCGCCAGGCGGCCGATGCGTGTGCCGGTGATCGAGCCTGAGGTCGAGGGAGGCGTGGATGACCTCGGCGCCTACGTCCGATGCGCCTTCGAGCTCCCGCGCGGCGCGTTCGCTACGGTCGTGATGGACGAGGTGATGAAGAACGGCGCGCCCGATGCGCAGCATCGCGGACGAGGAGAGGAACAGCGATGAGCGAAGGCGTCCGCCTCGTGGTATTCGACTGGGGAGGGGTGCTGCTCCGGATCGTCCGTTCATTCCCCGAGGGCATCGAGCGGGCCCAGCTCCCGATGCGCGGCGACGCGGCGGCTCACGAGGGCGCTCGCGAGAAGCGGGCGCAGGTGGCCGGCGGGTACCAGCGCGGCCAGCTCAGCTGCGACGAGTTCTTTGATCGCCTCGCCGAGCAGACGCTCGGGCACTACACCCCGGACGAACTGCGGCGCGTGCACCATGCGTGGCTGATCGAGGAGTACCCGGGCGCGAGCGCACTGGTCGAAGAACTGCACGCGACGCCCGGCGTCGAAACGGCGCTGCTCTCCAACACCAACGCCGGGCACTGGACACGCCATCAGCCCGGGCCCGATGGCACGGCGCCGGACTTCCCGACCGCCGGCACGCTCAACTACCACATCGCGAGCCACCTGGTCGGCGCGGCGAAGCCGGATGAGGCGATCTACCGGGCGCTCGAGGCGCAAACCGGGCACTCGGGCGACTCGATCGTTTTCTTCGACGATCTTGCCGACAACATCGCTGCGGCGCGCGCGATCGGGTGGCGGGCGGAGCAGATCGACCATACGGGAGACACCGCGGCGCAGATGCGCACCCACCTGCAGCGGCTGGGCGTGCTGTAGGTCAGCCCTCGTCGGGCCCGTCCGCAACCAGATACCGATCGAAGAACTGCACGACCTCGCCGAGCGCGTCGAGCCCTTCGGGCGTCGCAAACGCACGGAGGTAGTCGGCGTGCGACATCCCCTCGTACACGTGCAGTTCGGCGGTGATGCCCGCGGCTCGGAGCTTGCGGTGTGTCGACGCGGTCGCGCTGAGGAGCAGGTCGCGTGTGCCCGTGATCAGGACCGTCGGCGGAAAGCCCGAGAGGTCGCCATACAGCGGTGACAGGTGCGGGTCTCTGAGATCGACGCCATCGGCGTAGAGCCCGATGCACGCCTGCATACGCCCCTCGTACCGTCCGAGCATGTGGTCGGCTTCGGCATTGATGTGCATGCTGTCGCCGGTCTTCGTCAGGTCGGCGCCCGGTGTGCCGAGAAACAGCGCTGCGGGCTTGGCAAGCCCTTCCTCATCGCAGCGCAGCGTGGTCACCATCGCGAGCCCGCCGCCTGCCGACGTGCCCCCCATCACCACGCGCGCGGGGTCGTGATGCTCGAGCACGTCCTTCCAAACCGCGAGCACGTCGTCGGGTGCGGCGGGGTAGGGGTGATCGGGCGGCATGCGGTAGTCGACCGAGAGCACGGGCATCTTGCACGCCGCGGCGAGCAGCACGCCTTCCGGGATCGCAGCGAGGCCGGCGTTAAAGACGTACGCACCGCCGTGGACATGCACGAGCAGCGCGTCGCGTTTCGCGGGAGCGATCTCCGCGGGCGTGAGGCGGTAGCAACGCACGCCCGCGACTTCGACCTCCTCGATTCGCACACCGAGCTGGGCGGCGGCCTGCTCGGCGAGCTTCGCCATCGGCGTGTCCGCCGCCGCCTGCGCCCGCTTCCACTCCTCGGGCGTGGCGGGCGTGCGCCCGAGGGGCGGCACAGGGGCCGCGATGATCTCGCGCAACTCGGGGGAGACATGGCTCGGGAGCGGCACCTCGCGAGCGGGCAGGTCTCGGACACCGCGTCCTTGGGCGATCGCCGGCCCCACTGCCGCTACGAGAGCGATGCAGGCTGCGCACGTGAGCGGGCGAGCTGTGGTGCGCATGCGAGTGCTCCCTCGCCGCGCCAGGCGGCCGCAACGAGCATAACCCCGGGACGGGCCGATCCCGGCGCACGTCAGTCGATGGTCTAGACTCCGCCTCATGCCCGGCGAAGTGACGAAGCTTGAGCAGCTTGAGACCCTCCGCGACGAAGCGGCCGACGCCCTCGCGGCGGCCGGCGATAGCGATGCGCTCGAGCAGTGGCGGATCGCGTATCTGGGCACGAAGGGCAAGCTCAAGGGCGCGATGGGGTGGATCAAGGACGTGCCCGGCCCGGATCGCAAGGCGTTCGGGCAGCGGGCCAACGCGATCAAGGGCGAGATCGAGAGCGCCTTTGAAGCTCGGAAGGGTGACCTCGGCGGCGGTGCGGGCGGGGGCGCGGGCTCGAAGGGCGCGGGCGGGTTTGTGCTCGATCCGACCGAGCCGGGGGTGATCGACACGCGGGCGCTCGGGCGTCGGCACATCATCACGCGCGTGATCGACGACCTGTGCGATGTGTGCGCGCGGATGGGGTTTGATGTCGCGCGCGGGCCGGAGCTCGAGGACGATGAGCACAACTTTGTGAAGCTCAACATCCCGCCGGAGCACCCGGCTCGCGAGCCGATCGACAACTTCTACGTGGACGATCCCGCGACGACGGAAACGCCTCGCATGATGCGCTCGCAGACGAGCACGGTGCAGATCCGCGTGATGGAGGACGCGATCGCGAAGGGCTGGGGCCCGCCGATCAAGGTCGTCTCGCCCGGGCGCGTATACCGCCCCGACACGGTGGACGCGACGCACTCGTTCATGTTCCACCAGCTCGAGGCGCTGTACATCGATCGCGGCGTGTCGATGGTGGACCTGAAGACGACGCTGTTTCAGTTCGCCCGCGCCTACTTCGGCGATGACGCGGAGGTGCGCTTGCGCCCGAGCTTCTTCCCGTTCACCGAGCCGAGCGCGGAGTTTGACATGAAGATCCGCCTGAAGCCGGATGAACCGGCGAAGTGGGTGGAACTCGGCGGGTGCGGCATGGTCGATCCGGCGGTGCTCGAAGCGTGCGGGCTCGACCCGGAGGAGTGGTCGGGCTTCGCGTGGGGCATGGGCATCGAACGCCTCGCGATGGGCAAGTACGGCATCCCGGACATCCGGATGTTGTATGAGAATGACCTGCGGTTCCTGAAGCAGCTGTGATCCCGCCACCCCGATTGGGATGCCCCGTGAAACGCTGTCGGTGAGAGCTGACCTCTGCGGAAGTTGACGTCGGCGTTTCCCCCAGTTTGGGTTGACCCTTCGACAGTACGGGGAGTTCAACCCCGATGACGACAGCACCCAGCTCGTGCTGACCTTCGACGAGCCCGCGCCGGGCGCCGCGGGCCCCTTCGCCCTCGCGGGGCTCTGCGCCACGCGCCGCCGCCGCCGCCCCAACCCCCGGACCAACATCGCCTGATTCTGCTTGAGACTCCTCTCTCGCGCCGCTCCCACCGGGCCGCGCGGGCTTCCAGTGAGCGCCGCTTCGGTGTTGAACCCGTGGGGCGTTGTCCGACGCATGTGGGTCACGCCGAGAAGGTCCACGCCCGCGTGCGCGGGCACCGCAGTGATGCGCAGCCTGGGATCTGCGCGTCGCGCGGCATAGAATGGCGCGCTTCGCCAGGGGAGGTCTGGCAAGCGACTCGTCAGCGGGACTCCCCCGGCGCCAACGTGGGAGGAACAACGATGTCGAACATGACAGGTCGGTCTTGGGTCTGCGCCTTTGGCGCACTCGCGGTCTCATCGCCCGCATTCGGCGATCTATACGCCGATGACTACGTCGCGACGATCGGCACCGGAGCACCGATCGCCGTCGTGCATGACGTGGCCCAGGTCGGGCCCGACGCGGTGGGCAACTGGCTTGGCCAGATCGGGTACGACCTCGAAGCCAGGACGATCCGCGTCGAATCGCTGATCACGGATCCTGCGGTCTGGGTCCAGGGCCTCGTCTTCGAGTTCTCCGATCTCAACCCGGGCGGCGTCATCACCGGCGCCAGAGTGATCGCGTCCGGCGGCGCGGGGTGGAGCCTCATCAACGACTCCGACGTGTCGTTCACCGCGACCACCGTGCGCATCGACGCCAGCAAGATCGGCAACATGCCCATCTCCACGGACCAGTTTGTCACGGTGGAGCTTGAGTTCGTCACGGCACCCGACGCCGCCGCGCTTCGCGTCTACGAGTCGCTCGCGCCGAGCATCCGCGACGCGATCTGGCAGGTGGACACTTCCAACGCAACGCTCAGCAACCCCGTGATGCGCGCAGTCCCGGCCGCCGTTGCGGGGTTTGAGTGGGGGCGGGGCGCCTACTACGCGCACAACACCAACGTCAAGACCGACCTGCTCGTGATCGATCCCGCAACCGGCGTCGCGACCTCGACCATCATCCTCTCCTTCCCACCGGGCGGCGATGTCCTCACGTCGCTTGAGTTCGTCGGCGACACGCTCTACGCCGGGCTTGCGACCGAGGGTGGGGGTGTCGCCCCGAGCACCCTGGTCACGATCGACCTGAACACCGGCGTGGTCAGCACGGTCGGCGCGATGGGCATCAACGGACCGACCGGCGGGCTCGCGTGGGACGGGTCGCGCATGTACACCGTCAACTCCGGCGCGAGCGGCGTGGCGACCCTGTACGCCGTGAACCTCGCCACCGGCGCCGCGACGCCCGTCGGGCTGATCAGGGACGTCGCCAACGGCGCCCAGGTGACGTTGACTGGGCTCGAGTTCGGCGCCAATGGGGTGCTCTACGGGCTTGGACGCGGCCCCAACGACAACCAGCTATTCGCGATCAACCCGATGACGGGCGCAGCGGCGCTGCTCGGCACGCTACCACCAGCCAACTTCCACTACACCTCGCTGACGACGGCCCCTTCGATGTGCCCCGCCGACCTCGCCCCGCCCCCGAACGGTGACGGCTCGGTCGACACCAACGATTTCTTCCAGTTCCTCGCCTACTACCAGGCGCAGGACCCCGCGGCCGACTTCGCCCCACCCGGTGGCGACGGGAACATCAACACCAACGACTTCTTCGCGTTCCTCGCGGCGTATCAGGCGGGGTGCCGTTAGGACGGGAGTGCTGGCTCCACTGGACGCTGCCACGCAAGCGCCGTCAATCCGCCGCCCACGGGTCGTACGCCGGAAACTCCACGCCCTCGATGAACTTCGCGTAGTTGGCGTGGCGCCCCGAGCTTGACTTGTAGAGCGGGCGGTTGACCTGGTCGTAGCTGAGCGTGCGGACGGTGCGGCGCGTCTTGTGAAAGTCGAAGACCCGGTCGTCCCACTCGAGCCCGAGGAACTCGATGAGGCGGGGGAACTCGTGCTGCGGGTCGCCGACGAGTCGTTCGTAGTGCACGTCGAGGATGGGCACGTCGAGCGTGTCCTTCCAGTGCTGCATCATGCGCTGCGACTGCTCCCACGCGGCGGCGACCCACTCGACGCGGGTGGTCCACGGGTGCATGCGGTTGTTGAACCCGCCGAGGTAGCAGCTGATGGCGACGTCGCGCGGGTCGCGGATGGCGTGGATGATGCGTGTCTTGGGGAAGAGGCGCGCGATGAGCCCGACGAGCCTGTTGTTGCCGAGTGCCTTGTTGACGACGCGGTCCATGCCCGGGGCCAGGCGTTTCAGCTCACGGACATAGGCGTTGGCGACGCGCGTCCACTGGCGCTCCTGAAACCGTCCGAAGCACTCGGGCGCGGGGAGGTCGGGATCGAACTGCGAGGAGAGCTGCCCGGCGAACTTCTCGACGCTCGCGAGCTCGCCGACGCCCGCTGCCTTCGGGTGCGCGTCGACGATCTGGTCGATCAGGCTCGTCCCGGAGCGCGGCATGCCGGCGACGAAGACGGGCAGCTCGGCGTCGCACTTGGAGAGCGGGAAGTCCTTCATGGTCTCCCGCGACCAGTTCTCGATCAGGGCGGTCACCTGCTCCTCATAGATCCCGGGATCAAACTCGAACTGCCCGATCGCGTTGCCCTGCCCCGCCCAGGCGAAGGCCGAGTCGTAGTCGTGCATGCGGTCGGCGGCCTTGGCCTTTAGGTAGAGCTCGTGGGCGCGCCCGTGCGCGGGGACGCTCGGGTCTTCGAGAATCTGATCGATGAGCTTGATCGCCTCGGGATACTTCTTGTGCTGCACCAGCAGCTTCGACCACTCGACAGCGAGCCCCATCGGGTAGGGCGTGCCCTCGCGGTCGTGTGCTTCGACGAACGGCCCGAGTAGTTCGGTCGCTTCCTCGAAGCGGCCCGCTTCCTCGAGCACCCTCCCGCGCACGAACGACACGAGCGGCAGGTCGGGCGCAAAGCGCTCAGCCCGGTCGCACCACCGGATCGCCTTCTCCGTCTCCCCGAGCCCCCGGTAGCACCCCGCGATGAGCAGCATCTTGTCCACGTGCTCGGATCCCTTGAGCGAGGCGCGGGCGCACTCGATCGCTTCGTTGTAGACGTGGAATCGCTCGAGCACGACCGCGCGATAGAAGAGCAGTTCTGCATCCTCACGGAGCTTGCGCGGCAGGTCGTTGAGCTCGCGGAGCGCTTCCTTGTCGCGCTTGGCGTCGATGAGCCACCGGATCCGACGAGCGACCCGCGATCGGTTGTCATTCGCGTTTGGGAGATTGGACATGATTCAAACGTGGGTGAGGCGAGCGGGCCGCGGGGTTTCCGTGCCGAGGCGTGACATGCTGCGGTGTCGGTGCGGTCGTGTCAACGCCGCCAGAAAAAACGACGCCCGCGTGCCGCGGGCGTCGTCGAAGCTCTCGCCCCACCAGAGGGGCGTGTGCGGACTCAGATCAGTTGGGGCAGTCCGGGTTGTTGAGGTCGGCCTGGTAGGCCGCCAGGTAGGCGAAGAAGTCGTTGGTGTTGATGCCGCCGCCCGGCGAGAAGTCGGCGGCGGGGTTCCCGGCCTGGTAGAAGCCGAGGAAGGCGAAGAAGTCGTTGGTGTTGGTGCCGCAATCGGCGCCCGCGAGGTCAGCCAGGCAATCGCAGGTCGGGCCGCCGAGCGGGGAGGTCGACCCGTACGTGTGGTAGATGTTGATCGTCGTGGACTCGCCGGCCGCGAGGGAGATGCTCCACCCGAGACCCAGGGAGGCGTCGTACGGAGACGCAGAACCGGCGGGCTGTGCCCCGCTGGCGCCGTTCACGTCATAGCCGACGCCGGCGCAGTAGTTCTCCCAGCTGGTGGGGATGCCGTAGTTCTGCCAGACGATGGTGTCGGTGCCGTACCCGAACGGGACCCCAGCGCTGCCCGGATCGACGCCGAGCTTCGAGCCGTAGTAGACATCGGCCTCAGGGCTGCTCAGGCAGATGGCGGTGGCGGAATCGCCGACCTCGCTCATGTACGCGTGCTGGCCGTTGCCGGCGCCGTTGGCCGTCGTTCCGACCTCGTCGTTCTCGTAGTAGTTGGCGGCACCGTCGAAGGACAGGTCGCCGTCGAAGTTGCGGGCGAGCTTCATGTCCACGGGCGAAGCGGAGTTGTTGGTGATCTCATAGGTCTGCAGGAGGACCGATACCGTGCCGCCGTCGTTGGACACGCTCTGGGTCAGGACGAAGTCGAGGTTGACGTCGCCGAGGTTGGTCACGTTGAACGTGCTCGTGGCGGTGTCGTTAACGCCGTCCGAGTTGGTGTCGCTCGCGGTGTTCGCACCGGCGGAAATCAAGAGCGTGCCGGGGTACGTGCCGAGCAGGTTGATGTTGGAGCCCAGCGCAGCGCCCTCGGTGCCGACGAAGACAGACAGAAGGGCGGAAAAGGTCGCGAAGCTCGGCCCGATCGAGCCGGCGGGGTTGAAGGTGTCGCCGTAGCCCAACCATGAGGTGGCTTCCCAGGCGCCGTAAGCGTCCGGGGTGACTTCGAGGTACCCGTCAACCGAATCATCGGGCCCGGTGGCGAGCGAGACGCTCTGCGCCTGGGCTGCACCCGCGAGCAGACCCGCCGACGCGAGCGTCTGACCGAACAGATACTTCCTGTACATCTTGCTTGTCATCCTTATGTTCCTCTCTCTGTGGCCCCAGACGGGGAACCAGCGCAACCGAACCCGGAGCGCGCACCACAACCGCGAACGCGACGGGAGCACGCCTCACACAAAAACCAGTTCAGCGCGGGGGATTTCCTTCACCCAATCGCCCGTGCAAGGGAACAAACTAACTGGTTCCAATCCGCGTGTCAACACGAAATGCAACCGAGTCGCGATCGCTGCGTATGGGATGGTCCTTCACCCAATCGACGAGCCCGGTTTTGACAAACTCGGGAACTTGTCGCCGGGTATTCGCGAGACGCCTCGGGATTCCCCGGGGCGTCTTGCTCATTCGCGGGCCCCAACCGTCGCGACCATCACGTCGTTGACGTTCGTGCCCGTCGCCCCGGTGCGGAGCAGGCCTTCGCAGGCACGCAGGAAGGCCAGCGAATCGTGACTCGCCAGTGCTTGACCAGCGCTCACACCCGCTCTGCGCGCCCGTGCCACGGAAGCGCCGGTAATAACGCCGCCTGCCGCATCGGTCGGGCCGTCACGCCCGTCGGTCGCAAGCGAGCCGATCGCGATCCCCTCAGCATCCGCACCGGCGCTGTCGAGCGCCATCGCGGCGGCGAGCGCGAGTTCCTGGTTCCTTCCCCCCGAACCCGTTGCATCACCGACAGTCACCGTGGTCTCCCCGCCCCAGACGATCGCGCGGGGCGCATCGGATCGTGCGATGACCGCTCGCGCCGCCAGTGATCGTCCCACTTCGGCCGCCTCGCCCTGCACGCCGAGTCGTCGCTCGACCACCGTGTATCCCGCTTGCTCGAGGGCCGCAGCGGTCGCGTGTATCGCCGCCTCATTGTTCGCGATGATCGAGTGGGTCACACGCGCGAACAGAGCGTCCCCCTCCTTGGGCGTTTCTGCTTCCTCACCGCGCACGCCGCGCATGAAACGCGAGGTGATCGACGGCGCGATGCGACGAAGGTCGTATCGATCGACCACGCCAAGCGCATCGCGGTAGCTCGTCGGATCGGGTGAGGTCGGGCCCGAGGAGATCACGTCGAGCGGATCGCCCAGAACATCCGACAGCACCAGCACGACCACGCGCGCCGGGTGCAGCAACCGGGCCAGCCCACCGCCCTTGAGCACCTCCGCGTGCTTGCGCACGGTATTGAGTTCGTTGATGGTCGCGCCGGCGCGCAGGAGGGCATGCGTCATCGCGGTGAGGTCGTCGAGCGTGACGCCCTCGCCTGGCATGCACACCTGCGCCGATCCGCCGCCGGAGATCAGGACGAGCGCCGTATCGGTCTCGCTCATGCGCGAGGCGAACTCGGCCAGGCGTCGGGCAGCCTCAACGTTCCGCTGCGTCGGGAAAGGGTGATCCGCGGGCATGACCTCGATCCCCGGAGCCGACACTCGCCCGACGTGCTCGGGCACCGCGATGACGAGCCCCCCGGCGACCTCGGTCAGGCGATCGAGCGCCGCGCCGGCCATCGCCACCGATCCCTTGCCGAACGCGAAGAGGCGCGCCCCGGCGACCGAGCCGAGCCCGTCGGGCCAAGCGCGGGCCACAGCAGCCGCGGGATCGGCCGCTCGAAGCGCCGCGGCGAACGCGTCGTGGATGGCCGTGATTTCCGGAGGAGTCTGCGCAGGGTCGGGCATCACCCGCTATTCTGCCGCCTTGCGGGCATATCCGCTTGCCAGCCCCGCACCAGGAGTTGACGATGACCGACATGCCCCCCCCGATGTCCGCCGGGAGCTATGCGCCGCACCGCGGCGTGCTGATTCTCGTGCTCGGGATTCTGAGCATTGTGTTCTGCTCTCCGGTCGGCCCGTTCGCGTGGCTGATGGGCAAGGGCGACCTGAAGAAGATCGACGCGGGTGCCATGGACCCTGAGGGCAAGGGACTCACACAGGCCGGCATGATCTGTGGAATCGTGGGCTCGGTGTTCCTCGTGCTCCAGTTGCTCTACGTCATCTTCGTGATGGTGCTGGGCGTTGGGCTTGCCGCTGCCGGGGCCGCAGGCGCGAACTGATCAAGTCGAGCCCGCGCCGTGCTGCGCCTCTCGCGCCTCATCGGGCCGAAGGTCTACCGGACATTCCCTGAGCTTGACGCATACACAGACGCCGCGTGTCGGCTCGGGACGCTGTCGCGCGTTGCGTGGACCTCGCCGAAGGAGCCTGCGGGCTAGAAGACGATCAGCCCGAGCGTCACCCACGCGCCCCCGACGAGCATCACGATCGCGGTGTAGCCGACGATGTCGCGCGCCTTCTGCCCGGTGATCGCGAGCAGGGGCAGCGCCCAGAACGGCTGGAGCATGTTGGTGAGTTGATCGCCGTAGGCGACGGCCATCACCATCTTCGCCGGGTCTACACCCGCCGCGACGCCCGACTGCAACGCGATCGGCCCCTGGATGCCCCACTGCCCGCCGCCCGACGGCACGAAGAGATTCACGACGCCGGCGGAGATGAACGTCATCACCGGCGCCATCGATGCGCCACCCGCCGACGCCATGCCGCCCGCGATCATCGTGACAAGCCCCGACGCGACCATCATCGCCATGATGCCCGCGTAGAGCGGGAACTGGAGGATCACGCCGGCGCACCCGCGAGCGCCCTCCTCGACCGCCGCCACGTACGAACGCGCCGAGCCGTGCAGGATGAGCCCCAGCGCGAGCATCGCAGCGTTGATCTCGTTGAGCCCGACGCGCGCAAGCCCCATATCCAGCCCGTAGCGCACGACTGCCGCGATGAGCGCCGCTGAGAGCACCCACGGGATGAATGGTGAAGTCTCGAGCCAACGCGGGATGGCGCCTTCTTCGGTTGCACCCGGGTGCGGCTCGCCCGCGAGCGTGTCCGAAGCGGGCGGTGACATCGCATCGCCTGCGTCGCGGCTGCGCTTTGGCGTCATCAGCGCGAGCACGATCGGCGCGAGCAATACGAGCCCGCCGGTGATGCACAGGTTCATAGGCGAGAAGAGGGTCTGCGTCAGCGGCATGCCATCTTTGAACGACTCGAGCGCCGATGCGGGCAGCACCTTCGCGGCGCCTTCCGCGGTGGTCATGGTGATCGGCGCAGAGCCCGAGAGCCCGCCGTGCCAGACCATCATCGCGAGGTACCCCGCCGCCGCGAGGATCGGCGGATGCACCGCGACGCCCCGTGCGGCGCACGCGCGCCCGACGTCGCGAGCAAGGAGTGCGCCGACGATCAGCCCGAGCCCCCAGTTCACAAGTCCCGCCAGCGCCGCCACGACGCCGACGAGCAGCACCGCCTGCCGCCCCGTGCGTGGGAGCGCCGCGAGGGCTGTGAGCCCCGCGCGCACGGGCTTGCTCGACGCGACCGCGTGTCCGGTGACGAGGATGAGGCACATCTGCATGCCGAACGCGAGGAACTTCCAGAGCCCAGCGTCGGCGCGCCAGGCATCGAGGAGGAGCGCGGCGCGCGTGCCCAGCGCCTCGCGCGCGACGCCATCTTCCGGGGGAAAGCCGATTGTGAGCGCGAGCGCCGCGGTGAGCACGGTGAGCAGCACCGCGAGCACAAACGGGTCGGGAGCGAGCCGCCGAAACACGCTGCTGACCCAATCGCCAAGAGCTGCAAGCATGGACGCAAGGTACCGGCTACGGTGCGGTGACTTCCAGTCGCCGCATGCGAGCGACTGCCGCGCCTCATGTGCTACTGACCTGCTTTGCGGTCAGTGCGGTTGCCAAGCCTGCGCCCCGCGGCACTGACCTCAGAGCAGGTCAGTGGCACGAGCCCAACTTGGCTCGCCAACTCGCGAGCTGCGCGTTCACGCGCTTGGGCGAAGTGCCGCCCGGCACATCGCGCCTGGCTACCGCTGATTCCAGCGTGAGACGCTCGAACACGCCATCCTCCGCTGCCGGCGCCACGCCCCGGATTTGATCCAGGCTCAAGTCTTCCAGCGCGCACTCACGCTCGATCGCCACTCGCACGAGCTGCCCGACCTGGTGGTGCGCATCGCGGAACGCCACCCCGCGCCCGACCAAGTAATCCGCCAGCTCCGTCGCGTTGGAGAACGAACCGGCCGCCGCAGCCCGGCAGCGATCGGCGTGCCAGTCCGAGCTCTCGACAGTCTTCGCCGCGAGGCGCAGGCAGAGCGAGAGCTGGCGCATCGCGTCGAAGATCGGCTCCTTGTCTTCCTGGAGATCCTTGTTGTACGCGAGCGGCAGGCCCTTGATCGCGATGAGCATCGCGGTGTGGTGTCCAATGATGCGACCCGTCTTGCCGCGGATCAGCTCGAGCGCGTCGGGGTTCTTCTTCTGCGGCATGATCGACGACCCGCTCGTCACCTCGTCGCCGAAGGTCACAAAGCCGAACTCGCCGGTGGTGTAGATGATCAGCTCTTCAGCAAGACGCGAGAGATGCGCGGCGCAGAGCGACGCAGCGGCGAGCGTCTCGATGACGAAGTCGCGGTCGGAAACGCTGTCGAGCGAGTTGGCGGTCGGCGCGTCGAACCCAAGCTCGCTCGCGATCGCGCCGCGGTCGATGGGATACGCCGTGCCCGCGAGCGCGGCTGAACCCAGGGGGCAGAGGTTCGCGCGCGTGCGTGCATCGGCCAGACGCTGGCGATCGCGTTCGAGCATCTCGACGTACGCCAGGCACCAGTGCCCGAGCACGATCGGCTGGGCGCGCTGGAGGTGGGTGTACCCGGGGAGGAAGACGCTCCCCGCGCGCTCCCCGAGCGCGACCAGCGCCGCCTGCGCCTCGCGGATGTCCGCGAGCCGCGCGTCGATCGCGTCGCGCGTCCAGAGGCGCAGATCGGTCGCGACCTGGTCGTTGCGGGATCGTCCGGTGTGGAGCTTCTTGCCGAGATCACCGACGAGCGCGATCAGGCGCTGCTCGACCCACGTGTGGACGTCCTCGGCGCCGGAGTCCGTCGGCGGCCCGGGCAGGGCCCGCGCCTCCTCGCGCACCGTGCTGAGGGCCGCGATCAGGCGCTCGCTCTCGGCTGCCGAGAGCACCCCCGCCCCGACGAGCCCGCGCGCCCATGCGATCGAGCCGGTGATGTCCTGCTCGACGAGCGTCCAGTCGAAGGGCAGCGAGTCGTTGATCGCGCGGAACAGCTCGTCCGGCCCGCTCGCGAACCTGCCGCCCCACATCGCTGAAGATGCATCACTCATCGCGCGAAGCGTATGGGGGTGGCGCGTCGTTCGCCCTCACTGTGATCGGATTCCGGCTGTTCAGGGGAGGGCGCGCCACGCGTGCCCACACGCCGAGCAGATGGTGCAGTCGTCGCCCTCGATCTCCTCGCCGAGCCCACCACCGCACGCGGGGCAGCGTATGAGCGTTCGGAACCGCTCTCGGCTCGTGTCGGCCTTCCACCACTCCGCCCGGCGAGCAAGCCCGATACGCCAGAGAAGCACGCGATACACCGCGAACAGCGCGAGCGCGCCGAGCACGCTCCACCCGAGCCAGAGGTTGAATCCCATCCCGATCAGAATCAAGCCGACAAGAAACACGATCGCCGGCGCCTGAAGCAAGAACCACGCGAAGCAGTCACCGGTCTTGACCCGCTCCAATCCCCACGCCGCGAACGGGTGCCGGAAGCTCCGTGGCTCAAGCCCCGCTGCTTCGAGCTGGGCGTAGGTCGGGCGTGCGTACGCCCGACCCCGGTCGTCCTGGAGCATGGCGCACACCTTCACTCTCCCGGAATGTAGCTGATCGCCCCCTCGAACGGGCTCGACGCGGTCGCGTAGAGCTTCTTCTCGATCCGCCCGGCGAGGTAGCTCTGGCGCCCCGCTTCGCACGCCTTGCGCATCGCGTGGGCCATCATCACGGGCTCGCGCGCGTGGGCGATGGCGGTGTTGAGCAGCACGCCGTCGGCGCCGAGCTCCATCGCGACGCTCACGTCACTCGCAGCCCCGACGCCCGCGTCCACGATCACGGGGTAATCAGCATCGCCCGACTTGAGCAGTTCGAGACACAGCACGATGTTGTTGCGGTTGAGCACGCCCTGCCCCGAGCCGATGGGGCTGCCCGCGGGCATCACGGCGGCGGCGCCGGCGTCCTTGATGCGCTGGGCGCTGATGGGATCGTCGGAGGTGTAGACGAGCACATTGAACCCATCGCGCGCGAGCTCGCGCGTCGCCTCGATCGTGCCGACCGGATCGGGCAGGAGCGTCTTCTTGTCGCCGAGCACTTCGAGCTTCACCCAGTTCGCGCCGGGGTTGCCGAGCTGATCGAGGATCTCGCGCCCGAGGCGCGCGACGCGGACCGCGTCGTCAGCCGAGAAGCACCCGGCGGTGTTCGGCAGGATCGTGTATCGCGTGGTGTCGATGAAGTCGAGCAGGCTCTCGCCGCGCTCGTTGATGAGACGCTCCCGCCGCACCGCGACCGTCACGACCTCGGCCCCGGACGCGTCGAGGGCGGCCTGCATCGTCGGATAGTCCGCGTACTTGCCCGTGCCCACGATCAGCCGGCTCGTGAGCGTCCGGCCCGCGATCTGGAACGGTGCGAGCCCCGCCTCAGGCTCCCACTTCTCCGCTGCGCTTTCTGGCTTGATCTCTCTGACCGACTCGGTGTTCATGCAACCACGATAGGGGCGGCCGCGGAGCGACTGCGTCGTTGGAGGCTGACGGCACGAGCACGAAGCCACGCCTGAGCCGCCCCGGTGCCCTGTCGATACCCCTCAGCACTTCTTGGTATCGTGAGCGGCATCCAAACGGAGGAACGCATGAGGACCTGCCCCCGCACAAGTCACCTGGCGAACCTCGCGAGAGCGTGCGCACTCGCAGGCATTCACGCGTCGGCGCTCGCCCAAGACGCTCCCGGACCGCTTGAGTCGATCACGCCCAACCTCACCCTTCGCGCCGACGGCGCAGCCTTCGAGCGCACCATCCCGAGCCAACCCGAACCGGCTGACCCGCAGGACGCACCACAGGGCGGCGCACCGAGTGCCGGCAGCGGCGCGGCCGACCTCGCCAAGAAGCTCTCCAACCCCGTCGCCGACCTCATCTCCGTCCCGTTCCAGTTCAACTACGACGAGGGGCTCGGGCCAAAGGACGCCGGCAAGTACCCGCTCAACATCCAGC
>JAUIFD010000049.1 GCA_030429485.1 Phycisphaerae bacterium | reverse complement strand
CCCCCTCGCGCTCAGCGCACTTTCTGGAAGCGGGGAATCGTAAATCCCTTGTGCGTGAACGTGCTGCGGCGGTATCCGGCCGCCTCCAGCAGGTACAGCTGCGGCGCCGTGCCACCGAACGCATACCCCGAGAACATGTAGGTCTCCACGAGTTCACCGGTTGGCGTCCACTTCGCGCTCCCATCGAGGAAGGCCGAGTTGGTGCCCAGTTCGCCGTGGTTGTTCCACTCGTTGGGGTAGTTGTTCACGCCGTCGTCGCGCCCGATGCCGAGGAACGCGATGCGCGAATCGCGTTCGTCGTGGTCGGCGTCGTTGAGGATCAGCGTGCGTGAGGGGTACTGCACGGAGACATGCGTCTTGGCAACTCCCGGCGCGTTGGACGGATTGTTGAAGAGGTCGTCGAACGCCGGGCCTGGCGACTGCCATCCGAGTTGGCCGGCGATCGGCCCGCGTGTCTCGCCGTGAAAGACCTGACCGTCCGGGAACTTGCCGTCGTCGAAGTAGGGGTAGGGCTCGTAGGAATGCCCGCCCGACTCGTTGTACGGATCGCCAACGGAGACGAACAGGTCGCGCTGGAAGTCGCGCCCGTACAGCAGCTCATACCCGGCGAAGAACGGGTCGTTCGACAGATGGGCGTTGCGACGGATGACGTTCTTCGTCGAGGGGCAGATCGCGACGCCGTCGGTCGAGAGCAGGTCCGGGAAGAGCCAGCCGAGGTTGTCCTCAAACCCGAAGAAGGACGGGAGGTAGACCTCCTTCTTGCTCTGCCTCGTATACATCTCCATGCCGATCGTGATCTGGCGCAAGTTCGAGGAGCACACGGTGCGCCGGGCGGTCTCGCGCGCCTCACCGAGCGAGGGCAGCAGGATGCCCATGAGCATCGAGATGATCGCCATCACCACGAGCAACTCGATGAGCGTAAAGGCTCGATGGCGGGCGGCACGAGCCGCGGTTGCGAGCATGGGGCCCCTCTCGCTGGCGTCTTGTGGAGTCTAACGCGAGCGCTCGCCCGCCGAAAACTGTCCGCCCTCGGCGCACCCCGCGGTATCCTCTCCAAAGGCCGATACGAGCGAGCACCGCCCAAGGTTGCCCCCGAGCGCAGGGTCCAGTAATCGGAGGAGAACACGGATGGAGATGAGCATCGGGCGCTGCGCCGCAGCGGGTGTGACGATCACCGCGTCGATCGCCTCCGCACAGATCATCGACCACAACGCGCTCGTTGACATCACCGGCGTGGAGATCCGATGCACCGGGCCGCTCCCGCCGATCATCTGCTCGTTCGACGACCAGCGTCGCGACTCGTTCGCCAACCCGCTTCCGAGCGGGCAAGCGCAGGGCGTGGTCGCGGCCGACGGCTACCGATACTCGGCCAATGGCATCGTGGAAACCAGCGGGCTCATCGCCGGCTCGGTACCCAGCGGGTCCACGCTCGGCGAGGTGTTCAACATCTTCCAGGCCGGGCAGTCGATCCTGCTCGACGGGTACATCCGCAACCTCGCGGGCGGCCTGCCCGCCCCCAAGAACACGATGTTCTTCCAGCGCTTCGAGGGTGAGCTCATTTCCCTCGACGTCGGGCTCTCGCTCGAGTTCTGGATCGCCGACTCGGGCATGAGCGTCTTCGAGCTGCGCGACCTCGACATCCCGCTCGGCGGGCTCGCCGGCTCGATCGAGATCATCGACGGTCAGGCGAGCATGGAGACCTGGGTTCCGAGCCCGCCGCAGGAGACCGAGTGGCACTTCGACGCCGACCTCAGCGCCGTCGAAGGCACCGCCAAACTGCGCTATCTCGACGACCCCGCCTTCGGCGAAGTGCTCGGCGCGATCGACCTCGACACGCCCGACCCCAACATCCCGCTCGGCACCACCGAGGCGCAGTCGACCTTCACCACCACCACGAGCCTCGGCATCCCCGGGCCCGGCGGCGAGGAAGCCACCGTCTACGTCACCAGCCCCGCGCGCAACCTCGCCGACCCCGACAACCAGAGTCTCTACCGCGGGCTCGGGCTCGCCCTCTACCCGCGACTCAAGCCCGAATACCCCGGCTCGTTCTTCGGTCAGTGGACGATGATCTGGGACATCTACATCCCGCAGGAGTCGTGGGACGCTGCCGAGTATGTCGTCGCCCTCGTCGAGGACTCGGACAACAACGACGAATCCGCGGACATGTTCATCCGCAATCCGGCGTTCAACGCCGGTGGCGTGATCGGATACGCCGCCGAGCCCGGCGAGTACCTCGCGACGAGCGCCATCGCGCCCGGGCGCTGGATGCGCCTCGCCTTCACGTGCGAGCACATGCAGACGAGCACCGGCCGCATCTACGTCGACGGCGCGCTCATCGGCGAGACCAACACCGACTGGCTCTACAACAACGCCGATCCCACCGACCCCCACTACGCGGACGGCGAGGCGATCGACCCCGCCGACTGGTCGGCGTGGGGTGAGTTCCCCAACCCGTGGGCGCTCTCCAGCGGAAACGCCCTCGGCAGTTCGGGCCCCTCGCCCATCTCGTCAACCCTCAACCTGTTCGCTGACCTGCAAGGACGCTCCGAGAGCGTCTACGTCGCCAACATGTACTTCGTGGACACGATCCTCACCACCACGCAGGTCGCCGCCCTCGGCGGCGCAAACGCGAGCGGCATCGTCTTCGCCACCCCCACCTGCCCCGCTGATCTCACCGGCGAAGGCGACGTCAACACCAACGACTTCTTCCAGTTCCTCGCCTACTACCAGGCACAGGACCCTCGCGCCGATTTCGCACCTGGTGGCGGCATCAACACCAACGACTTCTTCGCCTTCCTCGCCGCGTACCAAGCCGGGTGCTGACGGGCGGCGACCGCCGAATCTCCGAGCGACCGGATCGCCGAGCCATCGCCCCTACAGTCTCTCCTCGCGAAAGGAGCCGGAATGCGTGGACAGCGCGTGTTGGGAGTTGTGGGCCTGATCCTGGTTGGCGCGCTTGCGGGCGCATGGGCGGGCCTGAGCACGTCGCGCCACGCCCCGCCGGATCCCAAGATCGCCACGATCGACCTCTTCGGGCTCGTGCAGCGGATTTCCGAGTTGCCGGAGTACGCCGACCAGCGCGAGGCCGAGATCACCCGGTACACCGCGGAGATCGAGGACCTGAACACCCAGCTCCAGGTCGCGCGGCAGGAGGCGAACACCAAGACCGGCGCCGAGCAGACGGAGATCTTCAATCAGGTCCGCACGCTGCAGGGCATGCTGACCATGAAGCAGTCCGAGGCCCAGCAGGCCCTCGAGCAGATGGCGACCTCGCACTTCAAGAACGCCCACGCCAAGGTGCAAGCCGCCGCCCGGCAGGCCGCCGAGACACTCGGGTACACCCACGTCATCTCTCGTCGCTCGCCGAGCGTAGAGATCAACGCCGAAGTGACCGGTCTGTTCTTGCAAGAGCTGCTCCTGCGCGACGTCGTCGTGGCGCCATCGGGCGACGACCTGACCGCCTACGTCGCGGAAGAGATCCTCAAGCTCCCAGCGCCCGCCGACGGCTCGGCCTTGACGCCCGAAGGGGCGGCCAGCGACGTCGGGACGGGCGGCGCGGGCGGCGGCTGATCCGAATCGCACCTCCCCGTCTGTACGGGGTAGAGTGTCCGTATGGGTGATGTCTGGGCTTACGTCCTCGGCGGGCTTGTCCTTGCGGCGGCCGCCTTCGCGATCTGGCAGACACTGGAGCGCCAACGGCTCGCTCGCGAAGCCGGGCGTCTCATGGCCGAGCGCGAAGAAGCACGACGCCAAGCCGTCGAGACCAAGAGTGAGCACGCCGAGGCGACTCGCGCCATCGAGCGCCTTCGAGACGCGATCGGCGAGCGCGATCGCGACGTCGTCCGGCTCGAGGCCGCGGTCCGCGAAGCGCACAAGCTCTACGACGCCGAGCGTGCCTCGCTTCAGCGCGAGCACGCCGAGAAGGAACGCCTGCTCAAGGAACGTCTCGAAGCGCTTGACGCGCACTCGCGCGAGGCGTTCGAGTCGGCCGCCTCACGCACCCTCCGCGTCGCGAGCAGCGAGTTCCTAAAGCGCGCCGAGCAGACCTTCAAGGCGCAGCACGAGAAGTCACTGGCCGAATCGCAGCAACGACGAGAGGCGATGGACGGGCTCGTCAAACCGATCTCCGACACGCTCGAGAAGACCCAGGCGCGCCTCGCCGAACTCGACGCCTCCGGGCGACGCCTGGGCGAGGAGACCGCCCGCCTGGTGCGCGCGCTCCAGAAGCCCGAGGTCCGTGGGCGCTACGGAGAGATTCAACTCCGCCGCGTCGCCGAACTCGCGGGCATGAGCGCGCTCTGCGACTTCGACGAGCAATCCACCGAGCAGCGCCGCGACGGCTCGCTCCTCCGCCCGGACATGATCGTCCGACTCCCCAACGAGCGCGTCGTCGCGGTCGACGCCAAGTGCAATCTTGACGCGTACCTCCAGGCGTACCGAGCCGAGCGCGAGGAAGACCGAGACGCCGCGATGGATCGCTTCGCCGGCCACGTCGCCGACCAGGTCCGCAAGCTCTCCGCACGCGGGTATTGGGATGCGATCGACGGCTCGGTCGATTTCGTTGTCATGTTCGTCCCGGGTGATCACTTCCTCGACGCCGCCCTCGAACGCCGACCCGAGCTGCTCGAGCGCGCTGCGCGACACAATGTCATCCTTGCCTCCCCCGCCACGCTCATCGGCCTGCTTCGAGCCGTCGCGGTCGGGTGGCAGGAGCACAAGATCGCCGAGGACGGACGGCAGCTGCTCAAGCTCGGGCAGGAGCTTCACGACCGCGCCGGGAAGGTCTTCGAGCACATCGGGAGCGTGGGCAAGTCGCTCGGGCAGGCTGTCGACTCATACAACAGCCTGGTCGGCTCGGTCGAACGCAATCTCACAACGACGCTCCGGCGATTCGAAGAGGTCGGCATCAAGAGCCGGCGTGAACTCGTCGACCCGCCAGAGATCGAGACCAAGGTCCGTGCGCGCAAGCTGACCGACACCGAGCTCTTCGAGAACAAAGCCGACCGCACGAAGTAGCAAGCCCGAAGCGAGCAAAGGCGAGCCCGAAGCGCAAGCGAGGGAATGTCTCACTCCGGCAAGAGCGTCCCCACCGTCCTCGGCGTAATCGGAAACGCCTCCAGCGTCTCGCGCAGGTCAGCGAGCGTCACCGCCTCGATCCGTGCGAGTTCCTGCTCGAGCGTTCGGTACTCGCCGAGCAGCGACCATCGGCGCCCGAGCCGCTGCATCCGATCGCCCGGGCGTTCGGCGCTGAGCGTGAGCCCCGTCGCGACCTTCGCGCGCAGGCGCACGAGATCATCCTCCGTGAGCGATTCGGCGAGCCCCGCGATCTCGCGATCAACGATCGACCACACCTTGTCCGCACGCTCCGGATCGCACGACGCGTAGACGAAGTACTCGCCAGTGCCGTCGAGCGGCTCGTACTGGGCGAGCGTCTCATCCGCGAGCCCGGGCTCGATGAGCGCCCAGTGCAGACGCGAGTTGTCCGGCATCCCCAGCACCTGCGTCAGGATCGCCGCGGCGTACCGCCGATCGTCCGACGCCGCGGGCCCCTGCGCGAGCCCGAGCATGTACGCCCGCGTCACGCCCTCCTTGCGCATGGTGAATCGCTCGGTGTTCCACGCGGGCTCGCCCGGCGTGCGCACGGCGCCCGTACGCGACCACGACCCGCACAGCGAATGCGCGTGCTCCACCGCCCGGTCGAAGTCGACCCGACCCGCGAGCGCGAGCGTGGTGTTGTCCGCCGAGTATCGGTCGTGGAAGTACCCGCGCATGCCGCCGCTCGTCATCGCGGTGATGGTGTCCGTCGTGCCGAGCACGCGGTGGGCGAGCGCGTGCGGCCGGAAGCACCGGTCGACCGCCTCCTCATACAGCACCCAGAACGGGTTGTCCTGGTACATCGCGATCTCTTCGAGGATCACGCCCTTCTCGGTATCGAAGTCGTCCTGCCGAAGGGCCGGCCGCATCATGCGGGCGAGCAGCGCAAGCGCCTCGTCGAACTTCTCGTGGATCGTCTGCGCGTAGAAGCAGGTGATCTCGTTGGAGGTGTACGCGTTGTGCCTCGCGCCGAGCGCATCGAACCCGTTGTTGATGTCGTCGGGCGAGAGGTCGTCGGTGCCCTTGAACATCATGTGCTCGAGGAAGTGCGACACGCCCATCAGCTCGGACGGCTCGTCGCGTGCGCCGGTCTTGACGAAGAACCCCGCAGCGGCCGAGTGTGCGGTCGGGTCGATCTCGGCGATGATCGTGAGCCCGTTGTCGAGCGTTGTGGAGGTGAACTGTGCGGTCATGGACGGAGTGTAGTGATTGACGCCGATGCAGCGCTGCTCCCCATCGCGTCCCTGATCTCGGCCGCTGCACTCGCCGGATCGGGCGCGCCGCACACGGCGGCACAGACCGCGACCCCCGGACACCCGAGTTCGGCGAGCGTGCGCGCCCGGTCGGCATCGATCCCAGAGATGGCGAGAACTGGGAGCCGCGCGACCTGCGGCTCACCGACACACGCCCCGAGCAACGCCGTGCCCGCGAGCGACGCCTTGGGCTTCGTTGTACTCGCGTACATCGGCCCGATGCCGAGATAGTCGGCCCCCGCGATCGCCGCGTCGCGCGCCCGCTCGAGGGTCGCCGCGGTCGCGCCGATCAGCAGGCGCGCTCCGGCGATGGCGCGGATGTCGGCGATGGAAAGATCACCCTCGCCGACATGGACCCCGTCCGCGCCAGCGAGCAGTGCAATGTCTGGGCGATCGTTGATGATGGTGGTCGCGCGGTGCTCTCGCCCAATGGCCACAAGCTTGCGCGCGCGCGCCACCAGATCTCGATCCGGAAGGCCCTTCTCACGCAGCTGGAGCATGTCCGCCCCGCCCTCACACGCGGCCCGAGCGACGTCTCGCCAGTCGCGCCCCGCGCACGCCGACTCGGTGATCAAAACACAGAGACGCCAGACCTGCCCCGACCCCGCGCCGAGCGCGAGCGTGACTGCGCGCGCGAGTTCGTACACCTGATAACGAACCTCCCCCGCGTCTGCGCGCGCCTCCGGCGAGAGCAACCCACCGACCTCCTCGATCGTCCGCAGCGCCTCGCTTGCGCGAGCGCCCGCAGCGGTCGCCACGTCCGCGACCGAGGTGCGGGGTGTCGGTGACGGAGTCTCTCGCCCCACATCGGCGTGCGCATCACGGGCTGCGGAGCGTTGCAGGGCGTCCAGCCCAAGGGCACGACCGAGCCCGCGAACTCGATGCCGCAGGAGCTTGGCACGGTCCGAGATCGCCGCATCGCCGAGCGTGAACCGCGCAAGGTCCTCGAGTGTGCGCAGGCCTTCCGCGGCACGGTTCAGGTTCGCATCGAGCACCCTCGCGTGAGACATCGTCCGAAGGCTAGCCGGCGCCTCCCGCCGACGCCGATCAGCCCGTCACTGGCGCGGGCTCGGGCGCGCCGGCGACCGCCCGATCGAGCGTGTCCTCATCCCAGAGCATCTCGTCGAACCATCGCCCACCGATCCCGCGCTGGATGGGGAAGGCCTGGTTGGCGACGCCGTCGAAGAGGATCTCCGCGTTGCGGCGCACGATCTCGTCGCCCAGGAGGTCAAGCTCGCGGGCGCGCTCCTTCTCATCTTCCAGGCAGTCGGCGCGATGCACCTCTTCGAGGAACTCGAGCGAGTCGATGACCTTCCTGCGGATGTTCCTCGCGAGCGAGGGCGGGTAAACGCCCACCTCGGCCTTGATCTCCGCGAGCTGCGCCACCGCGTCGAAACCAACGTGCACGAGGTCGCGCCGCGAGAGCCACTTGGTCTCGTAGTTGATGCGGTTGATGAGCGACGCCCGCCCCATCGCGCGGCGGTGATCCTCGACCGTCCGGCAGAAGACCCGGTACCCGTGCTTGTCGGGCTCCTCGAAGAACGTCGAAGCCGGGTCGAGGAACGGGATCATCGGACACAGGAACGGCGAGACGCGCATGCCCTTGAACTTCTCAAGCAAGTGCGCGCAGTAGTCCACCGACCCCTGCACCGACGCCTTGTCCTGCTGCGGCATGCCGATGAAGTACCAGATATCCACCTCGAAGATGCCCGCGTCGAACGCGCGGTACAGCCACTCCTCCATCTCTTCGTTCGTGTAGACGCCGCGCCCCGAGAGCTTGGCGACCACCGGGTCATGGCTCTCGGGCGAGAGCGTGATGATCGACCGCTTGTTGGTGCGCGCCATCTCTGCGAGGATCTCGTCACTCGTCAGGTGATACTGCTCGTAGCTGATCGACTTGAGGTTCGACTCGCCGACCTGCTCGAGGAACTTGCGCATCCGCGGCTTGGGCTCGTTGTACGACCCAACGGAGTAGAAGTGATACTGGTCGAGGTTGGGGATCTGGCGAGCCGTATCGAACTCGTGCTCGATCTCCTCGAGGCTCTTGCGCGCCATCGGACGCTTCTTGGGGTTGATCCGGCGGAACGCGTCGCGCGACCCGCCGCACCACCCGCAGTTGTACGCGCACCCCGCGTTCTGCGTCGAGAGCAGCTCGAGGATGGGCATCGAACCGCTCTTGGTCTGCGGCTGCGAGGCCCAGTCGATCCCACACGAATACGACTCGGGCACGTGCGTAAACCCGTTGTCGCGCACGGCGCCGTCCCGATCGGTCCAGAGAAGGTTGGCGATGCCCTCCGGCGCGCGCCCATCGCGCAGCGCGCCGAGCAGCTCGCGCATCGGGCCGTGCGTCTCATACCCGCGCATCACCATGTCAATCCACGGGTAGCGCACGAGCTCGTCGGCGTAGTACGTCGAGGAGATGCCGCCGAAGATCACCGGCGTATCCGCGTGGACACGCTTGATCGTCTCGGCCACGGCGATCGCTCCCTGCACGTGGATCATCCAGTGCAGGTCAATCCCGAAGAGACGGGTCTCGATGGAAGCGAGCACACGTTCGAGATCAAGCTGCGGGTACCGGAGCAGGAGCGAGGAGAGGTTGAGGATCCGGACGTCGAACCCGGACTCACCGAGGCTCCGCTGGAGGGTCTTGAACCCGACCGGGAAGTACTCGTAGAGGGGAGTGATGGGCACATCGCCCGACGTGCAGAGATATGGAAAGTAGAGATCGCGCCGGTTGCGAAAGTCGAACACCGCGGGCGCGTGGATGAGGACAAGATCAGCGCGAACCGTGGGCAGGTCGTACATGGCATCCCCTCTCGCTGCGATCGCAGCAAACGCCATTGCGAAGGCAATCTGGGCTCGGGGCCCCCTCGGCGGCGATTGTAACGAATTCGGGTGGAAAGCCCTAGTCCGTTCTCCGGAACCGGGCTTGACACCAGTCACAGTCCGAAACTGCGCTCCTAGCCTTGGCCATGCCCGACGCCTCGCTTCTGGACGCCTTCCCGACGCCAACGGATACGCCCTTCGAGATCGAGCACGTCGCTCAGGAGTTCACCAGTTTGTGCCCGAAGACGGGGCACCCGGACTTCGGCGAGGTCCGGGTGCGGTTCTGCCCGACCGGGCCGGGTGAGGGCGGCGTGTGCGTGGAGCTCAAGAGCCTCAAGCTCTATCTGCAGAGCTTCCGCGACGAGGGCGCGTTCTATGAAGCGGTCACCAACCTCATCCGCGACGACCTGGCGGCGTTGATGCGGCCCCGCTGGCTCGTCGTGGAGACGCGATGGCGCGGACGGGGTGGCATTCGGAGCGTGATCCGGGCGACGTCCGGCGACGTGCCGGCTATCTGAGCACCCGTCGTAGGCGTGGAGGCGCAGGTGTTGCCCGCCCGACGCGGCGGCGCCTCGCCGGTTGACCTCGCGCAGGGTGTGTGGCGGCAACGGGTTACGACGATTCGACAACCTAGACGGAAAGTCCGGCAAAGTCGCCCCTGGGAAGCGACGACGAATGGGGCGGAGTTCCCGGAACATCGCGCGAGCGATGCGGGGCCCGAAACCCGAAGACCAGGTGCGACCACGATGGCAACGCGAATGAACGGACGGAATGTGTGGACCGCGGCTTGCGCGATGGTGCTGTGCGCGGGGTCGACGGTGAGCCTCGCTCAGGCCGACGAGGACGCCCTCGGGCTCGGGCTCGCCGACATGGCCGCGGCGTTGAGCCAGGCGGCACGTGATGCCGGAGCTCCCGTGAGCGATCCGGATGACAACAAGGAGTACGACCTGCCCGACCTCGAAGGCGAGGTCAGCGTCGACGAGAACATGATCGTCGAGCTGCACGTGCAGGACGAGGACCTCGCGAACGTGCTCCAGCTCTTGTCTCTCCAGAGCCAGCGCAACATCGTTGCGAACAAGGACGTCTCCGCGACGGTCACCGCCAACCTCTACGGCGTGACGTTCTACGAGGCGCTCGACGCCATCCTGCACATCAACGGATACGGCTGGGTCGAGAAGGGCAACTTCATCTACGTGTACACCGCCGAGCAGCTCGAGCAGATGGTCGACCAGCGCGAGCGCGTCGCCAAGACCATCCGCCTGAACTACCTGACCGCGGTCGACGCGGCCGAGTTTGTCACCCCCATGCTCTCCGAGGGTGGGTTCATCAAGACCAACGGCGCGACTTCTGACTTCTCGATCGGCGGCGAAGGTCCCATCGGCGCCGACGACTACGCCAACGGCGCGGTCATGGTCGTGTTCGACTACGCCGAGAACATCGACGCGATCGAGGAGCTGGTCGCCGAGATCGACACCCGCCCGGCGCAGGTGCTCGTCGAGGCGACGATCCTGCAGAGCTCACTCTCCGAAGCCAACGCGTTCGGCGTTGACTTCTCCCTCGTCGCCGACCTCGACATCGAGAGCTTCGTCAACCACGGCGGCCCGCTCGGGGCGGTCGACTCGCTCATCGGCGGATCCGGCGCCAAGGCCGGCGCCGACGGCGGCGTTGTCGCCAGCCCCGGTGACAACGAGGGACGCGCGATCACGTCGACGCCCGGCAACACCGCCGGACCGGCGACGCTCAAGGTCGGCATCATCGACGAGGACGTCGCCGTCTTTGTCCGCATGCTCGACGAGGTCTCGGACACGACGATCCTGTCGAACCCGAAGATCCTCTCGCTCAACCGTCAGCCATCTCGCGTGCTCGTCGGTCGTAAGGTCGGCTACCTCTCGACCACCTCGACCGAGACCTCGACGACGCAGACCGTTGAGTTCCTCGATACTGGTACGCAGCTCTACTTCCGTCCGTTCGTGACCAACAACGGGCTGATCCGCATGGAGCTCAAGCCGCAGGTCTCCGAGGCGATCATCCGCGACGCGACCGACGCCTCGGGCGCTGTCGTCACGATCCCCGACGAGATCACCAACGAGATCGTCACCAACGTGATCGTGCCGGATGGCAACACGGTGGTGCTGGGTGGCCTGTTCCGCGAGTCGACGGATTCAACGCGCCGCCAGGTGCCGTGGATCGGCGACATCCCCTTCATCGGGGCGGCCTTCCGCGGACACGAAGATCAGACCGACCGCTCCGAGATCATCTTCATGATCAAGCCGTCGATCGTGTCTGACCAGGTGCTGCTCGAGCAGGGCGAGCGCGGCATGGACAATGCACGCCGGGCACGAGCGGGGGCCCGCGAGGGTCTTCTGCCCTGGAGCCGCGAGCGTCAGACTTCGCAGCTCTTGATCGAAGCCGACCGCCTCGCGGCGGAGGGCAACGTGGATCGCGCGCTCTACTGCGTACGGCGCGCCCTGGCGCACAACCCCTACCAGGCCGACGCGATCGCGATGCGTGAGCGTCTGATGAACCAGCAGGAGACCTGGCCGACGCGCTCCATCCTCGGGCACGTCGTGGACAACGAGCTCTTCGACGCCGATCCCACGCCCGATGGCGGCTACTCCTACGTCCCGTCGTTCGACAACCCGGGAGCTCCGGCCAACTCTGGGTACGCATACCGGACCTACGGCCCGAACCCCCACTACTCGCCGTCACACCCCGGCGCAAGCGAGCAGGGTTCGAGCGCCGCCACAGCGATGACCGGCTCCACGCAGCCCTTCGGTTCGTCGAACCACTACTACGCCCCGAGCGGCACGAGTTCTGGCTCGACGACCGCCTCCACGAGCGCACCGTCGAGCTCGACGACCCCCGCGCCCTACTACTCGCCAAGCGACACCACCCCCGCTCCGACGACCACGGCTTCGACGCAGTCGCCCTCCGCGACGAGCTCGAACTCAAGCCAACCCTTCTCGTCCTCTTCGTCCGTTTCCTCGAACCCGTACTACTCGCCGAACAGCGGGTTCACGGGCTCAAGTACGACGGCATCGGCGTCCCCGACGACCAGCGCCTCGACCACGTCCACTCCGAGCACGACCTCGACCATGCCGTCGAAGAAGTGGCCCAACGGACGTCCGGTCGCCTCTGACCCGAGCACCTGGTCGCCCAACCCGTTCTTCAGTGGTTCGGCCGGCTCGACCGCAGAAGTTGCCGGGGCTCAGGGTTCCGCGGGTTCTTCCAACCCGTCTGACCCGGGCTCGCCGACCAACGCCGATGAGCAGGGGACAGCGGTCTCCAGCGCGTCAACCGAGCCCTCAGACGGCGAATAACGCCGACTCACGCGACGCCCGCTCTTGGAGGTGCACATGTCACGGAAGATGATCGCAGGCACAAGCGGGCATAACTTCAAGCCACTCGGGGGAGCCCTCATCGCGGGGGCTCTCCTCGCTGCGTGCGGCGGGCACGGGCAGTACACGCAGGACCACCTCTCGACCGCCCATCAGAAGATGGACGTGCTCAAGGCCGCAACCGACTACGACATGGCCCACCAGTCGTTCGTCGCGGGCGACCTGGAGAAGGCCCTGGACCGTGTGGATAAGTCGATCGCTCGCAACGATCAGGTGGCGAAGAGCCACGTGCTCCGCGGGCGCACGCTCCACGAGATGGGTGACATGGAAGGCGCGATCGAGGCCTTCCGCCGCGCCGAGGCGCTGGACCCCAAGAACGTCGAAGCACAGTACTACCTCGGCGTGGTGTTCGAGCGTCTGGCCGACCGTGACACCGCGGTCAACCACTACCTGGCGGCGCACGAGCTTGAACTCTCCAACGCGCAGTACGCCATCGCGGCAGCCGAGCTGCTGATCGACGACGGGCGCGTGGATGACGCGGAGCAGATGCTCGAATCCGGGCCGTACGAGCACAACGCCGGCGTGAAGCAGACGCTCGGGCACATCGCGCAGCTGCGCGGCGACAACGAGCAGGCGGTTCGCTTCTTCCAGGACGCGCGCCTGCTCGCGCCGGAAGACGCCGCGATTGAGGAGGACCTCGCTCGCGCGCTCGTGCGCACGGGACAATACGGCGAAGCGGAGCGCCACCTGGCCCGTGTGCTCAAGAACGAGGACGGCGACGTGATGCGCCGCGACCTCAAGCACGAGCACGCACGGTGCCTCGCGGAGCTGGAGCGCTTCGCCGAGGCACGCACGGAGTACCTCGACCTGACCGGCTCCTACGAGGGCGCGTCGGACGTCGACGCCTGGATCGGGCTCGGCGAGACGGCCGCAGTCCTCAAGGATCAGGCGCGCCTGCGCGAGGCGGCGACGCGCGTGATCGCGCTGGCGCCGGACCGCCCCGACGGGTACATGTTCCGCGCGATCTGGTCGCGCCGTCAGGGGCAGTACCCGCAGTCGATGCGTTGGCTGGAGAAGGCCGAGCAGCTCGGCGCTGAGCCGACCGTGGTCTACCCGCTGCAGGCGATGGTGCTCCAGGACATGGGGCTCCACGACGACGCCGCTCGCCTCATCGCACAGGCGGCGACCCACCATCCGCAACTCGGCCCGATCGCGGAACGCATCTCGCGCGAAGCGGCCTACGCGAACGTGCCCACCGACAACTAACGCGAGCGCGGCACACAATCGAACAGCACGCATGCGAAGCTCCTCACTGTGAGGGGCTTTGTTTATCGCTGCTGCGTAGCTTGGTGAAGTTAGTCGATCGCGAAGTCGACGAGCCGCGGCTCAACGCTGACTCTGCCGTTCCACTCGGACAGTTCCGGCTCGACGACCATCGTCACCCGCTGACCCCGACGGAGGTCGAGCACCTCGCTCGCCCAGTTCCACGCGACGACGCGGAGCGATCGTCCTCCCCCTTCGACGCGTAGAGCGGCGTGCCGACCCGTCTTGCCGAGCGCACGCGGCTGCTCGGCGAGTTGCACGCCCGTGAGGCGCACGCGCGGCGTGGGATTGCCCGCGCCGAACGGCTCAAGGCTCGTGAGCTGCCGCGCCGCCCGCGGCGTGAGCTCCGACATCGCCGCCTCGGCATCCACGGTGATCGCGGGGATCAGATCATCCTCGCCGAGACGGGCGTTGGCGTCGCCCACCAGCGCCTCGGTAAACGCGTCGAGGCTCGACGCGTCGAGACGGAGCCCCGCGGCCATCGCGTGTCCGCCGTGTGAGCGGAGATGCGCTGAGCAACGGTGCAGCGCGGCAGCGAGGTCGTACCCCTCGATCGACCGGGCCGATCCGGCGATTTCGCCCGTCTCCGCGTCAGCGCACAGGAGAAGCGTCGGTCGGCAGAACCGCTCGACGAGGCGCGACGCGGCGATACCGACCACGCCCGGGTGCCATTCTTGGGACGCGAGCACGATCGCGCGCCGGTCGTCGCCGGTCATGCCCGCCTCTTCGGCGAGCTGCATCGCACGCTCAGTGATCCGCTTCTCGATCGCTCGTCGTTCATCGTTGAGCGCACACAACTCGCCCGCGATGGTCGCGGCGTCATCCGCGGGCGCGGTCGTGAGCATCCGCACCGCATCGCGGGCGTGCCCGAGGCGCCCGCACGCGTTCAGCCGGGGGGCGAGCGAGAACGCGATACGCCGGGCGTCGATGTCATCGGCATCCAAGCGTGCCGCCGCGATAAGCGCATCAAGCCCGTCGAATCCCGAGTCGCGCATCCGACGGAGCCCGTGCGCGACGAGCACACGGTTCTCACCGACAAGCGGCACCACATCCGCCACCGTGCCGATCGCGACCAAAGGAAGCAAGCGCACGAGGAGGTCGCGGACAGGCCCGCTCGCTTTCGCACCGCCGGAAGCGAGCGTCGCCAGACGCCACGCGAGCTTGAAGGCGACCCCCACGCCGCTCAACTCGCCGAATGGGTACATCGACCCCGGGACGCGCGGATGCACGAGCACCTCAGCATCGGGCAGCGGCGAGCCTTGGGGGGGCGGGGTGTGATGGTCGGTAATGATGAGCGTGAGCCCGAGTTCCCGGGCCCGGGCTGCCTCCCCGACGGCGGTGATCCCGCAATCGACCGAGACGACCACCTGCACCCCCTCGCTCGCGAGTTGCTCGAGCGCTCCGGCGTTGAGCCCGTACCCGTCATCGATGCGGTGCGGAATGAACGTGACGAGATCGGAATCCGAATCAAGGGCGCGGAGGACGTGGTAAAGCACGCATGTCGCGGTGACGCCGTCCGCGTCGTAGTCGCCATAGATCGCCACACGTCGGCCGGATCGCAACGCGTCCAGGAGGATGGTCGCCGCCCGATCAACGCCGGGGAGGAGGGACGGGTCGTGGAGGTCGCCGAGCGATGGTCTCAGGAAATGCCGGGCATCGTCGATGCGGGTGAGCCCGCGGGCGGCGAGCACGCGGGCAGCCAGGGGCTCGAGCCCCGGGTGCTCCGGCGCATCGGCGGGCGGACGCATCCGCCATCGCGACCGAACGCCCCGCGCCTTTGGAGCGGGCGAAACGCCCCGTACACTGTCGCTCGCGATCGTCACTGTCCCTCCGTGGCCTCGTGCCGCCCGGGGGAGTATGCCAGAAGTTGGGACGCCATGGTTCGAATCACCAAGATCTACACCAAGACCGGTGACGACGGCACAACAGGGCTCGTTGGCGGGCAACGCATCACAAAGGACGCCGCTCGCGTCGAGGCGTACGGCACGGTCGACGAGGCCAACGCCGCCATCGGCGTCGCGATCGCCCACGCCGACGCGCCGTTGAGGGGCCTGCTGGAGTCGATCCAGCACGACCTCTTCGACGCCGGGGCGGATCTGGCGACGCCCCGCTGCGCCGATGAGGCGCCCAATCAAGCCCTGCGCGTCACGCCGGCACAGACCACGCGGCTGGAGCACGCCATCGATGAGCACAACGAGCGGCTCGAGGCGCTTTCGAGCTTCGTGCTGCCCGGCGGCTCGGTGCTGGCTGCCGCCCTCCACCTGGCGCGCACGATCACCCGGCGGGCGGAGCGCACCGCGGTCACCCTCGCCCGGACCGAGCCGGACGCCACGAACACCGAAGTTGTGCGCTACCTCAACCGCCTGAGCGATTTGCTCTTCGTGCTCGCGCGCGTCGCGAATGACCACGGCACGGCGGACGTGCTCTGGAAGCCCGGCGCCAATCGGGGGAGCGTGTGATGTCAAACGCGACCACCGCGGCGTTCACGACCGAGTTCCACCGCCAGTTCCAGGCGGACACCTCGCGTTTGCTGCGCCACCGATTCCTCTGTTTCACGGCGGTCGTCGCGGTCCTGGCGGTATCAGGACTGGGCTTCGGTGTGTTGACAGCGCTGCTCGGTGGGCCTCAGGGCATCGCGGAGGTGTTCGGATCGGTCGACGAGATGCTCAAGCTCGGGGCGCTCGTGATCCCGTGGTTGCTCATGTACCTCGTCTCGCTCCTCTGGGCGTGGCGGGGCAAGCCCAAGGCCGACGCGGTGCTCCGCGCGAGCATCTGGATCGTCGCAGCCGACGGGGTCTTCCGCGTGCTCAGCCGGTCGATCGACGTCGGAACGATCATGCCCGGGCTGGGCGGGTTCATGATGGTGCACATCCTCGCGTGCATGTTCATCCCGTGGACGCCGAAGCAAGCCGTCCGCCCCGTAATCATGGTGCTCGTATTCAGTGCCGCGATGTTCGTCCTGATCGAGGAGCCTATCTGGCTCTGGGAGTGGAACAAGCCCAACGCGATCCTGCGCATCATCGGCATCGGGCTCACGCCATTCGTCGGCCTGCCCGGCACGTTCATCTGCTGGTTCCGACACTCTCGCCGAGTCCAGCGCTTCAAGATCGACTTCCTGCAAAGCCGGTATGGCGAGGTGCGGCGCGAGCTCGTCGACGCCAAGCGCATCCACGAGTCGCTCTTCCCCGAGCGCGTCGCGGACGGGTCCATCCGTCTCAACTACACCTACGAACCCGCCCGCGCGATTGGGGGCGACTTCCTGTACGCGCGCATGGGCGCGTCGCCCGGAGCCGATCCTTCCCTTTCCGTCGTGCTCATCGACGTCACCGGGCACGGCATCCCGGCCGCGCTCACCGTCAACCGCCTGCACGGCGAACTCGACCGCGTCTTCGCCGAGAACCCCGACGTCTCGCCCGGCGAAGTGCTCTCGCTGCTCAATCGGTACGTGCATCTGACCCTCTCCGGGCATTCGATCTACGCCACCGCCATGTGCCTGCGCGCGGAACCCGGCGCAGGGAAGCTCCGATACGCCTCGGGCGGACACCCACCAGCCTTCGTCCGAGCCGTAGACGGCACGATCGATGAGCTTGAGAGCACGTCCTTCGTCCTGGGCGCGTGCGCCGCGGGCGACTTCGACGCGGGCGAAGCGACCGTCCGATTCGGCCCGGGCGATTCGGTTGTCGCCTACACCGACGGCGCCATCGAAGCGCGCGACGCCGACGGACGCATGATCCGTATCGACGGCATGCGCAAGATCATCGCATCGTCCAGGCCCGAAGCCCAGGGCATGTGGCCGGACCTTGTCCGATCACACGTCGAGCGCCACCGCCTCGGCATCCCCGAAGACGACACGCTCATCGTCGAGCTCTTCCGCCCACTCCCCGACGCCACGAGCAAGCCCGCGCCGCGCTCAGCCGCAATCGCCACGCCCTGACACCGATCCGGATGCCGATTGCCGGCCGTTAGTCCTTCACGCCCTCGACGCGCGAACGATCGGTGTATTTCGTCAGCGCCTGTTCCAGGTCCACACCGTGGATGTTCGCGAGCGTGCAGAGCCACGCGAAAACATCCGCGAACTCCTCGTCGAGGTTCGCCCGCTGCTCCGGCGTCGGCGATTTGCCGATCGCGTTGTCCTGGAGCGCCGTCGCGAGCTCTCCCACTTCCTCGATAAACCACATGAACGTGCCCGGCGTGCCCCGGGCGCGATCGGTCGTCGAATATCGCTCTTCGATCAACTCCTGAAACGCCCGCACCGTCAACGCGTCACTCATACGCACCTCACTCTCCGCCGTGTTTCCACTTGACGTTAATCGACGACACGCGTGCCCTCGCGCGACGTGAGCTCCTGATACGCCCCGCTCAGGCGCGCGGTCATCTCGCCGCGCCGCCCCTCACCGATGGTCCGCCCGTCGACCTCGCGCACCCAAACGAGCTCGCCCATCGTGCCCGTGCAGAAGACCTCACTCGCGCGGTAGACCTCCGTGAGCGAAATGTCGCGCACTTCCGCCCCGATACCGAGCTTGCTGCAGAGTTCCAACACCGTCGCACGCGTCACGCCCTCCGGGCACGCCACCGTCCGCGGCGTCGCGATCATCCCCTTCCGCACCCCCTCGCCCTCCACCACAAACACGTGCGTCGCGTTCGTCTCCGCGACAAACCCGCGCACGTCGAGCATCAGCGCGTCGTCGGCGCCAGCGTGGTTGGCCTCGATCTTCGCCAGGATCGACTGGATCAGATTGCAGTGATGGATCTTCGGGTCCATGCAGTCCGGCGGGAAGCGCCGCACCGACGACGTCACGAGCGCGAGCCCACCGGCCTCCATCGCGTCGGCATATACCGGGGCCTTGTGCTCTGCGAGCACGATCAGCGTCGGGCCGCTCTGGTTGAGGCGCGGGTCCATCCCGCTCGTGATCTTGACGCCGCGCGTGAGCGTGAGGCGGATATGTACGCCATCGCGCATCCCGTTGGCGTCAAGCGTGCGCGCGAGCTCACGCGTGATCGCCTCCTTGCCCGGAATCTGCGCAAACGCCAGCGCCTTCGCGCTCGACACGAGCCGATCGAGATGCTCGTCGAGTTTGAACACCCGCCCGTCGTACACCCGCAGCCCCTCCCACACCGCGTCCCCGCCCTGCACCGCCGAATCAAACGGGCTCACCCCCGCCTTGTCGCGGTGGGTCAGCTCGCCGTTGATGTTGATGAGCAGGTCGCGGTTGCGTTCGTCGAACTTCTGGAGCATCACACACCTCCTCGGAGACTCTCGTACATCGCGCGACACTCCGCGAGGACACCCGCGAGCCGCGCGGGCACGCGCTCGTCCTTAGGGGAATACGCCGTGAAGCCACTCGATTCGTAGACGCGTGAATACCAGTGCGGCCCCCACACGCCGTCGGTCTCCCTCGCGCCGGGCGACCACTCGAGCATCGCCTCGTCAAACGCCACCCCCGCCACGTCGCACATGCGCGACAGCGCCTCGCGCGGCCGCTCAAGCACCTCGCGCGCGTCAAACACCGACGGACGCCGCCCCGTCCGCGCCTCGATGAACTCGAACAGCTGCACCTGCTGCGGAAGCCCCAGGTCAGCCGGCGTGGGGTCGGGGATCACCTTGATGAAGCTCGTGATCATCTCCTCCGGCTCGCGCACCAGGAACACGTTGCGAAGCCCGAGCACCCAATCCCGATCTATCTCGGGCGTCAGGTGGTGGGCCATGTGTTTCTGGTACCACACCCCAACGCCGCCGGGCACGGCCCCCGTGAGCGTCGCGACCACTTCGCGCCAATCCGTTGGCTGGCTCGCCATCACCTCCGCGGCGATCGGGTGCTCCGCACGAGCCTCCTCGCTTCGCGTGCTCAGGTAGTGGGCGTAGAGCGGCTCGTCGCTCACCGTGCAGTCCGCGCGACTCCCCCACGAACGCATGAGGGCGGTCGAGATATTCCTCGGCCCCGACCACATCGCAATGCGAACACACTCGCTCATCGCCCGAGCCTACTTCGGAGCTGCCGCGGCGTCGTCGTCGAGCCCGCCGACAATCGGGCGATCCACCGCCGCGCCGCCCGCGCCGATCGACACATGCCGGACGACGATCGGCCTGGCGCGGAACCGCGGCGGATGCACACGGGCGATGAGGGGGAGCGCCAGGAGCCGTGCGACGCCGGATGCCATGAACAGCAGTTAGTACGTGCCCTGCCCCGTGCCGAGGCGCTCGAGCACGCCGGCGCCGATGAACGCCCCCGCCGCCGCGACGCCGAAGTTGAGCAGGTTGTACCGAATGAGCATGCCAAGCCGGTCCGAAGCCGGGATCGTCTCGAAGAGCAGCAAGAACGTCGCGATGTCGTAGAACGCCCACGCGCACCCGGAGACCAGGTTCACCACGATGAGCCACCAGATCGCATCAGACACGGTCCAGAGCGACGACATCGGGATCACCGCGATGCCCGCAATCCAGAGCAGGCGTCCCGGACCGAGTCGCTTCGCGAGCGCCCCCACAGTTGGGAGCATGAGCGACTTCGACAGAAACGCGG
>JAUIFD010000273.1 GCA_030429485.1 Phycisphaerae bacterium | reverse complement strand
TGAGCAGCGCCTCATCCACCGAACGCCCGCTGACCACCGATCGAAGCGACGAGACGAACGACTCACGCGTCCGCCCAAGCCCCTTCTTCAGCTTGGAGATCGCCGACTTGAACAAGCTCACGCCGTCGGCTCCCCGTCCCGCACCACCGTCGTCGCCCCCGCCAACCGCTTCGCGGCCGAGTCGAGCAGCGCGTTGATGAACTTCGGCGAGCGCTCCCCGCCGAACGTCTTCGCGAGCTCGACCGCCTCTGAGATCACCACCCCCACCGCCGGCTTGCCCGCCACGAGTTCCGCGTACGCCAGACGCAGAATCGCCCGATCCACCGCCGGCTGACGGCTCGCGGGCCACGTCGGCGAGAGCTCGGTCATCAGCGCATCCGCTTCATCGTGCACGCCCCACGCCTCGAGCGCGAGCTTCATCGCCTTCGTCGCGGCTCGTGTCGTCTCGCCCTCGCTCTGGAGCCAGTCCTGCGCCGCCTGCTCATCGCCGCCGGTCGCGTCGAGTTGGAACAGCGCCTGGAATGCGAGCCGCCGCACCTCCCTCGCCGACGCCGCGCTCAACTCGCCGCCCCCGCGGACTTATCCGCGACGTCCCGCGCGATCCGGTGCGCCGCGCCCACGAGCGAAGGCGTCGCCCGCACCGCGCGAAGCTGCTCGAACGTATCGAGCGCCGCGTCCATCGCCTCAGCCCCCTTGTTGCCCTTCGCCCCACCCGCGCGCGCCTCCGCCTGCTCGATCGTGTCGCACGTCAGCACGCCGAACGCCACCGGCTTGCCCGTCCGCACCCCGAGCGCCACAAGCTCGCCCGCGATCGCGTCCGCGATCACGCGGTCGTGCACCGTCTCGCCGCGGATCACGCACCCCAGGCACACCACGCCGTCGACGTCCGCACGCCCCGCGAGCCCCGCCGCGATCACCGGCAACTCAAACGCGCCCGGCGCTTCCACAACCGCCGGGCTCGCCTCGGCGTGGCGAGCCGCCAACGCCTCGCGGGCGCCATCCACCATGCGCGACGTGACCGCGCCGTTGTACCGGCTCACCACGATCGCCATCCTCGGAAACGGAGACTCTCCCGCACTCATCGGCGATCCTACGCCCGCCACCCCGCCACGCCGACGTACGATCACACGATGGAGGGCCTGTTCCGCCGCGTGCAGGGGGTGATGCGCGTGCCGCGACTCGCGGGCGCGATGGCAGCCGTCGCCAACGCCTGGTTCGTTGTCCTCTGGACCGCCTCCGACGCGCACGAGCCCGGCATACCCGCGTACACCTCGGTGCCCCTGGGCCTGCTCCTGCTCGCGGCCGCCGCCTCGACCATCGGGCTCTACGCCTTCGGCGCCGCCGTCAACGACGTGCTCGACGAGAAGCGCGACTCCGCCATGGCGGGCCGACTCCGACCCGGGCGCCCCGCCAGCGCCCCCTCCGAGTTCGCCATCGTCATCATCGCCGCGGCACTCCTCGTCGCCGTCGGCGGGGCGACGGTCTTCGGCGGGCATTCGGTGCTGCTCACACTCCTCGTCGCGGGCGCGGTCCTGCTCTTCAACTTCGCCGGCCGATTCGTCCCCGGCGTCGGCATGATGCTCCTCGGGCTCGTCTACGCCGGGCACATGCTCATCCCCAACCCCGAGCTGCGCTTCGTATGGCCCGTCTGGCTCGTGATGACCCACGCCCTCGCGGCCTCGTGCGTCGCGCACGTGATCGGGCGGCGCGTCCCGCGCCTCACCGTCCGCGCCGCCATCTTCGCCGTTCTCTCCTGGATCGCATGGTCGGCCGCCCTCATCGCCCTTGGGTGGTGGCGTTCGGCCGAAGGCCCCGCCCTCGGCCCGGTCGACCCCACAACCCTCGCGCGCCACGTCTGGGCGTCGTGGGTGAGCCCGTGGGGCGCAATCTGGGCCGGGCTCGCCGCCGCCGCGTTTGTCGTCGTGCTCACGACCAAGGTCCGCCTCGCCTCGTCCAGCGCCCGCGCCGACGAGAAGACCCGCCGATACGGCGCACTCTGGCTCCCGCTCTACGGCATGGCCTGGCTCTGGGGCGCAGGCCACACCCCGGGCGCCGTCCTCATCGCCGTGCTCGCCGTCGCAAGCCTCGCCGCGGTCTCCCTCACGCGCGAACTCTCGACGCTGGCCGAGCACCCGGTGGGGTACCGTCGCTAACCGACTCAGTGACTCAATCGTGCCACTGACCTGCTCGGAGGTCAGTGCTCGTCGGTCCTCCGCGAGGCGGTGACTTCCGAGTCATCGTGTCGCCCTAAGGGCGACGTTCGCGTCGGCGGCGGCTCAACTCCCAACACCGATCTTCTCTAGAGCTCGAAGACGCTCTTGTTGGCGATGAGTGAGAGCGTGTTCGCAATGGTCCAGCGAAACCTACCCTGGTCCGGCTTGCGAAACTCCATGACCAGGCAAGGACAAGCCGCCGATGCCCAAGGCGCGCCGAGAGTCCGAATGACGTCGCTCTTGAGCGCCGCGTACTCGATCTTCGGAAGCCAGTCGATCAGGATCGAAACCGCGTCGCGGTACTCGCTGCCGCTGTTTCTCAACTCGCCAAGCGTCGTGTAGTCGTACCCCAACTCCGCCAACTCGGCAAGCAACCCACTCGCCGCCTCGGCGTACCGACGCTTGTTCTCATCAGCGCGTCGCTGGACTTTGGGCGGGAGCCCGGCAAGCCACTCATCGGATTCCATCCGCTAACCTTTAGAACAGCTCCAGCGCATAGAAAATCGTCGTAAACACAAGGTCGGCCACGACGATCGCCACCACGCACTCCACCACCGTCCGTGTGGTCGAGTCGCCCACACCCTGGGCACCGTTGGTCGTCGAGAGCCCGTTGGCGCACGCGATCACGCCCACCAGCGCGCCGAAGATCGAGCCCTTCACCGCCCCAGTCCAGAAGTCGGTGAACGACACCTGGTCCAGCATCCGGTTGATGAACACCGTCCGTGGGATATCGAGCACCGTTGTCGAGATCACGAGCGACGCCGTGATCGCCATGAAGTCGGACAGCACCCCCAGCACCGTCATCGCGATCGTCGCTCCGATCACGCGCGGCGCCACGAGAAACCGCACCGGGTCGATCGCGTGCGCTTCGAGCGCCTCGATCTCCTCGTTCACCGCCATCGTCCCGAGCTCAGCAGCAATCGCCGCGCCCGCGAAGCCCGTCAGCACGATCGCCCCGATCAACGGCCCCAGCTCGCGAAGCACCGCCACCCCGATGATCCGAGAGAGCTCGTGCCGCTGACCGAACCCGTCCAGCGG
>JAUIFD010000048.1 GCA_030429485.1 Phycisphaerae bacterium | reverse complement strand
TCTACGCGCCGGCGCCGGTGCTCAAGACACTCGTCGCCGACTCGCAGCGCGAGGGGCAGACGTGGCGCTACACGTTCGACGAGCCCATCACGGGGTGGGAGAGCCCCAGCTTCAACGACTCCGCATGGAACGAAGGGCAAGGCGGCTTCGGGCGTGACGACACGCCCGGCGCGGTGGTGCGCACCCAGTGGACCGGCTCGGACATCTGGATGCGACGCACCGTCGATGTGGACGCTGCGGCCAATCCGTACCTGCTCATCCACCACGACGAAGACGCCGAGGTGTACCTCGACGGCATCCCCGCCGCGTCATTCACGGGATACACGACCTCCTACATCACCCACGCCCTCCCGGGACGTGTGAGGCGAGCGTTCGCCGACGGCCAGGTCGTCATCGCGGTGCACTGCCGACAGACCGGCGGCGGGCAGTACATCGACGTGGGTGTCGTGGACCTCGCCCAGAACGACTGATCGCTATGCGCTAGATCAAGTACTCAAGCAGGACGATCTGCGAGTAGATCCCGTTGGCGATGTCGGCCTTGGTCGTTTCGCCGGGCTCGTCGTCGGCCAGCCAATCCTTGGGCGCGGAGTACCCGTCCATCTTCGCGAGAATCGAGTAGAGCTTGTCGAGCGCCTCCGCGTAGTCGCCCGAAGCGACCAGGCTCGCCGCGACCTGCACCTGGCTCGCGAGCGCTCCGCGACGACCCGGCGCCGCCTTGGGGTTGCCGGTGAACTCCGCGGTATCGAGCATCTCGATCGCGAACGCGAGGTCGCGGAGCGACGACTCGATGATGTTCGCGGTACCACCCGGGTCGGTCGGCAGCGGATCAAGCGAGTCGGGGATCCCGTCGCCGTCGGTGTCGAGGCTGCACGGACTGGTCGAGAGGACCAGGATCTCGTCGCCGTCGCTGATCCCGTCGCCGTCCGAGTCGGGGTTGAGGGGGTCGGGGCACCCCGTGCCGCTGATGGCCTGGAGCTCGAGTTCCTGGTTGTCGGTCAGCCCGTCGCCGTCGGTGTCGACATCGTTCGGGAGCTCAAAGATGTACGCCGCGCCGGCGTTGGTGCCGTTGTCGTCATCACCGACCGAGCCGATGATCGCGCTGCCGCACACCGCGACGCTCCACCCAAAGTTGTCGTTGCTCTGTCCATCGGACGCAACGAGCTTGAGCGCCTCGTTCCACACGGAGCCGTCGAACTGGTAGACGTACGCGGAGCCCGACGCGGAGCCGCTGTCGTTGTCCGCCCGCGCGCCGACCGCCGCGATGCCGCCGCAGATCGAGACCGACCACCCGTACGCGTCCGACGTGAACCCGTCGGAGGCGGTCAGCTTCTGCTCGAACGACCACGACCCATCGTTGCGGAAGACATACGCAGAACCCGCCTTGCTGGTCGAGGGCGTGGAGCTGATGAGGGCGGCGCTCCCGTCGAATGCCGCATCCCATCCGAAGACATCGCTGCCGGCGCCGTCGGGGGCGAGCAGCTTGGCGTCCTCGGTCCAGACCGTACCGGACCGCCCGAAGGCGTACGCCGCCCCCGTATGACCATTGTCGCGCGGGGAGGTGACGATCGCGGCGTCGCCGCTCACGGAGACGGCGTACCCAAACTGATCGCCCGCCGCGGTGTCGGCCGCGGTGAGCTTCTGCTCCTGCGACCAGCTCGCGCCGTTGTACCGAAATGCGTACGCCGCGCCGGACGAGCTGCCCAACGCGTCGTGGAGCGGGGCGCCAACGACGACGGTATCGCCATACACCGAAACGTCGGTGCCGAACTGGTCGCCGGCCTGTGCGTCACCCGCAACCAGCTTGGCCTCCTGCACCCAGGCGAGCCCATCAAACCGGAAGACGTACGCCGCGCCCGCGTCGCCCGCACCTCCGGGGTCACTCAGCCGCGCCCCGACCACGGCGACATTCCCCTCGATCGAAACCGCGTCGCCGAAGAAGTCATTCAGAACCCCGTCCGGCGCGGTCAGCTTCTGCTCCTGGGTCCAACCGAGCCCATCGAAGCGGAAGACGTACGCCGATCCCGAACTCAGCCCGTTGTCGTCATCGAACGTCGCCCCGACGATCGCGACATCGCCGTCAATTGCGACCGATCGTCCGAAGGCGTCCTGCGCCGCCCCGTCGACCGAAACGACCTTGAAGTCCTCGGTCTGCACCGTGGTCTGAGCCTGCACACCAGAACCCGCCGCAAACAGGATGGAGCTGATTCCCACCGTCGCCATCGATCGCATTGGTATTCCCCTTCCGTGCATCAGCAACCTCCCCCGGCACGCACGCTACCTGCGAATCGCGAATCGGTCAAACGCCCGCGCGCGATCGAAGGCCGACTCCCCGCCCGCACCTGGCGCACCGAGGCGAGGACGTCGTTGGCGTTGACCCCGCCGCCGGATGAGGCGTGGGCACGGCGTCCGCGCGTAGTCAGCGGCGCCCACAAGCGTTGGCCCACCACGCGCTCGGGCCCCGTCAGCACCGATGGTGGACCACGGGTGGTCTAACTCTGCGCGATGGCGCCAGGAGCGAGGCCGATGACGATCGTGGTCCTGAGCCGCTTCACGATCGACCTTCATCCTGCACCAGTTCGGCCACGAGGCGTTCGAGCGTATCGAGCCGGCCGCGGAGTTCCTCGTTCTCCTGGCGCAACGACGCGCTCTCCGCTTCGAGCGCCGCGATCTGGTCGTCCTTCTCCGATCGCAGGTCCCGGAGCGCTTCGATCGTGATCGCCTCAAAGCCGACGATGTTCAGCGTCTTGGTGTCCTCGTCCATCGTGCCGATCCACTCGGGGAAGTACGGCTCGACCTCCTGCGCCACCAGGCCCGTGCGCTTCCCCGGCCCGGCGCCCGGCATGTCGGGGTCGTTGTAGTAGAAGGTGCGCCCGTGCAAGTGCATGAGCCGATCGAGCGAGCCCGCGAGAGGCTCGATGTCGTGCTTGGTGCGCGCATCGGAGACCGTGCCCCACGTCGGAAACCCGGTCTTGTACGCGTCGCCGTTCGACCTGAAGATGAACTGCGTCTGCGTGCCCGCAGCGATGATCAACTCGTCACCCGGGCTTGGGCTCGATCCCGGGTTGTCACCGACGGTGATCACAAGCTGGGTGTGATCGGTACCGGCGTCGACACGCGTGAGGTGCACCGGGTCCGTGTTCTGGTTGCTGCCGCCAAGCTGCAGACGGTTGTCCGCCTGCATGATGCCGGCGACGTGCAGCGGCGACTCGGGCGAGGTCGTCCCGATACCGACGTTGCCGTCCGACGCGATCCGCATGCGCTCCCTCACCACGAAGTTGGTCGGGTCGTACTCGCAGAAGCGGATCCCGCCGGCGCCGAGCCCCCTGTGGTTGAGTAGCCACGTCGCCCCGTCGCCGCCCGCCCGGTTCCACTCCAGGTGCGCCCCCTGCCGGAGCGTCGAGGTGTACGACGAAGCCACAATGCCGCCCACGACATCCAGGCGCGCGCCCGGGTTGGTCGTGCCGATCCCGACGCTGCCCCCGTCGTAGGCGATGTGAAACCCGACGCTCTCCCACGGCGCCGCCGAATAGAGGGCGTAGGGCGCAGACAGCAGGCGCTGGCGCGGCGTGAGCGTGTTGCCATCGACCGTGATCTCGAGCCACAACGGACGACCATCGACCGCTCCGCCAAAGTCGAGCACGACCGAGAACAACCCGCCGACCACCTCGACGGGCGCCGAGTTGCCGACCGAGCCGTCGAAGACGAGCGTGTCGCCCATCTGCCGACCCGCGGCGGGATCATCCCAAAGCCTGAACTCCATCGGCACATCCCCGTCTGCGGGCGCGCCGTCCGAATCAAGCCGCCCCTGGTACGTCCAGCCGGTACTGCCCTGCCCCGCTGCCGGAAACGTCCCGATCGCGAGAATCAGCCACGACACAACGCCGACGAGCCAACGAATCTGACACTGCATTACAAACTCCTGAGGCTCGCTCGGATGCCGAACGGCTGGCGCTCCTGGGCGAGGGGAGGAGCGTACCGAAAGAACATCGCATCCAGAAGCGCGAAACGAGAGATGACAGAAGCGCCCCGTGCGTTTCCCGTACGCCTCGCCACGCCGAGCGATCCGCTGGTCATGCGCGCTCTGGACCTCGCTGGACTCCATTGGTTCGAGGCGTACGCCCGTACACTCGCTCATGCAGGATTCACCCGGGCAAGACGCCGCGCCCAACCGCCTGATCTCCGAGACTTCCCCCTACCTCCTTCAGCACGCGCACAACCCCGTCGACTGGTACCCCTGGGGTCCCGAGGCCTTCGCCGCTGCGCGCGCGCGAAGCGTGCCCATCTTCCTCTCCATCGGCTATTCCACCTGCTACTGGTGCCACGTGATGGAGCGTGAGAGCTTCGAGAGCCCCGCCATCGCCGCGATCATGAACGAGCGCTTCGTCTGCATCAAGGTCGACCGCGAGCAGCGGCCCGACGTCGACGACCTCTACATGGCGGCCACGCAGGCGTACACCGGCTCGGGCGGGTGGCCCATGAGCGTCTTTCTTGAGCCGGAAACGCTCCGCCCGTTCTGGTGCGGCACGTACTTCCCCACCGAGCCGCGCCACGGCATCCCGAGCTTCCCGCAAGTACTCGAGGGCATGAGCCGCGCGTGGAACGAGCAACGCGGGCAGGTGCTCGCGCAAAGCGAGCAGCTCGCGGAGGTCGTGCGCCAGTACGTCGCGGAAGTCGCTGAGCCGGCGCACGTGGGCGCGAGCCAGATCGAAGTCGCTGTCTCGACACTGCTCGCGCAGCTCGACCGCACGCACGGCGGGTTCGGCGGGGCCCCGAAGTTCCCGCAGCCCGCGTACCTGGACTTCCTCCTCTCGGTGCGCGCCTCACTGGACGATGACGCGCGCACAGCCGTGGACCACGCCCTACGCCTCACGCTCGACCGCATGGCAATCGGTGGCATCCGCGATCATGTCGGCGGCGGGTTTCATCGGTATGCCGTTGACGCGATCTGGCTCGTGCCCCACTTCGAGAAGATGCTCTACGACAACGCGCAGCTCGCGAGCGTGTATGCGCGCGCAGCCGAGGTCTTCGAGGACGCGGAGTACCGAAGGGTTGTGCGCGACATCCTCGACTACGTGCGCCGCGAGATGATGCTCGACGCGGAGCGCGCGCCGAACGGCGCTGTGCATGCGGGCTTCGCCTCCGCCCAGGACGCCGAGGTCAACCACCGAGAAGGACAGAACTACCTCTGGACAATCGAGCAGGTGCAAGCTGCGCTCGGCGGTGAGGACGGCACGTGGGCGGCTCATGTCTACGGGCTCGATCTCGGCACCAACTTCCGCGACCCGCACCACCCGGACGATGCCGCCTCCAACGTGCTGCGCCTCGCCGACCGCCCGGAGGCCCTCGCCACAGCGGAGGGCGTCTCGGCCGAGGACTCTCTCGCTCGCCTCCAGCGCGTCAATCGCAAGCTTCTGGAGGCGCGAATCCGTCGCGAGCAGCCCATGCGCGACGACAAGGCGCTCGCGAGTTGGAACGGGCTCATGATCACCGCGTTCGCGCGCGCCAGCTCGCTCTTTGACGATCGAGAGCTTTACGACGTCGCCGAGCGTGCTGCCCGGTTCGTGCTCGAGCACATGACCGACGACGAGGACCGCCTCTTCCGAGTCTGGCGGCAGGGCAAATCCTCGACGCCGGCCTTCCTCGAGGACTACGCCGCGATCATCACCGCCCTGCTCGCGCTGCACCGCGCAGCGCCGGGTTTCACCGCCGATGCGGCGTTCGCGCGCGAAGCGGCTGCCCACTTTGCCCGCCTCGCCGAGGCCGAGTTTGGTGATGGCGAGGGCGTGTACCACGACACGCGTGCCGAGCAGAACGACCTCTTCGTGCGCGCCCGGTCGACCTACGACGGCGCCGTCCCGAGCGGCGCGAGCACGATGCTCCACGCCCTCATCGACCTCGCTGAAGCCACCAACGACCCGGCCGACATCCGGCGCGCCGCCCGCGCCCTCCGCGCCATGAGCGGCGCCATCGCCCGAGGCCCGGTGCCCGCGATCAACGCCACCCGCGCCCTCCACCGCGCGATCACGCACAGCCAGTGGCCCGAGACACTCCTCGCGCTCATCCCCGAACCGGCCGCTGCGCCCGCTCCCCCCCCCAACGCCAACTTCACACCCGTTGAGGTCTTCGCGAGCACCGACCGCGTCCGTGTCGCCCCAGACGAACCGGGCGAAATCCACCTCTCGCTCCGTATCGCTGAGGGGTACCACATTGTCGCGGCCGATCCCGGGCCCGCGGGCTCGGAGCTTGTGCCGCTCCGCGTGGGGCTCGTCGCCGGCACGGGCGTGAGCGTCTACGCCGACTACCCAGAGGGTGAGCCCTTCGGGGAGGGCGGCGAGCTCCGAGTCCACTTCCGCGAGATCGCGCTCCGCATCGCGATCGAGCGCAACGCCGAGCCGCCCGCACGCCCGATCCTCGGCCTCACCTTCCAGGCCTGCACCGATACCGAGTGCTTGCTCCCGCAGACCGTTGAGCTCGACGTGGCGATTGACCTGGACGGATAGGCCGGTCGTTCGACCGAACGCGTCGCCGACCGCCTCATCCGGCCGGCTACGGCCCGTGCGCCTCCCCCATATGGTTCTCCGTGCTCAGGCCGCTCGCCCTTTCCCTCGCAGGTTGGACCACCGCGGAGACGACGCGGGCGCGGCTCGCCCTCGCCTCGGAGTGGCGGTTCCGTGCCGCCGTGCTCGACGCGACCGCCCCCGACGCGCGCGCACGAGATCTCGACCGGAGCGCGCGGCGCGACCTTGCTGCCACGATGCGCCGCGTAGAGCTCGCCTTCGCCGGGCTCGACCTCTGGATCCCCGCCGCACACTTCGCCGACCCTGCGCGCACGGACCGCGCTGTGCACGCCGCCCTGAGCGCGATCGAGCTCGCTGCCGACCTCGCCACACTCACCGGCGGCCGCGAGCCCATCGTCTCGCTCACGCTCCCGACCGATGACACCCAGACGCGTCAGGCTCTCGCGGCCCGCGCCTCTGACTATGGGTGCGTCGTGGCCGACCACGCCTACCCCGCGAGTGCGTCCACCGCCCTGGCGCGCGGCGTCGATCCTGCCGCGGTCCTTATGGGCGGGGGGGATCCGGCGCGCGAGGTGATTGAGGCCGGCTCGGACCTCGGCGGCGCGCGCCTGAGCGACGTCTCCGCCGAGGGGCGGTGCGCGGTTGGTGCGCCCGGCTCAAGGCTGGACCTTGTCGGGTACGTCGCGTCGCTGACGGTCGCGGGATACGAGCGACCGGTGATCTGCGATCTGCGCCAGGTCGCCGATCCGGCGGCCTTCGCCGCGCAGACCTCGCGCCTTTGGGCGCTGGAGGCCCGCCCGCACCCCGAGGACTGAATGGAGGCCCCTCAGGCGGGCGAGTATGCTCAGGCCAGGTCGAACATCACACACGCCACGTGCCGTGCGCTCCGTGGTGGGAGAAACGAAATGCCCGAGAACGTTGATGCGGTCAAGGACTCTCTCCGGACGTACATCGTCGAGCAGTTTCTGCCGGGCGAGGATCCGGAGAACCTGGCGGACGACCTCCAGTTGAAGGAGTCGGGGGTCCTCGACTCCATGTCCACGCTCTCGCTGGTGTCGCACGTCGAGAAGACGTACAACATCGAGGTCGAGCCGCACGAAGCGTCGAACGAGTTTGGGACGGTCGCTGAAATCGCCGATCTGATCGTGCGGAAGACCTGAAGGGGCCTCGCACCCTCCCCAACTCGCACGATTCGGAGCGGACAATGACGATCGACGCCCAGCGTCTGACGGACTGGCTTGAGCACTGGGCCGAGGCGACGCCCGACGCCACCGCGGTAGAGGACAGCGCGGGCAACCGCGCGACCTACGCCGAGCTCGACCGCTTGGCCCGGCGCATCGCGAGCCGCCTGCACGCGCTCGGTGTGCGCAGGGGCGACCGCGTGGGCGTCTCGATGCCCAAGTGCGTGAACTCGGTCGCGAGCATCTACGGCGCGCTGAAGGCGGGCGCCGTATATGTGCCGACGGACTATTCGTCGCCCCCCGATCGCAACCGATACATCTACGGCGCGTGCGACGCGAAGGTGATCTGCACCGACGAGAAGCGTGCGCCCACCTATGGCGAAGGCGAGACCTCGGGCATCCCGCTTCTGGTCTTCCCGGGCGAGGGGCCTTCGGGCGTCGGGTCGCCCGCGCTCGACGAGGGCGATGAGGCGTGGGAATCGGGCGACAAGCCCGGGCTCAACGACCTCGCGTACATCCTCTACACGTCGGGCTCGACGGGCGTGCCCAAGGGCGTGATGCACACGCACGCATCATCGATCAGCTTCGTGCAGTGGGCCGCGAGCGAACTCAAGCCGACGAGCAACGACCGCTTCTCGTCGCACGCACCGTTCCACTTTGATCTGTCGATTCTCGACCTCTATGTGCCCGCGACCGCGGGAGCAGCGATCGTGATCGTGGGCGAGAACCTCGGCAAGTCGCCGCACGAACTCGCGGGATACATGGAGGAGCGCAAGCTGACGGTGTGGTATTCGGTGCCGTCGATCCTGGCGCTGCTCGTGCAGTTTGGCAAGCTTGAGGAGAAGGACTTCTCGTCGCTGCGCCACGTCTGCTTCGCGGGCGAGGTCTTCCCGATCAAGCATTTCCGCGATCTCACCGCGCTCTGGCCCGACAAGGAGTACTGGAACCTCTACGGCCCGACGGAAACCAACGTCTGCACGTTTCATCACGTCGTGAAGCCGCGCGACTTCGAGCGCACCACGCCGCTGCCGATTGGGCTTCCGTGCTCGAACGTGCGCGCGAAGGTGGTCGATGAGGCGTTCAACGACGTCACGCCCGGTGAGGAGGGCGTGCTCTACATCCACTGCTCCGGGCCGACGATGGTCGGCTATTTCGGCGACGATGAGCGCACCGCTGCGTCGATCCATACCGATGGTGACGGCGATCGCTGGTATTCGACGGGCGACGTCGTAATCGAGGGCGACGGCGGCGAGCTGACCTTTGTCGGGCGGCGCGACCGCATGGTCAAGCGCCACGGATACCGCATCGAACTCGGCGAGATCGAGGCGGGGCTCTACAAGCACCCGCAGATCGACGAGGCGGCCGCCGTCGCGATCGAAACGCCCGCGGGCACGTCGATCACGGCGTTCCTGAGCCCGGCCGAGGGGCAGAAGCTCTCGATCATCGCGCTCAAGGGACACTGCGCGAAGGCGCTGCCCTCGTACATGAACCCGGACAAGTTTACGGTGCTTGATCGCCTGCCGCGGACCTCAACGGACAAGATCAACTACCCCGAACTCAAGAAGATGGCGACGAGCGGGTAACGCTCAAGCTGTCTTGGGCAGGCGGATGGGCATCGCGGCACGCGCGATGCGGAGCCCCGGCTTGGTCAGCGCGTAGATCGGCACCCGTTCACCCTCCTCGAATGATCGCACGATCAAGGTTGCCTCGTCGAGGCCGGCGAGTGTCAGGGAAAGCGCGCGGTCGGTCGCGTCCGGGAGGGCGCACGCGATCTCACCGAAGCGAGCTGCCCCGTGTTGCACCGCGGCCATCGTCGGCACCGCCCATTTGCGCAGTCCTATGCCCATCGCATTGGCTGAGCGAAGCGTAGACATGAGGCGTGCGCACTCCGGCGCCGCTCGCTCGCCCGCGCGCGTTAGAACGTACTCGGGGCGAAGCGGGTGCCCGTACCCGGGGTTCGGCATCACGAGCCCGAGCTCGATGAGGGTGTCGAGCGCATCGCGCACGGGTTGGCGAGCGCTGCCGAGGCGGTAGGTGAGCGTCGCGAGCTTGCACCCCTCGTCGGCTGCGAGCTCCGCGAGGATCGGAGCAGCCCACCGGCGGTGAAACAGCGGCGCCAGAGACGCGGGTGATGTGGGTCGGACACCGGACAACGCGACAGACTCCCGGATTCGGGATTGACTGCAAAGTATAGTCACTATACATTCAGGTCGGCACGGGGCAACGAAACTCAATGCCCCACAGGAGTCTGCGATGCCCTCATCCATCGGATACAAGCCCGGGCTGACGATCTCGACCCAGGTCGCCGACCTCGACAAGGCGCTCAAGTGGTACACCGAGGTGCTCGGGTTTGAGATGCTCTACCGCGTCGACGAGATCGCGTGGGCCGAGGTGCAGACCGAGATGCCCGGCGTGCAGATCGGGCTCTCGCAGGTCGAGACGCCCAAGACCGGCGCCGGCCCGGTGCCGGTGTTCGAGGTCGCGGATATCGACAAGGCGCGATCGCAGCTCGAATCCAAGGACGTCCGCTTTGACGGCCCCACACAGGACATCCCGGACATGGTCCGCCTCGCGACCTTCTTTGACCCCGACGGCAACGCGTTCATGTTGAGCCAGACGCTGATGCAGGGGTAGGACCCGCTCGACCCAGCAACCCCGGCGAGCGTTTCCCGAATACACGGAAGCACTGCCCGCTTGGGAAGGGGGCGCCGGGTGTTGGAGATACTGTGGCTTGCTTCGTCGATCCGTGACGGCGCGTTGCATGACGACCGCGAGCGGCGATATCGCATCGGCAGCTACCCACACCCCCGCCAGCGTCAACTCTGGGCGTGGCGCAGGGTCCGCGGCGAGCAGATCAGCCCCGCATCGATCCTGATCGCGTGGTCAGCGATTGTCGCCGGCGTGTGGATGGGCATGCTGATCCTCCAGGAGGCGTTGGCGATTGCGCCGAGCGATGACATGCGGGAGTACTTCGCGCTTGCATCCGCGCCCTTTGGCGTAGCGCTCGGCGCGTTGATCTACCGCGCGTCGCTCCGCACGCACCGCCGACGGATCGAGGCAGAGCTCGCCGGAGGTGATCCGGTGTGCCTCGTGTGCGCACACGATCTCACCGGGCTCGAGCGCGAGCGTGATCACTGCCTTGTGTGTCCAGAGTGCGGGCACGCCTGGCGAATCGCGTGACGTGACGGCGAACAGCTTCCGAAGTCAGGCTGTCTGCCCCGCCGCCTCCAGCACGCGGTTGGCGTAACTCTCCATCGCGTCGCGAAGCTGTTCGAACGAGTCGAGCACGTAGTAGATCGGCTGGTAGTGGTCGATCTCGAACGACGTGTCGCAGATGCGCTTGAGATCGAACGGGCGGCGTTCGGGCTGCTTGTCGCCATCGCCTTTGAGCGACCAGACCGACTCACCGATCGACGACATGAGACCCGAGCCGTAGATCTTCAGGCGGTTGTCCTCGTGGATCAGCCCAAACTCGACGGTGAACCAGAAGAGGCGCGAGAGCGGCTCGACGTGCTCGGGGCCGGCGTGCAACGCCGCCTTGCCGTAGGTCTGGAGGAAGTCGGCGAACACCGGGTCGGCGTGCAACGGCACATGCCCGAAGACGTCGTGGAAGATGTCGGGCTCGGGCAGGTAGTCGAGCTCGTCTGGGGGTCGGATCGTGATCGTCGTCGGAAACTTCCGCTGCGCCAGGCACGCGAAGAACGACTTCGCGGGCAGGTAACCGGGCACGGGCCTGCTCTGCCACCCGGTCTTGCTGCGGAGCACGTCGTTGACCTGCGTTACCTTCGGGATCTGGTCCGGCTCGAAGTTCATCGCGTCAAACCCCGCGAGGAACACGTTGGACGCCTGCTCGCGCAGCGAATCGATGCGGCGCGCATAGAGCCTGCGCCACGTGTCGTGGTTCTCCTCGGAGTACAGCTCCCAGTGCTGCACCATGAAGAACGTCTCGGGATCGATCTGATCCGCGGGCAGCTCGCCCGCGGCGTCGGCGGCGGCCTGCGCGAGGTCGGCCTCCTCGCTCACGATCACCGGGTTGTGCTGACGCATCTTCTCGGCGTGGCCCACGCGGCACCTCCTTCAACCGAGAGGATACCCGCCCGCCGCGCGCCTTACGGCGTCGCGAGGCGCATCGCGATGCGACCGGCCATCGAACGCCCCTGACCATCGATCGCCAGCGCGATAAACGTCGGCGGCAGTTCTTCGGCCGGGATCACTTCAAAGCCGCAGCGCTCGAAGAACCCGGGCGTCTTGGTGAGGAGCACGAGCGTATCGATCCCGAGACGCTCAGCCTTCTCGATGAGCGCCTTGACGACCGCGCGCCCGGCGCCGTTGCCGCGAGCTCGCGCCGCGACGGAAACAGAGCGGATCTCGGCGATGCGCGGCGGCCATTCAACAAGGGCCCCGCACGCCGCGACGCCCTCGTCGTCACGCACGATCACGAACTGCTCGATCGCATCGGCGACTTCGCGCTCCGAGCGAGCGAGTGTCAGCCCCTGCGCAGCCCACTCGTTGATGAGCGCCGCGATGGCGCCCGCATCCGCGAGCTCAGCGGGTTGCGCAGGGATGCGTTGCGCCTGCGTGTTTACTTGTTGGGCGCCTGTAGTCATGACTTCCCCGTGAGCAGCGCGATGAGCGCGTTCTGAGTCCACATGCGATTCTCTGCCTGGTCGTATACGAGCGATTCCGGTGAGTCAATGACCTCGTCGGTCACTTCCTCGCCGCGGTGCGCGGGCAGGCAGTGCATAAAGTGCGACGCGTGGTCGAGCCCGCGCGACGCGAGCGCCATGAGCTCGCCATCGACCTGAAAGCCGCCGAACGCGTCGTGCCGGAGCATCGACTGCGTGTCCTCTTGCCCCATCGAGACCCACGTATCGGTGTAGACCGCGTCGTGACCGGCGATGAGGTCGAGGTTGTGCGTGAGCGTGATCGTCGCGCCGGTCTGCTCGGCATCGGCGATGGCGCTTTTCACCACGGAGAACTGCGGCTCGAAGCCCTTGGGCGTCACGATCGTCATCGAAACACCCAGCTTCGCCGCGAGCAGCATGAGCGAGTGGCAGACGTTGTTGCCGTCGCCGACCCACGCGAGCTTGGCGCCCCCGAGATCGCCGAGCGCTTCCTTGAGCGTGAAGAGATCGGCCAGGGCCTGGCAGGGGTGCTCATGATCGGTCAGCGCGTTGATGACGGGGACCGACGCGTGTTCCGCGAGCTGCGTCAGCGTGTCGTGCGCGAAGGTGCGGGCGATGATGCCGTCGACCCAGCGCTCCAGGTTCTTCGCGTAGTCCTTGATCGACTCGCGCACGCCGATGCGGGTCTTGCTGTGGTCGTAGTACATGGCGTGCCCGCCGAGCTTAGTAATGCCCACCTCGAACGAGACGCGTGTGCGGAGCGACGGCTTCTCGAAGAGCATCACCCAGCTCTGCCCGCTGAGCATGGTGGACCACGGCTTCGGGGCGGCCTTCATCGCGCCCGCCGTGTTGAACACCTCCGCGACATGTTCTGGGGTGAGGTCCGCGATCGACGCGAGATGGCGCGGCGCCTTGGTGTCGGCTTTCAGCGACGCGGTGGTGGGGTCGATGGAGAGGGTTGCCATGGCGAGTTCCTTCTGGCACGGGCGCCGGCCCGGGGAAACGTGTTTCGGTTCGTTCGGTTCGCTTTCGAGAGAATGAGGAGGATTCAGGCGGTTGTTGGGGTAGGCCTTCGTCGCGTGTCGTCGTTGAGCGCCCGGCGCTCCGAAGGAAACTGCACGAACGCCTCGGAGGGAAGCACCGCGGTGCCCGCGCCGGCTTCGAGCCACGCGCCATCCTGCCACGAGCAGATCCGAACGGGGCGCCCGCTCAGCGTCGCGGCCCGCAGGGCCGACGTCACCTTGGGGATCATGCCGGAACCGACCACGCCCGAGTCGATCAATCGCTCCGCCCGCAGCGCGTCGAGCTCCGCGATCACCGATCCGTCGGCATCGAGCACACCGGCGACGTCGGTGAGGAACATCACGCGATCTGCATGCACCGCGCCCGCGACTGCGCCCGCTGCGTCGTCGGCGTTGACGTTGAGCATGCGCCCGTCGCCCGCGATGCCGATCGAATGCACCACGGGGCTGACGCTGCGCGCGAGCAGGGCTGTGAGGTATGACGCGTCGCCGGGCGTCGCGTGCCCGACGTTGGCGAGAGCACGGTCTTCGACCACTTCTACATCCACGAGCCCGCCGTCGGTGAGACCGACGCCGACCGCGTCGACCCCCGCGCCACGCAGAGCGGCGACGAGGCGTGTATTCGCCCAGCCCGCCAGGGCACCGACCACGACCGGGAGTGCGTCGTCGGGCGTCGCGCGGAGCCCGCCGACACGGGGGGTCTTGATGCCGAGCCCGCTCAGCCAGGCGTCAGCAGACGCGCCGCCGCCGTGCACGATCACAACGCGAGCGCCGCTCTCGATGAGGTGTGCGACGTCCGCGCAGATCGACTCCAGCGCGCCCGCGTCGTCGAGCAGCGCCCCGCCGAGCTTGATGATGATCGGCGCGCTCATTGCAGCACCCCCATCGCCGAACCCGCGAGCCCGCTCTTGAGCGCCGTCGTCTCGTCAAACCCGAAGCGGACGTTGAACGCCTGCACCGCCTGGCCCGATGCGCCCTTCACCAGGTTGTCGATCGCGCCCGACACGACCACGCGCCCGCCATCGACACGCACGCCGATGTCGCAGCAGTTGGAGCCGGCAACCGCGCCCACGCTCGGCCACGCGCCAGCGCCGAGCACACGCACGAACGGCTCGCCGGCGTACGCGCCCTCAAGCGTCTCGCGTACCGCACTCTCGCCGACGCTGCCCGCGAGCATCGCGTGCGACGTCACCACGAGCCCGCGCTCCCAAGGGCCGACGTGCGGGAGAAACGACAGCCCGCTGAGCCCGATGCCGAGGTGGTGCGCGATCTCCGGCGCGTGGCGGTGCGCAATCAGCGAATAGGGCTTCAGCGAAACGTCGCAGAACAGGTTGTCCCGCTTCGCACCGCGACCCGCGCCCGAGACCGCGCTGATCCCCGTCGCGACGATCGGCGAGCCCGTATCGATCAGCCCCGCGTCGATCAGCGGCTTGAGCGAGAGCAGCGCCGCCGTCGGGTAGCACCCCGGGATCGAGAGCAGATCCGTCTCCGCGATCGACCCGCGCGCGTGCTCGACGAGTGCATACACCGCGTCATCCAACAGCCCGGGACAGGCGTGCTCGAAGCTGTACCACTCCGGATACAGCGCGGCATTCGGCACGCGGAACGCGCCCGACAGATCGAGCACCACGAGCCCGCGCTCCACCAGCTCCGGCGCGAGTTCGGCGCTCGCTTCGTGCGGCGTCGCGAGGAACACCGCCTGTGCGCCCGACGCGATGATCGCACTCGCCGACGCGGGCTCGATCGCGAGATCCATGCCACGCAGCGACGCGTGCTCATCCGCGATCGTGCGCCCGCTGGCAGCACTCTCCGAGCCGAACGCGCCGACGATCTGCACGCCCGGATGGTGCGCGAGGATGCGCACAAGCTCGCGACCCGTGTACCCCGACACGCCAACAACCGCCACCGGGATGGGATGGGTGGAGGCGTGCATCAGTTGATCCCTGCGATGAGCTTGACGTGCTCGACGAAGGCAGCCGCGATCGACAGCTCCGCACACGCGATAAAGATGGTGTCGTCGCCCGCGACGGTCCCCACGACCCCGGGAGGCGGGCGCCGATCGAGCTCGATCGCGACCACCTGCGCGTGCCCCGCGCCCGTCTTGACGACGACGAGGTTCCCCGCCTGGGCGGCTGAACGCGAGTAGTCCGCGAGCACGCGATCCAGAGCGCCCGCGATCGGGCTCACCGGCTGACTCACCGGCTCGCTCGCTGTCGCCCATGGGCCGGTCAGCAGCACGTACCCCGCCGGACCCTTGACCACCCCCAGCTCCCGCAGATCACGCGAGAGCGTCGCCTGCGTGACCTCGACGCCGCGGTTCGCGAGCTCGACGCGCAGCTCCTCTTGCGAGCCGATCGGGCCGGTCGCGAGAATCTCCGTGATCAGGGCTTGGCGAGAAGATCGGGACATGGTGCATGATTATTCGGCGTGTGCATGAATAGTCAATAGCGCGACCACAAGAACTTCCAGCCCGAGCCCCGCGCAGCGCACGTCGACACCAGGGTTTTCCCTCTCATCGGACAACCCCACCGGGCGGCTACGCTGGCCGCATGACGCTTCTCGCCATCTTTGCCGCCCACGCGTTCGCCCTGCTTGTGGGGGCATTTGCGCTCCACGCGATCCCGAGGCTCGGCTCGCCGGGCAAGGCGCTCTCGGCGTGGCTGTGCCGGGCGCCGGGGCTCGACCTCATGATCACCTACTTCACCGCCCTGCCCTTCGCCACCGGGCCGATCACCGGCGGGTTGCTGATCGGGGGGGCGGCGGGGCCTTGGCTCGGGCTTGTCGCCGCGATCGCGGCCCAGGTGTTTACGGTGATGGCGTGGACCGTCGGGCACGAGCTGATCCACCGCAAGGAGGTCCGCGGGCCGCGCATCGTGTCGCAGCTCAACAAGACGGTCGGGCCTGTGCGCAATCACCTGGCGGTGTGGACGACCGCGCTCGCGGTGCCGCTCTTCTGGCTCGTGCGGGTGGCGGAGTACGTGGTGTACGCGCCGCTCCCGGTGCTGATCAACTTCCCGCGGTACAACCAGGGCGAGTGGGTCAATGTCTCGCGCCACAAGTTTGAGGGGCTTGTGGGGCACGACCGGATCTGGTGTCTCTATTGCGACTGGATGACGGGCATCTGGAGCCTTGGCACGGAGATGCTGCGCAACGTGGAGAGCTTCTGGTGCCCGTTGCGTTTCTTGTCGGACGCGAAGTGCGAGAACTGCAAGGTCGACTTCCCGGATGTCGCGGGCGGGTGGGTTGAGCCCGCAGCCGGCATGGGCGCGGTGGTCGAGACGCTCGCGGCGAAGTACCCCGGGCCGAAGGGTGTCAACGCGTGGTTCGGGCATCCCGTGCGCCTGACGCTGGCGGGTCGCGAGGTGGAGACGAAGCCGGAGCCGACGCGGGAGCGCGTCGAGTCCTAAAGCGAGCCCGAAGCGCAAGCGAGGACATCTGTTCGAACGGATCGCGAGAGGGCGCGTTCTGTGCCACTGACCCGCCTTGGAGCCTCGTCGCTCCATGTGTAGCGCCATGCTCGTCACAAGCCCACGGCATGTCGCCCGATGCGGGCGACACGGCGACTGGGAAGTCACCGCCCCGCTAGGCGTGCGACGAACGCGCTCTAGGGTCAGTGCCGAACGGGCGCTGGCGGTTCAGCACTGACCTCAGAGCAGGTCAGTGGCACAGTGCCATCAAACGAGCCTCAGACGTCCGCTTACTTGAGTGCTTGCAGCGCGTCGATCACATCCTGCGGCTCGGCGCGCTTCTTGTAGTCCGCGTCGACAAACGCCCACCGGATCACGCCGTCGCGGTCGATGACGTAAGTCGCAGCGAGCGGGAGGAGGAGCGAATCGTCGCCGTTGCGTTCGGGGAGGTTGAGGCGCGAGTACGCGGGCTGAATGACCTCGGGCAGCGTGTACGCGACGCCGTAGGCCTTCGCGACCTCGCTCTTGGTATCCGACAGCACGGGGAACGCGAGTTCGCCCTTCTCCTTCGTGGTCAGCGAGCGGTCGGGCAACTCGGGCGAGATCGCGACGAGGGTCGCGCCCGCTCCCTCAATATCTGCAAGCCGCTCCTGCATGGCGCCGAGCGCCAGATTGCAGTAGGGGCACCACCCGCCGCGATACCACATGAGCACGACCGGGCCCGTTCCGAGGAGCGACGCGAGCGAGACGCTCTCACCCGTTGCGCTCGGGAGTTCGAATCCCGGGGCAACGTCGCCGACCTTCATTGCGCTCTCCAGAGCGCCCGAAGACGCGACGTCGCGGACGCCTTGCTCGAACGTCTCGAGCATCTCTGCGGGGAGGCGGGACTTCGCACCTTCCGCCATCTCATCGAGCTGGGCTGCGAGCGGACCGGGCGCCGGGTCCAACCCGGGCGCTGAGTCGCCTGCCGTCGTGCGTGTCGCATCATCCACAGTTGGAGTCGCGCCCTCGTCGTGCGACTCGGCGCTCTTGGCTGTGAAGGTCGCCTCCGACTCGTACGTGCGCTCACACCCGGTGATCGCGAGCAACCCACCAAGCGCGAGTTTGCCGACCACACGCCTTCTGTTCAACCGCATGCGAGGCTCCTCTCGTCCGGCCTACGAGCGGGGCGTCCGCTTCATTCCCGTGATCGCCGCGTGGCATGGGCACGATACCAGGTGGTCGTTGACCATCCCCACCGCCTGCATGAACGCGTAGCACGTTGTCGGACCGACAAACCGGAACCCCGCCCGCTTCAGACTCCTGCTCATCGCGTTCGAGGCGGTCGTCGTTGGAGGGATGTCGCTGAGCGTGCGCGGCTTGTTGGTGATCGGCGCCCCCTCGACCAGTCCCCAGAGCGCCCCCGCGAGCGACCCCTCTCGCTCCGCCAGCCGCTGGGCAGCTCGCGCGTTGGTCACGATCGCCTCGAGTTTGCCGCGGTGTCGGATGAGCCCGGCGTCTTCGAGTCGGCGGTCGACGTCGCGGGCCGACATCCGCGCGACGCGCTCCACCTCAAAACCGAAGAACCGCTCGCGATACCGCTCGCGCTTGCGCAGCACGGTGATCCAACTCAGCCCGGCCTGCTGACCCTCCAGGCAGATCATCTCAAAGAGGTGGCGGTCGTCATGCGTCGGCACACCCCACTCCTCGTCGTGGTACGCGACGTAGAGCGGGTCGTCGCCGCACCATGGGCAGCGTTTGGGGTGGGGCGTGCTCAAGGGGATGGCTCGTCCGCGAGCGCGAGCAGGCCCGGGAGCGCGTCGAGGTCCACGTTGCCGCCGGACAGGATCACCCCGACGCGCGCGCCCGATTCCTGTGCGTCGCGCAGCGCTCCCGCGAGCCCGAGCGCCCCCGCCGGCTCGACCAACACCTTGAGCGCCCCCAGCGCGAGTTTCATCGCGCCTGCGATCTCGCGTTCGCTCACGCTCATCATCCGGTCGACGTGTTCGAGCACGAGCGGGAAGGTGAGCCGACCGAGGAAGGGCGTGCGTGCGCCGTCGGCGATTGTCGGCGGGTTGCGCACGATGTGCAGGCGGCGATCGCGCACGCTCCGGTTCGCGTCGTCCGCGAGTTCGGGCTCCACGCCGACGACCTCGCACGTGGGGCACATCGCGTTGGCGATCACCGCGCACCCGGAGAGCAGCCCGCCCCCACCGCACGGCACGTAGAGCCGATCGAGCGTCGCGACATCCTCGAAGAGCTCCAGGGCTGCGGTGCCCTGCCCGGCGATGACGTGCGGATGGTCGTAGGGCGGGATCAGTGTGAGGCGTTCTTTCTCTGCGAGCTCGCGCCCGAGCGCCTCACGTGTCTGCACCTCGGGGTCGTACTCGACCACCCGGCTGCCGGGTGGCGCGTCCCCGAGGAGACGGCTGACGGCATCCAGCTTCACGCGCGGCGCATTGCTCGGCATGACGATGACGGCACGCACGCCGAGCAGCGCCGACGCGAGCGCGATCGCCTGCGCGTGATTGCCCGAGGAATACGTGAGCACGCCCGCGAGCTTCTGATCGGGCGAGAGCCGTGAGACCGCGTTGTACGCCCCGCGCGCCTTGAACGCCCCGGTCCGCTGAAGGCACTCGGGCTTGATCCACGCCCGTGCGCCGAGCGCACTGTCGATCACCGGCGCGTGCAGCACCGGTGTGCGCATGACTACGCCCTTGAGCTCCGCCGTCGCCGAACGCACATCGTTGGCACTCACGCACGTCGCAAGCGACATGTCCGGCGCGGCGCCTTCGGTACCCCACTCACTCATGGCCCAGTCTCCTCCGCACCCACCGGAGCAGCGGTCGCGAACGCCAAGGCCAAGTTGGCCGCATTGAATCCCGCGTGCATCACGATCGGCACACCGATCGAGCGCGTTCGTTCGAAGGCGAGCCCGCACGCGAGGCCGAGGGCGCCGATGCGCACCACCGCGTACCACGGCACGGGCTCGACACCGATCATGTGCATCGAAGCGAACACGATCGCACCGACGAGCGCGGCGGCCCACCCGCTCGCCCCCGCCCGCACAAAGGCGGACTGCAACAGCCCGCGGTAGATCGTCTCTTCGACGATGGGCGCGCCGATCGCGGCACCCACGATCAGCACCCACGCCCATGGCGAGTGCGCATTGTCGAGAATCGTCCGGAGGATGGCGTGCGCGACCCGCTCGGGCTCTGACCCTGCCAGCGACCGGTGCGTCAAGTCGGCGAGGAACCCGGCGATGAGGATCCACGGCACCGCGCACGCCAGCCACGCCAGGCCAAGCCCAAGGTCGCGCGCCCCCAAGCGAAACCCGGCGTCGGGCGCTCGCCTGGCGATGAACCTCCACGCCAACACCGCCGCGACCGATCCACCCGCGAACACGCCACCGCTAATCAGCGCCTGTTCACGGAGCGTCGGCGGAAACCCCGGTCGCACGCCAATCGCAACGATGGTTGCGAGCACCTGCCCCGCGAGCCACACGCCTGCTGCCAGAACGATCCACCCGACGAGCGGGATCGGCGCGACGGCCTCGGCCTGGCGCGGCATGCGGGCCTTGCGCCAGAGCCACGCCATCCCCAGCGCCCCGCCCGCGGCGAGGACAGCGACGATCATCCACTCGATACCGCCCCCCCCCGACTGCGGCATCACGGAGTCTGGAGCTGCCGCCGCGGAGGGGGCGAAAGCGGCGTTCGCCCCCCCAACAATCCACCCCATGCCCGAACGTGAGCGATCACCCCTGGACCTTCCCGGCGCCCTGCGCGACATCGTGGAGCACAAGCGCCTCGAGGTCGAGCAGCGCAAAGCCCAGATCCCGTTCGCGGAGTTGGAGGCGATGGTGGCGGCGGCCGACCCGCCTCGCAACTTTTTCGGCGCCGTCACCCGGCGGGCCAAGGGCGCAGGGGTCGCGGTGATCGCGGAGATCAAGCGGCGCAGCCCGTCCGCCGGACTTATACGCCCCGAATACGAAGGCGATGGATTCCGCCCGGAGGACATCGCCAAAGCCTATTGCGACAACGGCGCGGCTGCGATCTCGTGCCTGACCGACGAGCGGTTCTTCGACGGCCGCCTCGGGTTTATCGAGCGGGTCCGAGAGGCGTGCCCCCTGCCCGTGCTGCGCAAGGACTTCATCATTGATCCGTGGCAGCTGTGGGAATCCCGGGCCGCGAGCGCCGACGCGGTGCTTCTCATCGCGGAGTGCCTGACCGAGTCGATGCTGGTGGACCTCTTGATCCTCGCCCAGCAGCTGCAACTGACCGTGCTCTTGGAAGTGCAC
>JAUIFD010000047.1 GCA_030429485.1 Phycisphaerae bacterium | reverse complement strand
GCTGAGGCGATGTGTGACGCTAGGGGCCTTGGCGCTCGCACTCGCTACCATTCCGACGTCTGCCCCCCGTCTCTCACGGAAGGAACGCTCGGACTATGGCTCGATCGCGGAAGAAGCTCGGCGAGATCCTCGTGGGTTGGGGGGCCGTCACGAGCCCGCAAGTGGAGAAGGCGATGGGGGTCGCCAAGGGCTCGAACAAGCGTCTGGGGGAGGCGTTGGTCGAGATCGGGTTTGCGAGCGAGGAGCAGGTCGCGAAGGCGCTGGCGCACCAGTTTGGTATCGATTATGTCGACCTGCGTGCGGATGGCGTGGCGGACAAGATCAATGTCACGCTGATCCCGGAAGACCTGATCCGCAAGCACCTGATTCTGCCGCTGGCGAAGAACGGGTCGCGCCTGTCGTTGATCGTGTCGGACCCGATGGACCTCGAACTGCAGGACATGATCCGCTTCCGCTTGAACGTGGACGTGGATCCGAAGCTTGCGCCGCGGTCGGCGATCAAGACGCTCATCGATACGAAGCTCGGGGCGAGCGGCTCGCTCGCGGATTCGGACGAGGAGATTCCGCGGGACTCTCTGATCACGGACTCCATCGACCGCTCGATCGATCGCTCCATCGACAAGTCGATGGACAAGTCGATCGACGTCGCGACAGACGAGACTTCGCCGGTCGTGAAGCTGTGCAACCGCATGCTCGTCGAAGCGGTGAAGATGCGGGCGTCGGATATTCACATCGAGCCGATGGGCGACCGCGTGCGGCTGCGGTATCGCATCGACGGCGTGTGCATCGAGCGTGACAAGCTCCCGAAGCGCATGCAGAACGCGATGCTCTCTCGTATCAAGCTGATGAGCGGGATGAATATCGCGGAGCGGCGCGTGCCGCAGGACGGGCGCATCAAGATCCCGGTCGACGAGACGCAGGTGGACTTCCGTGTCTCGGCGTGTCCGATCTACCACGGCGAGAGCGTGGTGCTCCGTATTCTGCGTCCGGATTCGGTGCGCATTGGTCTCGAGAATCTGGGGTTCGAGTCGGACAACCTCCAGATCTTCAACCGGATCATTCGGCGTCCGAACGGCATCTTCCTCGTGACGGGGCCGACGGGCTCGGGCAAGACGACGACGCTCTACTCGGCGCTGGACGTGCTGAACCGCCCGGACCGCAAGATCATCACGGCGGAGGACCCGGTCGAATACAACTTCGACGGGATCAACCAGTGCCAGGTGCGCGAGTCGATCGGGCTGACGTTCTCGGCGATTCTGCGATCGATGCTGCGTCAGGCGCCGAACGTGATTCTGGTCGGCGAGATCCGTGACCGTGAGGTGGGCGAGATCGCGATTCAGGCGGCGTTGACCGGCCACCTTGTGTTCTCGACGTTGCACACCAACGACGCGCCTTCGGCGATCACACGACTGGTGGACATGGGGATCAAGCCATTCCTTGTGGCGTCGTCGATCCAGGCGGTGATGGCGCAGCGACTGATCCGAATCCTGTGCCCGAAGTGCAAGAAACCCGCGGAAGCGCACGAGCTCGATCACAAGTTCCTGCGGCTGATCGACCTTTCGCCCGAGGACGCGTTGGGGCGGGTGCACAAAGCGGTGGGGTGCAGCGCCTGCGTGAATACGGGGTATCGGGGACGGAAGGCGATCTTCGAGATGATGCTGATGAACGCGCGGCTCCGCGAGTTGGCGTTCCAGCAGGCGCCCGTGGCGCAGATCCGCAAGGCTGCGCTCGATGCAGGCATGCGTCCGCTCGTGGCGGACGGCAGGCTCAAGGTGCTCGGGGGGGTGACCACACCAGACGAGATCGCTCGCGTGGCTCAGGTCGATACCGACGCGAGTGACGACGAGTAAGAGACTCAGAGCGGACCTGACACATGCAAATTGACCGACTGCTCGATACCGTCGTGAACCAGAACGCGTCCGACTTGCACCTCACGGTCGGGCGCCGTCCCACCGTCCGTCTGAACGGGCGCCTGCGCGACCTGCAGACCAAGGTGATTGACCCGGACGACATGGTCGGCCTGATGAAGGCGATCACGCCCGAACGCAACCAGCAGGAGTTGCAGGAAGTCGGCGGTACCGACTTCGGCTTCGCGTACGGCGACCGGGCGCGATTCCGCGTGTCGGTCTTCCGCCAGAAGGGCAACCTGGCGCTGGTGTTGCGTCAGATCCCCTACAAGCTCTTGACGTTCGACCAGATTGGGCTGCCCGAGATCTGCAAGGAGCTGATCCGTCGTCCGCAGGGGATGTTCCTGGTGACGGGGCCGACGGGGTCGGGCAAGACGACCTCGCTCGCGACGATGATCGACTACGTCAACACCAACCTCGATCGGCACATCGTGACGATGGAAGACCCGATCGAGTACTACCACAACCACAAGATGTCGATCGTGAACCAGCGCGAGGTGGGCAACGACGTGCCGTCGTTCGCCGAGGCGCTGCGTCGCGTGCTCCGATCGGACCCGGACTGCATCCTTGTGGGTGAGATGCGAGACCTTGAGACGATCGAGGCGGCGATCCGAGCGGCCGAGACGGGCCACTTGGTGTTCGCGACCCTGCACACGAACGGGGCGGCGAAGACGATCGACCGTGTGATCGACGCCTTCCCCGTGTCGCAGCAGAACCAGGTCCGCGTGCAGCTCTCGACGGCCCTGATCGCCATCCTCTCGCAGCAGCTGCTCGCCCGCGAGGACACCCCCGGGCGTGTGGCGGCGTACGAGTTCCTCATGGTCACGCCCGCGATCGCGAACCTGATCCGCGACGGGAAGACCTTCCGTATCGACTCGTTCATCCAGACCGGGAAGAAGTTCGGCATGCAGTTGCTGGACGACCACCTGTGGTCGCTCTACTCGTCCGGGAAGATCTCGGCCGAGGAGATGATCGACAAGTCGAAGAACCCCTCGACGCTCCGCGACAAGGTGCATCAAGCGGGCCGTTCGGTGGGCCGGACGGAGTGGGACGTGGCTGAGGAAGCCTCCCAATCGAGCTGACATTGCTCGAAATCCACTTGTCGCATCGATTCTTTGGTGTCGAAGTGGGTGTTATGGGTTGAACCGCGCCGCGAATGCAGTCGAATAGGACCTTGAGCCGGTTTACCGGCGGTTGGAGACGCGATGGCTGTCGATCCCACAGAACTGAAGGGGCGGAAGCTCGGTCGAGTGCTGACCAAGCTCGGCAAGGTGACGCGCGAGCAGGTGCACGAGGCGCTGGCGGTGCAGAAGACCCGGAAGGAGCCTGTTGGCAAGCTCCTCGTTGAGCTCGGGTATTGTTCGGAGCGCGACTTGACGGAGGCGCTTGCTGGGCAGGCGGGGATGTCGTGGGTTGATCTGGCGGGCTTCGAGCCGCCGGAGGCGGCGATCGAGGCTATCCCGGCTGAGAGCGCGCAGGCGTATCAGGTCGTCCCGATCGAGTTCAACCCCACTTCGAAGCGGATGAAGGTGGCGATGAAGAGTCCGGATAACTTCCGGGCGGTGGACGACCTTCGCCTGCTGATGGGGTTCAACGTCGAGGCGGTTGTGGCGGATTCGGCGGAGGTCGACGCGATTCTCGCGAAGCACTTCCAGTCGAAGGAGTCGGTGGTTGACGTGGTGTCGGGGCTCGCGTCGGACGCGACGGTGCAGTCGCTCGGCGCGGGCGGTCAGTCGATCGACCTCGACACGGTGATGGAGCTTGTCGAGAACAACCAGATCATCAAGCTCTTGAACCTGGTGTTGCTGCAGGCGATCAAGGACCGGGCGTCGGACATCCATTTCGAGCCGTTCGAGAACGAGTTCAAGATGCGGTACCGCATCGACGGCGTGCTCTACGAGATGGTGCCCCCGCCGAAGGCGCTCGGGCCCGCGATCACGAGCCGCGTGAAGGTCATGGCGAACCTGGACATCGCGGAGCGCCGTCTGCCGCAGGACGGTCGCATCGAGCTGATGGTGGGCGGTAACCCCGTCGATCTTCGTGTGGCGGTGCTGCCGACGATGCACGGCGAGAGCGTCGTGATGCGTGTGCTCGACCGGTCGAACGTGGAGCTCAGCCTCGACCGCGTGGGCTTCCGCGAGGACGATCTGGAGAAGTTCCGGGCGCTGATCAAGAGGCCCAACGGGATCGTGATCGTGACCGGTCCGACCGGTTCGGGCAAGACAACGACGCTGTACGCGGCGCTGGCGGAACTCAACGAGATCGAGACGAAGATCCTGACGGCGGAGGACCCGGTCGAGTACGACATCGACGGGCTCTGCCAGGTGCAGGTGAACGAAGAGGTCGGGCTGACGTTCGCCCGGGCGCTTCGCTCGTTCTTGCGTCAGGACCCGGACATCATCCTCGTCGGCGAGATTCGCGACCTCGAGACCGCGCAGATCGCGGTGCAGGCCTCGCTGACGGGGCACTTGGTGCTCTCGACGCTGCACACCAACGACGCGCCGTCGTCGGTCATCCGACTTGTGGACCTTGGGATGGAGCCGTTCCTTCTGACGGCGACCATCGAGGGCGTGGTCGCGCAGCGCCTGGTGCGCACGATCTGCAAGGACTGCAAGGAGCAGTACACCCCGGGCGAGGAAGAGTTGATGGAGCTCGGGCTGACCTCGGCGGACATCCGGGGGCGGGAGTTCCACCGGGGGCGCGGGTGCGACAACTGCCATAAGTCCGGATATCGGGGTCGGATGGCGTTGTTCGAGATCATGGAAGTCGACGACGCGATGCGCGAGTTGATCATGAACAACGCGAGCACGGGCGTGCTGCGCGAGCACTCGCGGAAGCACGGCATGCGTTCGCTGCGCGATTCGGGTCTCTTTGCGATTTACGAGGGTCAGACGACGATCGATGAGGTCGTGCGCGAGACGCTCGCTGAGGACGGATAACGACACCATTCGCGGGGCGGCGTCCCGCGGACACGATCAGAGGAAGCACACGCATGGCGACTTTTGCCTATGAGGCGCTCAACGCGTCGGGCTCGAAGCAGAAGGGGACGGTCGAGGCGACGTCCTCCGAAGAGGCGATCCAGCGGATCAAGAGCCAGGGGTTCTACCCCACGCAGGTGCGCGAGCAGAAGGTCAAGAAGTCGGACGTCGCGGGCGACGGGGGCGCCGCCGGCGGTGGCGTGGCGACCAAGAAGAAGCGTGGCGCGATCTCGATCGGCGGCGTGAAGGCCAAGCAGCTGACGGTGTTTACGCGTCAGCTTTCGACGCTGCAGGACGCGGGTCTCCCGCTCCTGCGTTCGCTGCAGATCCTGGAGTCGCAGGCCAAGCCGGGCCCGCTCAAGAACACGCTGATCGGGGTGTGCGAAGAGGTTGAGGGCGGGGCGTCGCTCTCCGAGGCGATGGCCAAGCACCCGAAGGCGTTCAACAAGCTGTACGTGAAGATGGTGGCGGCCGGTGAGGTCGGCGGTGTGCTCGACATCATCTTGCAGCGCCTCGCGGAGTTCATGGAGAAGAGCGAGCGGCTCAAGCGTCGCGTCAAGGGGGCGATGGTGTACCCCTTGGTGGTGATCGTGGTCGCGGGGCTCATCCTCACGTTCATCATGGTGTTCATCATCCCGAAGTTCGAGGAGATCTTCACGGACTTCGGCGTGGAGCTTCCGGGGCTGACGCGTTGGCTGATCGGCACGAGCCGGTGGTTCGCGGGGACGAACCCGGGCATGTTCCCCGGGCAGGGCGCGTTCATGCTGTTCGGTGGGCTGTTCCTGGTCTTCGTGTTCTGGAAGCTTGTGCGCAAGGCGGGTCCGGGTCGCGCGGTCACCGATCGCCTGATGATCTGGACGCCGATCTTCGGCAGGCTGATCAAGAAGACGGTCGTGGCGCGTTTCACGCGGACGCTCGGCACGCTGATCTCGGCGGGTGTGCCGATTCTCGAGGCGGTGACGATCACGTCGCAGACATCGGGCAACGCGGTGTTCGAGAAGGCGCTGATGAAGGTGCACGACTCGATCCGCGAGGGCGAGACCTTCGCCGGCCCGCTGCGCGAGAGCAAGACGTGCGACGGGATCGTGGTGAACATGATCGACGTGGGCGAGGAGACGGGTGAGTTGGACGCGATGCTCATGAAGATCGCGGACAACTACGACGAGGAGGTCGACGTCGCGATCGCGTCGCTGGTCTCGCTGCTTGAGCCGTTGATGGTCGTTGTGCTCGGCGGCATGGTCGGGACGATCGTGGTCGCGATGTTCCTTCCGCTTGTGGCGATGATCGAGTCGCTGCAGGGCGGCGGGGTGTAAGGAGGCGTGATGCGTCGGGGCTTCACGATTGTTGAACTGCTGATCTCGCTCCTGATCATCGCGCTGCTCATCGGGCTGCTCGCGATCGGGTTCCACCGCCTGGGCGGGACCGCGACGCGGACCGCCGAGGCGCAGGAGTTGGCGGCGCTGCGCACGGGGGTCGTGCAGTTCCAGAACGAGTTCGGCTTCCTGCCACCGCTGGTGGACGACATGGACCCGCTCGATCGTGATGCGGCGCGGGTGCGGTATCTCGACCCTTCGGACCCGGACGACTTCGACGTGCTGCGCGGCGCGACGATCGTGGATCCGGACGCCGATCCCGACATGCGGTTCAGTGTCTACTCGCTGGCGTATTACGTGATGGGTGGGCTCGACGGCGCGATCGACGGCGTCGAGGGCGAGGGCTTCCGCAAGCCGCGGGCGAACGGCACGTTCGAGCGGGTGGGTGGCACGGCGAGCGAGGCGCTGTTCCGCCCGACGGGCGACGGCGGGCTGCGCTATCTCGATTCCGACCTGACCACGGGGCGCGTCGTGCTGCTCGATCGGCACGGGAACCCGTACCGGTACTACCGGTGGGTCAACGGCGACGAGGACGCGGAGATCACGGGGATCGAGGACATCAACGTGCCGGCGGTGGTCGGTGATCCGACGCAGAACCCGGAGCTTCGCGACGCCACGTTTGCGATCGTGTCGGCGGGGCGCGACGGGTTGTTCGGCGACGCGGCGACGGAGGGCTTGCCGGCGTTGCAGAACGCGTATGGGGCGGGTTTGAGCGTCGACGAGTTGCAGCGCAAGGCGCGCCAGGACAATGTCGTGGAGGTGGGGCGATGAGACGTCGCGCGTTCACGATGGCTGAGCTGATCGTGGTGATGGCGGTGATCGTGCTGCTGATCACGGTCGCGGTGCCTTCCATTTCGGCGATGATGGAGTCGAACCGCCGCGCGGAGGCGGAGCAGACGCTGCGCGCCGGGCTCACGAGCGGGCGTCTGGCGGCGCTGCGTTCGGCGGCCGGCGAGGACGGGGCGGTGGTGTTTCTGGCGTCGGACACGGGGCGCATTTCGCTCGTGGCGTGCGAGCGGGTGGGTCGGCTGCCGGATTGGACGCCTTCGGACCTGAACGGGGGCGAGCCGGTGTGGCGCGACGTGTTCGTGCCGGTGTCGGGGCTCGACCCGGTGCAGTTGCCGCCGGGCTGGTCGGTGCGGGCACAGGTGCGCGCGGGGGTCGCCGGCGCGGGGAACACCGATACGAATCTTGGCTGGTACGACGGCGTGCATTACGTCGACAACGAGCGGAACTGGGTGTACCCGGAGACGTCGTTCTACGACGCGTCGGACGACGCGAGTGGGGTCGATCGTCAGTCGTTCATCGTTCGTTTCGACGGCGGGGCTGGGGCGCTTTCGTCGGACGTGACCGACGCGTTGGTGTACGTGCCGAGCACGTCGAGCACGCTTCGTGGGCGGAGCCCGTTCAACAGCTACCGGATCGAGCAGGCGGAGGACCCGGCGTCGGTGATCCGTCGCTTGCTTGCGGATGATCGCATGGGCGATTTTTCGAGTGGGTATGTGTCAGAAATGACGGATCTGTTGGGCGATGTCTCTCCCGACACGATCCTGACGCGTCCGGTGCGGGTGATGGTGCTGTACAAGGATCGCGATCTGGCGAACGCGTTGGGCGTGCAGGCCGATCGCGAGACGGGCACGCTGTATGCGGATCCGTACGCGGACCCGAGCGCGGGTCCGACGCTTGTTTCAGCGTCGCTCGACCTAGAAGACATCACCCGATGGCTCGAAGGTAATACGGATCTGGATGACAACTACATCCTGGCTCGCGATGGCAGTGGGCTCGACACGGACGGGAGTCCGGACGGCGATCGACCCGACGACGCGCCGCGGAGCCGGGTGTTCACGATCGAGGCGTCCTCGGGGCGCGTGGTGGAGCTTCCGCTGGTGCCGCTCGACGCTTCGGAAGGGAGCTTGCAATGACACGGCGCGCGTTCTCGCTGATCGAGGTGTTGATCGCGGTGGTGGCGCTGGCGCTGGGGCTGCTGGGGCTCGCGGCGGTGTTCCCGGTCGTGGTCACGCAGCAGCGTGAGGCGTCGGACCGCACGCTCGCGGTCGCGGCGGCGAAGAGCATCGAAGCGCAGCTCAGCGTGCGCACGGATCTCCGCGATCCGGTGATCGGCTGGGAGGCGTTCCGGCAGTTCGTTGATGAATACGACGATGAGCCGTCGCCGAGCGGGTGGGATGATGGCGACGGCGGGCGGGTGCTCTCGTCGACCGCGGCGTCGGAGTGGATCTCGCCGATCATCGACGACAGCAGCCAGTTTGGCGAGATCACCTGGCCGAAGGCGGCCAACGGTGAGGCGCTCCCGATTCGGATCCCGCTCGAGGATCGGCTGGTTCCGGCGCCGGGGCACGGCGATACGCCGCGGTTCGTGTGGGACATCGTCGGGCGCGAGCTCCTGCGGAGTGAGTACTCGGGCGGGTTCGCGCCGACGGGCGAGGTGATGGTCGTGATCTTCCTGCGTCGTGTCGATCCGGCGATCCGCGTACGCGAGGATGAGAACAACGACGGCAAGATCGATGGTGACGATGTTGTCGAGGCGTTCCGCGCGGGTCTTCTCTCGCCGGTCGCTGTCGACTCGCGCGGCCTGGCGACGCTCAACGGTCGCTCGCCGTCCGGCGGGTTCACGTACGGCATGCCGGAGATGCTCGACACCTTCGCGGTCGTGAGCTTCGCTGATCCGAGCGATACCAACCCGGATGAGTCGGACGGGTTGCTCATCGCGAACCCGGACGATGCGCAGCGGAGTGCGCTCTCGCGCGTCGGGCAGCGACTCGTCGATCGGCACGGCAACGTCTTTCGAGTCACGGCGGTCAAGAACACGGCTGATGGCGGTCTCGCGCTGCGCACCGATCCGGGCATCTCCGAGGTCGTGTCGACTTTCGCGGATGGGCAGCGCGGGTATCGGGCGGCGGACCTCGGGCCGCTGGTGTACGTGCCGCAGTCGCCCGTGGACGACCCCATCGTCATGAGGATCAAGCGATGACCGAACGACGAGCGTTTAGTGTGATCGAGCTCGTGGTCGTTGTGGGGGCGATCGCGATCATCACGGTCGGCATCGCGTCGATCTTCAACACCGTCGGGAAGACGGTCGCCTCCGGGCGTCGCGTGAGTACGTTCACGCAGTCGGCGGCGGTTGTCGAACGGCAGATGCGCGACGACTTCGCGCGGATGACCCGCCAGGGGCCGATGGTGATCCGGCACGAGTTGGTGGACGCGGACAACACGGGCGAAGAGCCCGATCCGATCCCGCTCTACGCCGGTGAGCCGGCGCCGCGCCAGCGATTGCGTCGGGCGGACGAGATCGTCTTCTTTGTGCAGGGCGAGTTCGAGGCGAAGCGCGAGCCGTATGTCGGCGGAACCTCTAGCTCGGGACCGAACGTGCCCCTTCGCCGTCCGACGGGGGATGCGGCGCGGGTGTACTACGGCCACGGCGTGCGGTTTGATCCGGGAGCGCCGGGTGTCGGGTACCGCGTGCCGGCGGTATACGACGGCAACCGGCTCAACGTACCGAACGGTCAGGCCGGTCCGGGCGGCTCCAGGCCGATGGAGTGGCTCGGTCGCGACGAGGACAACACAAGCCGCCTCGGTTCGGACGTGTACCCGAACAAGTACGCGTCGGACTGGATCCTGCTCCGACATGTGACGCTGCTGGTGCAGCCGGGCGAGGCCGATCCGGCGCTGAGTGGCGACGTGGAGTTTCTCGACTCGGACTATCAGATCGGGTACATGCCCGCGATGGATCAGCTTTTCCATTCGCTCAACGTGTTCAACAACACGAAGGCGGCGCAGTATCCGGATCGTCCTCGCACGTTGCTCGCGCCGGGCGGGATCCAGAAGTGGCAGGAGCCGGACACGGCGTCGAGCGAGGTCGAGATCGCGACGACGAGTTTGGCGGAGATCAAGGCGATCGTCACCGACGCGAACGCGATGCCGATGACGATCTTGACCGCCGCGAGCCCGCCGCCGCTCTACGACCTGCAGAGCCCTGGAAACAGCCTGCTCGACGGCGTGGTGCCCCCGATCGGCATCAGCGCGAACGGCTTCCCGACTGCGGGAGGCGGGCCGCCGGATTCTCAAGGGTTCAACGGGCTCGAGACGCTCAACTTCCAGCACGCGTGGATGCGCGATCTGTTCCCGTCGTACTCCTCGCGTGCGTCGCTGCCGACCAACACGCGGCGGCAGTCGTTCCGCCTCCGGGCCGAGCCGGTGCCGCCCGATGTGCTCGGCGCGGCGCGGGTGAACGCCCAGCCTTGGGAGAACTGGCAGGCGTTGACCGATCAGTACATGCTCGGCGCGCACGTGCTCGTGCCGTCGTGCTCCGAGTTCCTGGTGGAGTATTCGTTCGGCAAGATCGGGCTCGACGGTCGGCTGATCTGGTACGGCGGTACGGACGTCAGCGGGGGCGCGAACGTGCCGCAGTTCGACTACTACGACATGGCGGACTACCAGGCGCGGGACGGCGACAACGTGCATTATGCGCGGGTGACGCAGACGTCGGGCGGTGTGAGCCGCGACGTGGCGCCGGCGCTGTACTCGTGGGGCAACCGCGAGCTCGTCGACTACCGGGCGTGCGAGTGGGTCATGCACTTCGGGTATGACGACATCAGCTACGTGCCTTCGAGCGACTCCGATCCGGCGTCGATGCCGCTGGCGTGGCCCAAGTTGATCCGGATCACCATGTACCTGGCCGACCCTCGGGACCCGCAGTACGAGGAGCGGTTCGAGTTTGTGTTCGAGACTCCCGACGCGGCGCAGTAGCGACGCGTGCCTCGGGTGGCGGCGCGGACGATCCGCGCCCGGTGCGGCGTACTCGGCGAGTGCGGGCCGCGAACGACAGAGTGGAGCAAGCGATGACGCGCATCCCACAGCATCAGCACGATCAGGACCTTCGCGGAGCGCCCGCGCGCCGGCGGAAGCCCCTGCAGCGGCGGGGCTCGTTCCTCGTCACCGTCGTCGGCATCCTCGCGCTGCTGGCGGTGCTGACGGTGGTCTATGTCTCGATCGGTCGCTCGGACACGCAGTCGTCGGCGGCGTTTGCGCAGTCGGCGAACCGCGACTCGGTGCCGCGGCAGATGATGGATTACATCGCGCAGATCATCGCGGACGACGTCGGCGACACGTACGACCCGACGACGCCCCGCACGGGCGCGGTGCGCGCGCTGGTGCCGCCGGCGATCCTGCACGAGACCTGGGATACGCCCTCGAGCGCACTCGAGGTGTCGTTTGTGAATCCTTCGAACGATCGGATCGAGACGCGCCGCGTGACGGTGGGTCGGACGGGCAGCAACTACGCGCTGTTCACGCCGACCGGCGAGGTGATCGTCAGCGTGGCGGGGGGCAACGAGATCCGCGTCGGGACGGGGACCGACCCGTGGCTGCGCTCAACCGAGCCGACGGTGCTCGATTTCGCGCTCGACTGGGGCGCCGCGATCGAGTATCCGGTGCGCCGGCGCGACTGGGGCAATCTGTCGAACGTCGCGCCCGACGGCGCGTTTGTGAACCTGTTCAACCTGCGTGACAACTTCCGCGCGACGCCGATCGAGATGCGCGAGAACATGTGGATGCTCGAGTCGAGCGACCCGACGCTGCCGGACTCGGACTCGCGGCGCACGACGCAGACCGATTACGGGCTGGATGCGCCGACCACCGGGCTTCGCCAGGTGCTCGACACGGCGCCCGCGGCGTTCGGGGCCCGCCAGCGCGACGTGTTCCAGCGGGCGGGCGATCCGGACTTCCGGACCACGCCGAATGTGGCGAGCAGGGACGATTACCTGCCGTATCTCTTTGCGGACGCCGATGGCGACGGGAACGCCGATGCGCGCTGGATTGAGCTGAAGGAAGCACGGTCCGACGACCCAGCGTCGTGGCGCGATCTTCTCAAGGTGCCGGACGAGAAGCTCCGGTGGTTCTTTGCGGTGTCGATCGTGGACCTGAGCTCCATGGTCAACCTGAACACGGCGACAGACGGCACCGTTACGCCGGATGAAGAGCGTCCGCTCGGCGGCTCGCCCTCGTTGGTCGATGTGAGGCGGCTGTTGAGCCTGTACGACCCTGTGCTGGACGGCGACCTGCAGCTCTCGCGTGCGGACGCGTACATGTCGGGCGCGTACGCGGGCTACGACCCGACGACGGGCGTCGAGGCGGGCGACCGCGCGTACGACGCGCTGCGCTACTCGATGATCTCGAGCCAGGGAATCCCGGCGTTGCAGGCGAATCCGGGGTTCGCCGGTCTCGATTTCGTGACGCTCGGGAACTACGACCTCGAGTTTGGCAACGCGGCCAATCCGCTGTTCGCGGGGTTGCCGTACACGATCCACAACGAGCCGCAGGCGTCGGCGTACTTCGATTATGTCGGCTCGCGGCTCGCGGGCGTCGGTTTCGATCGCGATCGGAACACCTACCTGCGCGGCCCGGGATTCGGGATCGAGAGCGAAGCCGAACTGCTCACGTTCTTCGGGATCAACGACGACCGGATCAAGTCGCCGGCGGAAGCGGTGCTCGAGCGCCGCGGCGACCCGAGCGGCATCGGCGGCGCGAGCACCGCGCTGGTCAGCCCCTTGCGCTCCGATCTCTCAACGGCGGACGAGCGGGCGGATTGGTACGACGGTGACGGGCGCCGGCAGGACGAGTTTTACCTGCAGAATCTCCTGGACCTCCGGCGGCGCGTGACGACGCTGAGCGGTTCGCGTCGGTTCGTCGCTCGGCCGACCGGTGTGCTCTCGGGCGAGGACCCTTCGACCGGGGATCGGGAGCTCACGGCGGGCGACCTGGCGACGCCGATCAACGAGGACATGTTCGATCAGGGCACGGCCCTTTCCGATCCTCGCTCGGGCGATTCGCGCCTGGCGATGTACCTCGACGCGCTGGTGCCTCTCGACCCGCTCTTCGCGTGGGATCCGACGCCGCAGTTCTGGACGGCTTCGTACGGGCACCGCGGGCCGGAGCTTGCGACGCGCATCGCGGCGGCGCTGACGGTGAACCTGCTGGACGCGGCGGACCGGGACGATCGTCCGACGCGCCGGACGCTTGTGCTGACGGGCGATTCGATCGATCCGAACGCGGGACCGATCCCGCTGCAGTTCAGCGGGGGCACCGTGCAGCGAGGGAACGCGGCCGACGCGCTCGCGCCGTGGCCGATCATGTATCCGGGTGAGGGGCGAGTTGCGGATCCGAGCGTCGCGACATTCCAGGATTCGCCGGTGCTGAATGTGTTCGGCATCGAAGCGCAGCCGTTCATCACGGAGGTCGGTTTCGCGACGGTGTATACCGACACGCCGCTGGCTGAGGGCGGCAACATGGACTGGGAGCTGATCACCATCGTGCTGCCGGACGGGACGACGCAGAGCGTGGCCAACCCTGCGGTGCCTCCGGACATCGATGGCACGGTGGACCTCTCGAACCCGGACTTTCTGTTCGAGGCGGTCGCGTTCCAGATTCACAACCCGTTCGCGCAGCGTGTGGACCTGTCGTCGAACGGCGAGGCGGTGTACTACGTTCAGTTCGGCAATCGGTACTTCAAGCTCGCCGACCTGGAGTATGACTACCCGTCCAACTCGTTCTCGGGCAACGAGACGCAGCTGTCGCTGGCCCCCGCGGGGACCAACGGCGACACGATCACGTTTTACGCGCTGAGCCAGGACGTGGACGACATCGCGTTGCGGCTGGGCTCGCGTTCGGTGCTCGGCGCGGCGTCGCCGCAGGTGACGGCGGACAACTTGCTCAACGAGTGGGCGGAGGAGCAGTTTGGGGACGGGACCAAGGTGCCGGTGCATCGGGTGTACCCGTTCGACCCGGAGACGAGCGATCCCACCGATCCGGCGACGTACGCGCCGTTCCTCGATCTTCACGATGATACCGGCGGCGATCCGATCAACCGCAAGGTCATCAAGCTGTGGCGGGTCGAGAAGCCGGCGTTGGAGTACGGGTATCCCGTGAACACCGCCAACGCCGAGGCCGCGAACTTGAACGATCTGTCGACGGATGTGCTCGTTGATCGCATCCGCCAGCAGTCGGTGGCGGCCGAGGCGGCGGTGTACCTCGATCGGCGTCTTCCCGCTGAAGACGTGCGGGTTGGGGGGGCCCGGGCGGGAGACGAGACGGACCCGGGCGATCACGACAACCACGGGCTGACGATCACGCGGTACGCCACGATTCGACGCCTCGACGATCCGGATCAGGGCAGGTTCGCGATGCGCACGTGGCGCAACGTGCTTCCGTCGTACTGCATCGAGGTCAAGAACCCGGACACCATCGCGGGCGGACACGCCAACGCGCAGCTCGACGACGGGTCGCCGATCGACTCACTGCGCAAGGTCGATTTCACGCGGGGCAACGCGTACAACGCGGAGCTCACGCTTGAGGAGTGGTGGGCCGAGCAGAACGACGATGGCGATCCGGCGACGATCGACACCCTCACCGAGGCGCCGTACGACAAGTCGGGCGAGACGATCGGGCCCAACCGCAACGGCGCGAGCTTCGACCAGACGCTCGAGAGCTACATCACGCGTCCGGTGTTCCAGCTGAACAACGATGACTTCGAGAACACGGACGAGGAACTGATCTTCCGTCCGGCGGACATCCTGCTGCCGCTGGGCATCTGCCCGACGCACTCGCCGGGCGCCGACCTGAACGATGTCGTCGACGACGAGTGGACGACGCTGGCTGAGGCGATGGCCTTGGCGACGGCGTACGAGAACACGAGCGCCGCCGGAGCGGACCGCACCTCGCAGGTGTATATCGACGCGTTCATCAACACGTACGCGATCGATCCGAACGTGTGGCTCCCCGTGCTCGACGGCGGCTCGCTCTTCTACGACGCGTACGTGCCGTACGTGGACGCCGACGGGCCGGACCGCCAGTTCACGCCGGACTCCGACGACATGCGGATCGGGATCGGCATGACACCGGCGATGCGCCTGCTTGAGACGCTCACGGGCCTGTCGGAGTCGCAGGTGGCGATCGATCGCCTGATCCCTGGTCAGATCAACATCAACTCGGCGTCGCCGGAGGTGTTGCGCACGCTCCCGATGCTCTCGCCGGCTCCGGGGCAGGACCCGATCACGGGTGACGATCTGTACTGGTGGCTCAACGGCGATCAGCACGACGGCGAGTCGGATATCGCGGGCGCTGTCGCGGCGTGGCGCGACCGGTCGTCGGTCTTCCTGCGCACGCCGACGGGCGCATCGGCCGGCGCGGCGGACAAGGTGAACTTCCTGGGCGACAACCCGCCGACGCAGTACCCGCCCGGCGAGTCGCCGGAGGATTTCGGTCGATTTGCCGCGACGGGCATCGCGGGCGTCGACGAGCGGGTCGGGTTCCGATCCATCGGCGAGTTGATGGGCGTGCGCGATCTCGACATCGCGTCGTGGAACGGGGGCTTGCGCACCAACCCGCACAACATGGACCGTCTGTTCTTCGACGGCAAGGACATCGAGCAGACCGGGCTCGTGCGCACGATCGACGACGGCGCGAGCAACATGGTGAGCGAGGGCTACCCGGACGATCCGGCCGAGGCGTATGCGCTGATCAACCCGGTGCTCGATTCGGTCACGACCCGCTCGGACGTGTTCGCGGTGTGGTTCCTGATGCACGGGTATCAGGAGAGCGATACGACCGGGCTCGCCGACGACCAGGCCCTGACGCCGTCGGTCGCACGCCGGTTCTTGGCGATCGTCGATCGGTCCAACGTGACCCAGCCCGGGCAGAGCCCGCGCGTGCTCTACTTCCGTGAAGTGCCGGTCCGCGCCGGGTTCTGATCGTCGACGGGGTCGGCCGAGCGCGGCGTACACTCCGGGCGACAGGGTGTAGCTCAGTTTGGTAGAGCGGTGGCTTTGGGTGCCACAGGTCGTCGGTTCGAATCCGGCCACCCTGACTTTGAATCCGGCGCGGTGCGCCGTGTTGGTCTTGTGGTCGTGGTTGTTGCGCAGCGGTTTCCTTCATGCGCTGGAGCCCGGGTGCAAATGCTTGGACAACAGAGTCCCGCGGTCGCCACCTTCCTGAACTCCATGGAAGGCGAGCGGTTCGAGGTGATCGGTGGCGGGGTGCGCATCTTGGCCGACGGGCGTGCGACCGGCGGACGTTGCTGCATGTTTGAGGTGCCGGTGCGGCCTGGGCAAGGCCCGCCCTTGCATCGTCACGAGCACGAGGACGAGTACTTCGTGGTGGTTCGTGGGCGATTCCACTCCGCGTAGACGGGCGAGACTCCTTCGGCGAAGCTGGCAGCTTCGCGCTCGCCCCTCGCGGGTCGTCGCACACGTTCCGCAACGTGGGTGAGTCGGAGGGGCTGTTGCTCGTTACCTGCACGCCCTCCGGATTCGAAGAGGCGTTCAGAGCCGCCCGGCTCCCCGAGCCAGGAAGTGGGCTCCCCGAGCCGACGCTCGACGATCACGCCGCGGCGTTCGCACGATTCGGGGTGACGTTCGTCGGCGCGCCTCTCGCCGATTGATGCAGCTGGTGAGCGCATCGTCGCGCGCGGCGCGCCAACGTCGGCACGTCGCCGGTCTTACTTGCGGTAGGTGATGCGTGCCTTCGAGAGGTCGTAGTGCGACATCTCGACGGTGACGGAGTCGCCGGGCAGAATTCGGATGCGGTGCTTGCGCATCTTGCCCGAGAGGTAGGCGAGGATCTCGGTGGAGGCTTCGTCCGGCAAGCGGACACGGAACATGGCGTTGGGCAACGCCTCAACCACCGTGGCTTCGAGCGTGAACTTGTCGTCCTGTTTCGGCATGCGGTCTCGGGTGCGCCGCTTTTCGCGGCGTAGGGGAGCGTTGCGCCAGCCGCGCGGCGGGCGTGCGGGCGATGGTAGGCGGCGGCGGCGTCGAGAGTGACAGATCGGGGCAATGGAGCGGACCACGAGGAGTTATGCTCGGCGTTCCCCACACAAGGAGATGTCGGTATGTCTCGATTCTGCTCGTGCGCCCTCGTGTTTGCCGTGCTTGCTCCGCTCGCCGCCGCTCAGCCTCAGGGCGAGCCCCCCCGCCAAGGGCCGGGCGGCCCCGGGCGCGGCGACCCGGGTGCGTTCATCGATCGCATTATGGAAGCCGACTCCAATGGCGACGGGAAGATCTCGAAGGAAGAGGCCGAGGCCAACCCGTTCCTGGCGCGGATCATGGAGCGTGCCGACTCCAACGGCGACGGCGCCCTGGACCGGGCCGAGGTCGAGGCGTTCGCGGCTTCGCGTCGCGGCGGCCCCCCACCCGGCGCGGCAGCGCCCGAGGGCGAGGAGGGGGAGCCGGCGAGCTTCGAGGATCACATGGAGCACGCCGGGGGCGCGCTGCGCCGCCTCTCGCGGGCGGAGCTTACCGAGCCCAACCTTGCCGCGAATCTTGAGACGATCACCCAGCTTCAGGCGGCTCTGATCGGCGCGAAGGCGATGGCCAAGCAGGCGGAGCTGCGCGACGAGGCGAAGGAGCGGTACGGCGACCGCGTGTATGTCGAGGTGATGCGGTGGTTCAACAAGGCGCTGCGGGCGAGCCTCGATGCGGAGGACGCCATGCTGGCCGGGCAGGACGAAGCCGTGAAGTCGCACCTCGCGAAGCTGACCGAGGTGCGCAACCAGGCGCACGAGATGTTCAAGGACTGATGACCGATGACTAGGGATGGTGCGGCGCGTCCTCTTGGCTCGCCGCACCATCGACGGCATCGTCGTCCCAGGGCTGACCGACCCACGCCTCGAAGCGTTGGCGCTGTTGGGGCGTGGGTTCTTTCATGCGCTTGACCTTCCATGAGCGCACGGGCGGAGTTGACGCGACGAGTGTGACGCGGCGCATGTGGTCGCGCCGGAAGAGCGTGAGCTCGATCGCCGCGCCGGGCGCGGCATCCTCGAGGTGTTCGGTGATGGAGGATGGCGTTGCTCGCGCGCCGTCGATCGCGACGACGAGATCGCCCGCGAGGATGCCCGTGCCGAACGCTGGCCCGTCGGTCCGCACGGCGCGCACCGCCGCGAAGCCGTCCTCGTCGCGGAAGTCGAGCCCGATGTAGGCGCCGTCTTCGGGCTCGTTCGGTGTGACCTCGACGCCCACCCAAGCCAGGGCGTCGGTGACATCGGGCGCGCGCGCGGAGCGGACCCATCGCTCGAAGAACTCGTCCCATGCGGTGCCGGTCAGGACGGCGAGGGTCGAGAGCATGTCGTCGGTGGTGAATCCTCCGGCTTCGAGAGGGTGGCGCGCGTAGAGCGCACGCAGCACGTCATCGAGCGTGACGCGCCCTTCGGTCGTGCGTCGGACTTCCAGATCCAGCAGCAGGCTCACGAGCGCGCCTTGCGAGTAGAAGCTCACGGTCGAGTTCACGTCGTCGGGCGTCGAGCGGTTGAACTTGATCCAAGCGTCGAAGCTCGAATCCGCGAGCGACTGGACCTGCACGCCCGGGCGTCCGAGCACGCCCCCGATCGTGCCGCGGATCATGCCGAGGTAATCGTCTACGGAGATCAACCCCGTGCGCACGAGGGTGAGGTCGTCGTAGTAACTCGTCGTGCCCTCCGCGACCCAGAGCAGGTCGGTGTAGTTCTCGCGCTGGTAGTCGTACGGCACGAGCCCGGCGGGCCGCAATCGCTTGACGTTCCAGGTGTGGAACATCTCGTGCGAGACGAGCCCGAGGAAGCGCTCGTACGCGCCGTCGTCGGTCCACGTCGAAGGGCGCGTCTGCATGATGGTGGAGTTGAGGTGCTCGGTGCCGCCGCCGATGCCGGGTGCGGAATGCACGAGGTAGACGTACCGTCCGTAGGGAAGCTCGCCCCCGAACACCCGCGCCTGCTCGCGCACGATCGCGCTGACATCCTCACGCAGGCGGTCCGCGTCGGGCTCGGCTTCGCCCCAGATCACGATCTCGTGCGGCACACCATCGACGTTGAACGAGATGAGTTGGTGCTCGCCGATCTCAAGCGGGCAGTCGACGAGCGTGTCGTAATCGCGCGCGACAAACGAGGTCGTGCTCTCGGCGTCGAGTCCGGTCGCGACGCGCCAATCCGCGCCTTGCGGCGTATGCACGAGCACGCGGCACGGCTCGTCGCGGTGCTCATCGGTGTACATCAGCACCGACGACGGGCTGATGAACGCGTGGGAGTCGTCGGCGTGGCGGGTGCGGTCGGAGATGGAGTTGGCGTAGAGCGTGTAGGCGAGCTGCACGCTCGATTGGCCCTTGGTCTCCACGACCCACGTTGACTTCGCGGTCTTGCGCACGGGGAGTGCCGTCTGGGCTCCGTCGGTCGCGCGCACGTCACGAACCGTGCCGGCGGGATCGAGGATCACGTACCGCCCGGGGCGCCATGTGGGCATGTGAAACTCGACGGTCCCGGTGTCCACGCCGGAGATCGCGATGCGCACGTCGATGAGCTGCGAGGGCGCGCGGGTGAGGTCGATCCCGTACTGCACGCGGATGTCGTCTTTCCAGACGCTGGGGTCGTCGCCCGCGAAGGGCTGGGCGTGCGTGGGGGCGTTGGCGAGCGTCAGCGCAAGGCAAACAACCGCGAACAGATCTCGCATAACGGAGGACTCCCTTAAGCCGCGCTGGTTTCGCGCGTCGCGAGTGTGAGGATGTTCTTCTGTGTCTTCTCGTCGCCGGTGAGCTCGCCGGTGATGCGGCCGTCGGCCATTACGAGGATGCGGTCGGACAGGGCGAGCAGCTCGGGCATCTCCGACGAGACGAGCAGCACGGCGGCGCCGCGCGCGGCGGCGGATTCGATCAGTCGGTAGACCTCGGCCTTGGTGCCCACGTCGATGCCGCGTGTGGGTTCGTCGAGCAGGAGAACACGCGCGTTGTCGGCCATCCACCGCGCGAGCAGGAGTTTCTGCTGGTTGCCGCCGGACAGACTCCCCGGGCGTGCACTCATGCGTGACGCCTTCACGTGGAACGACTGCACCCGTTCGCGCGCGAGCTTGCCCTCGGCGGCCGCGTCACGGACGCCGGCGTGCGCCAGGGCCGGCATGTACGGCAGCAGGATGTTCTCGCCGCACCCGAGCTCGAAGAACAGCCCCTGGAGTCGGCGGTCTTCGGGCACGTACCCGACGCGGGCCCTGATCATCGCACGCGGGTTGCGCATCGCGATCAGCTTGGAGCCGACGGTGACCGACCCAGAGGCGCGAGCGTCGAGCCCGAAGATCGCGTCGAGCACCTCGGACCGACCAGACCCGACCAGCCCTCCGATGCCGACGACCTCGCCCGGGCGCACTTCGACGGAGACGTTCCGGAGCACGCCCGGCGAGCACAGATCGCGTGCGACGAGCACGGGCTCGGCGCTGGCGGGTGGTGGGGTGTGGTGGCCACCGGCGGCGTCGGCGAGGGTCTGCGCTTCGACCGCTGCGCCCGTGGGTTTGGCCTTGGCGCCCGGCGTCGAGACGCGCCGCCCGATCATCTGCTCGACGAGCGTCGGCTCGTCGATCTCCTTCACGACGCTCGTCGCGACGTACTTGCCGTCGCGGAGCACCGTCACGCGGTCGCACGCGGCGAAGATCTCGCCCATGCGGTGCGAGACGTAGAGCACGCAGAGCCCGTCGCTCGCCAGACGGCGCACGATCGTCAGCAGGCGCTCGGTCTCCGCGATGGACAGCGAGCTGGTCGGCTCGTCGAACACGATCACCTTCGGCCCGTGCCCACCCGTGCGCCCGTCGTCGAGCGAGGCGGCGATCTGCACGATCTGTCGGCGTCCCGGCGCGAGCGAGCCGACCGACGAGCGAGGATCGATCGTGGGGTCGAGATCGCGCAAGAGGCGGCGAGCGCGCTCCTCCATCGCCCTGCGATCGACGAGCCCGCGCTTGCGTGGCATGTCGTGGAGGCACAGGTTCTCCGCAACGGAGAGGTTGTGGCACTGGGCGAGTTCTTGATGCACGATGCGGATGCCCGCGGCGAACGCCTCGTCGATCGACCCGGTGCGGAGCTCCTGCCCGTCGAGGACGATCCGCCCTGCATCGGGCTTGTGCAGCCCGGCGATGACCTTGCCGAGCGTGCGCTTGCCGGCCCCGTTCTCACCCATCAGGGCGTGCACCTCGCCCCGCTCGAACCCCGCGG
>JAUIFD010000046.1 GCA_030429485.1 Phycisphaerae bacterium | reverse complement strand
CGCACCTCGAACACGTGGATCGACGACGTGAAGATCGAGGTCATCGGCGATCGTGGCGCAGGCGACGTACCGCCTGCGCCACTGAGCCCCCGGGGACTCGTGAACGTGCGAGCCTTCACTGAGTTGCTCGGCGTCGTCGAGCACTTCCACCCCACCAATGCTGCGATGCTGGTCGATTGGCAGGCGTTCGGCACCGGCGTAATCCCCTCGATCGAAGCGGCGAACGACAACGTCGCGCTCGCGGAGGGTCTTGATGCGGCCTTTGAGCCGATCGCGCCGAGCGTGCAGGTCTGGGTGGGGGATCGTGGTGGCATGCCGCCGGACACGCCGCTGCTCGATTCGGAAGCGACGGTTGTCTCGTACGTACATGTGGGTCTGGGGCCGGACAAACAAGGCACGCGTTCGAGCGTGTATTCCACCTGGCGCGAGGAGCATCGCGCCGGCGCTTCGGCCGACGAACTGCGCAGCCCGCCGTTCCCGAGCGTGTGGGAAGGCGAGATCGCGCCCGGCGTGTGGGCGCGTGTGCCCCTCGCACTGCCACGCGACGACGACGCACGCAACCCCGAACTCCCAAGCGATTGGAATCCGCTCTTCGGCAAGCCCGAGGGCTGGCGCCCCTCCGCTGCGGACCGCTCTTCGCGGCTCGTCGCGATCGGGCGCGCTTGGGCGGCGCTCGAGCACTTCTATCCGTACTTCGACGTCGTGAACGTCGACTGGCAGGCGTTGCTCGGCTCTTCGCTCCAGGGCGCTGCCAGCGCAGCGGACGCCGAGGAGTTCACACGCACCGTGCAGCGCCTCGTCGCTGCCCTCGACGATGGACACGGGCGCGTCGTGGGCGTCGGCGCCGCGCCCTCCTTTCAGATCCCCGCCCTCGTCGAGTGGGTTGGCGAAGACCTCGCGGTTGTGTACGCACTCGTTGCGGATCTCAAGCGTGGCGACGTCATCGAGGCGATCGACGGCGTGCCCGCTGCCGACATCCGTGACCAGTGGGCTCCGCTCGTGTCCGCATCGACCGAAGGGTGGATGCGGTTCCGAACCGCTGCGCTCGTCATCTCGACGCAGTCCTCGGAGACGGTGAGTGTGACCACGCGCTCCCCGGATGGCCACCGGAGCGTCGTCCAAGTCCAGCCTGTTGCCGCGAACGCGGCCCCACTTCGCGCGCCGCGCCCCGCGAACGGCGAGGAGCTCGCGCCGGGCGTGGTCTACTTCGACCTCAACGCCGCCACCAATGCGCAGCTCCGCGATGCCCTGCCCGCACTCCAAGGCGCGAGTGGCATCGTCTTTGACATGCGGGGTTACCCCAACGACGCAGCAACAACGGTGCTCCGTTACCTCACCGACGCACCGATCCACTCCGCGTGGTGGAACATCCCGGTTGTCCGGTACCCCCAGCAGCGCGGCGTGACATTCGACCGCTCGCACTGGACGCTGCCACCGATGCAGCCGGGCCTTACGCGCAACGTGGCGTTCGTGATCGATGGGCGGGCCATCAGCTACGCCGAGAGCATCATGGGCATCGTTGAGCACTACAAGCTCGGCGAGATTGTCGGCGAGCCCACCGCGGGCGCCAACGGCAATGTCAACACCATCAACTGCCTCGGGCTCCACATCGCGTTCACCGGCATGAAGGTCACGAAACACGACGACTCACAGCACCACGGCGTTGGCATCCTGCCGACGGCGCCCGCGTCGCGCACGATCGAGGGGCTGGCGGCCGGGCGAGACGAGATGCTCGATCGTGCTGTCGAGGTTGTCAGCGCGAGGATCGCGAGCGGGGAAGGCGAAGAGGATTGAGACGACCTGCGCACAACTGTGCGGCGTGCGGCGCGTCGCTGACGCACCTGCGCGCGCCCCTAGACCCGATGTATGCCCTGCCCATTGTTGTGTGCCCGAGGTGCAGCACTCCCGTTGTCCGCCGGAAGCTGCGTGGGTGGCGCACCGTGTTCCTTGCGGCGCGCGCGGCTGTCTCCATGCTGTGGCGCTCATTTGCGCTGTTCATCCTGACGCTCGGCATGATCGTTGTGACGCTGAGCGGCGCGGTGGGTCTTGAGGAAGAGAATGCGTGGCCTTGGAACATCCACGAGCACATCATGCACTACGACAGTGCTGACGGATGGGCCAACTGGGCGGAGCGTGCGGGTATGTGGCTCGTCGCGCCGATTGCGTTTGTGAGCGCGTACGTGCTGTGGGGGGTCTACTCCGCCTCGTATTCGCACTGGCGCACGGGTGCGAGTTGGGCGTTCTGGTTGCTCTACCCCACAGCGGCGTGCCTCATCATGCCGCCCGTGGTCATCCTCGGCGAGTGGACGACCTATCCGACCTCACCGATGAGCGTGGCTGAGATAATCGAGGACTTCAGGATGATCGCATCGCGAGTGGCCCTCCTTCTCGCGATGGGAGCCCTGTTCACGGCCACCGGCATGATCGGCGTCGCACTCACAGGACGCATTCGTCAGCGAGCGGAGGCGCGGAAGTTTGCCGCGCGTCTCCGCCGCGCCCGCCAGAGGAGAAACCGATGAGCGAACCGGCGCCCCCCGCCCCACCGTCATCCGGGTCACGCACCGAGCCCACATCCGCGATCATCGGCGATCGCGCGTGCGTCAAGTGCGGCTTCAACCTGCACGGCCAGATCGTCGTCCGTGACCCCGAGTATGGGCTGCTCGTCGCTCGGTGCCCAGAGTGCGGGACGGCCGCGTCGTTGCAGGAGCATCCGATCCTCGGGCGATGGGCGTCACGCTGGGCGGCGATGCTGGCCGCGGTCTGGCTTCTCGTCATCGTCGGCCTCATTCTCTTCTCGGGCGTGGTCATTGGGTTGATATCGGTCGGGCTGGCGACGGATGCCTGCAAGCCAATACGTGAGCGCATCGCGACTTCGTTCAAGGAGCACCTCGTCGCGGAGCAGGCGGCGATGACGCAGGAGGAGTTCCAGACCGCGTATCCCAACTTCATCAGCATCGCGAGTTGGCCGGCCGACCAGTACCCGTGGGTCACAGCGAGTTGGTGGGAAGGCCAGGACGCCGCCGCGTTCCTTGGCAATGGGCCGCTCGACAACTACGACTGGCGTATCGCCAAGACGTGGATCCCCTTCGGGCTCTTCACGTTTACAGCGGGTGTGTTCTTGGCGGTCACGATCGCCCACCGACGCGGGTTCACGCTCGTGCTCCCGGCGCTGGCGATCGGCTCAATCAGCGCGGCCCTGGTGCTGCTTGTGACCGGCGAAGACCCTGTGCTATCCGCGTTCAGCGGAACGAACTGGGGAGGGCTCGTCGATCTCAATGGACTTGCGGCGTTGCACGCCGCGGGATTTGCGTTTGTCACGGTGCTTGTACAGACAGCGGTCATCGCCGCGGGGTTGATGGTGGGTCGACCGCTCGCACGCCTCATCGTGCGCGCGCTCGTGCCTCCTCGGATTCGTGCGCCGCTGGGGTTTCTGTGGTCGGCGGATCGTCTTCCTCAGCCTCGGACTCACCCGCCCGCGTTGCGCCAGCCGCAATGAGGCGATGGTGCGCCGCGTGCTGCACCTTGAGCATGATCACGGCGCCGAGCACCGCGACCGCACCCGCGAGCCACTGCAGCAGGCGCAGGCGTTCATCGAAGACAACCCGCGACGCCGCCGCGGTAAAGAACGGCTGGAGTTGAATCACGCCCGACGACGCCGTCACGCCCAGCGTGCCGATGGCGAGGTAGTACCCCACGTGCCCGAGCGCGATCCCGATGATCGCGGAGATCAGGAGCAGCCCGAACTGCCCATACCCGAGGTGCAGCGCACCCGCCCCGTGTCGATCCCCGACGAGGAGCATCAGGATCACCATCGCGAGCCCGGTGTATTGGCTGATCGCGGCGAAGGCGACCATGGGGTTCACGCCGTGCATCTGGCGGCGGACCGCGAGGGCGTATCCGGCGAAACCGCCGCCCGCCGCGACCGCGAGCCCAACACCCAACCACTCGCGGGCCGTATGCCCCTCACCGAGCGAAGCGGTGCCGGCGGTGCCGATGACCACCATGACGAGCCCCACCAAGAACGCCGGCCGCCTGATGACCGCGCGCTCGTTTGGGAACATAAGCGCGGCGCCGATCGTCACGCACACGATCTGTGAACGGAGGCCGAAGGTGAGGAGCCCGGGGTCAATCATGTAGTGCGCAATCGCGAACGCGACCTGTGAGATCGCGTTGATCGCGCTGGGGAGGACCGCGCGCTGCCATAGGCGGTCAGGGAGCTTGCCACGCCGCCCGAGCGCGATGAGAAGGGGCGCCCAGAGCAAGGCAGCGAACCCATATCGCCAGCCGTTGCTGGTCCAGGCGTCGATCGATGCCGCGAAGTGCTTGATGAACAGGGGCGTCACCGACCAACCCACGAGCGTGAGCACGACGGCTGTTACACCGATGGCGAACGTTCGCGGGTGTGCTTCGGGTTGGTCGGCAACCGTCACCGGCGAGCCTAGGCGTGCGCCAACCCGTCCCCTTCCCGACCGCTACATTGGCGGCGCATGCCACCGAGCCCCACGCGACGCCTGAGCCGGCGGTACGCCATCGGCCTGCTGCTCATGGCTGGCACCATCGTCGCCGGGCAGTACGTCGTGCAGCGTTCGCTCGCCCGTGCGGCGCCGGACTCCCGGGTGCTCACCAGGCTCGGACGCCAGGAGACGCTTTGCCAGCGGATCACCGCGATCACCGCGCGGCTGCCCGAACTCGAGGGCGCAGCACGCGAGCGGGCGATGGACGATCTCAACCAGTCGATGCTCGAGTTCCGGGCGACGTACGAGCAGCTCACCCGCGCCGAACCGGTGCCGGGTCTCTCGTCGGAGACGAGCCCCGCGGTCGCGCATCGCCTTGAGGCGCTCGCGCCCGCGCACGCGACGATCCTCCGAGAGGCCGGCGCCGTGCTGCGCCTCGCGAGCGACCGCGCCCCACCGGAGCCGGCGCGGCTCGCAACGCTCGCGGAGCAGAGCGAGCAGTTCCTCGAGGGAATGGACCTGACGCTGCGCACGTACGAGGCGGGAGCGATCTCACGCCTCGGCCGCGCACGAGCGGTGGCCGCCGGACTCTCCGCGCTCACCCTCCTCGTGTTGATCGCGGAGTCACTCCTCGTCTTTCAGCCTGCGCTCGGCGCGCTGCGCGCCTACTTGCGAGAACAACGCCGCCTGCTCGACGATGCGGAGGAGGCCGCCTCGTTCAAGGGGCGTTTCCTCGCCACGATGAGCCACGAGCTGCGAACTCCGCTCGCTGCGGTCGTGGGCTATGCGCATTTGCTGGAGGATGAGCGACTCGCTGACGGTCGACGACGCGAGTATGCCGCGGGCGCCCTCCGCAGCGCTGAGCACCTACTCGCGTTGGTCAACGGCACGCTCGATCTCTCGAAGATCGAAGCAGGGCGCTTCTCGCTCGTCCAGGACGATGTCGAACTCACGGCGCTACTGGACCGGGTGGTCTCGGTCGTGCGCCCGCTTGCGCACGGCAAAGGGCTCTTGTTTCGCACGCGGGCGGAGACACCGGTCCCGCGCACATTGCGCACGGACGCGGTCCGACTGGGGCAGGTGCTGCTCAACCTGCTCGGCAACGCCGTGCAGTACACGAGCGAGGGCGAGGTGGAGTTGCGGATCAGGGCGAGTGAGGCGGAAGTGTCGTTTCTGATCACGGACACCGGGCCGGGCATCCCCGCTGACCGCTTGGCGGGGGTATTTGCCCCGTTCGAGCGCGGTGCTCCAGACGCCCACGGCGCGGGGTTGGGCTTGCATATCGCGAGCACGCTCGCCGAACGACTCGGCGCCCGGATCGAAGTGCGCTCCGAGTTGGAACGCGGCTCAGTGTTTGAACTCGTCCTGCCCCGAGAGGGAGACAGCGACCTGGTTGCTGGGGACCGCGTGTTCGCACCCCAGCCGAGCATGAACACCGCTCATCGTTCGTTGCGAGGGGCCCACATCCTCGTCGCTGACGACCACCCGGACCAGCGCGTCATCGTGCGCGCGTTGCTTGAGCGCGAGGGCGCACGCGTCACCGAGGCGGCCGATGGCGACGCCACGGTTGCGCGCGCCAAGGAGGCGATCACGACTGGCGAGCGCCTCGACGCGGTGTTGCTCGACATCCAGATGCCGGGCATGGACGGCCTCGCTGCGATCCGCGCGATGCGGGAGGCGGGGTTCGACGGACTGGTGATTGCGCTGACCGCACAGGCGACCGAGGAAGACCGGCAGCAGTGCCTCGAAGCTGGGTTCGATGACCATCTGGCGAAACCCATCGCCCCCGCGGCTCTGTTTGCCGCCATCACACGCGGGAAGAGGGCCGGCACCCAACCGACCACGCCGAGCACACCCGCGCCCACCGCGACTGACCTGCGCGATCGGCTTCCTCCTCAGGTCGTCCTCAAGTTTCGCGAGCAGTTGGGGGATCGTCTCGGCGCGATGGAGCAGGCGCTGGATCGTGAGCAGTGGGACGAACTCGCGGCCCTGGCGCACATGCTGAAAGGCACCGCCCCGAGTTTCGGGCTCGCCGAAGCGGGCCGCGCCGCGGCGGAGCTCGAGCAGGCTGCACGTCTCGGTGACGTCGTACGAGCGCGCGCGGCGTTTCGTACCCTCCGCGCGGCGGCCAACTGAGCCAGGCCCACCCGGTGGTCTGCGGGGCCGCGATGCCATACCTTTCGGCTCTTCTTGTCTCGGAGCGACCTGCATGAGCCAAACATCCGCCGACCTTTCGCTCCCCCAACGCCCCGCACTCGGCGAGACCAAGCGGCGAGGGGCCTGGTGGCTGCCCACGCTGCTCACCTTTCTGGGGCTCGGCGCGTTCATCGTGTACGGCACGTGGGCCGCGTTCCAGGGGGCCAACTACTTCACGCACGACGGCGGGGCGGACTACCTCTCGCCGTTCTACTCCCCGGTGATCTTCGATGCCCCCGGCATCCACTCGGGGCACTCGTGGTTTGGCGACGCCCCGGCGTGGTGGCCCGCGTTTCTGCCCTCGTTCTCGCCCGCGTTCCTGATCCTCTGGGCGCCGGGCGGGTTCCGCTTCACGTGCTACTACTACCGCGGGGCCTACTACAAGGCGTTCTGGGGCGATCCGCCCGCGTGTGCGGTGGGCGAGCCGGGCTTCCGCGGGACCAAGTACCGCGGCGAGCGCAAGTTCCCGCTCATCATGCAGAACATCCACCGGTACTTCCTCTATGTCGCGATCGCGTTTCTCTTCATCCTCGCGTATGACGCGTGGCGGGCGATGTGGTTCTCCCAGGCGGCCGACGGCACCCCGGTCGTCGATGGCAAGGTCTTCGGCGTCGGCATCGGCACGATCGTCCTCACGCTCAATCCCATCCTCCTCGGCGGGTACACCCTGGGGTGCCACTCGCTCCGCCACCTCGTGGGCGGCGGGCTCAACCGCTTCACCGGGCGTCCCGTCCGCAAGAAGGCGCACGACTGCGTCTCCTGCCTCAACCGTGGGCACATGCGATGGGCGTGGGCGAGCCTGTTCTGGGTGGGCTTCGCGGATGTCTACGTCCGCCTTTGCGCGTCCGGCGTCATCCACGACATCCGTCTCTTCTAAGGAACACCAATGAGCAACTTCACCACCCACGAGTTCGACGTGATCGTCATCGGCGCGGGAGGCGCGGGCCTCCGCGCGGCGATCGAGGCCTCGGCCCAGGGCGTCAGCGTTGGGCTGATCTGCAAGTCGCTGCTCGGCAAGGCGCACACCGTCATGGCTGAGGGCGGCATGGCGGCGGCGATCGGCAACGTGGACGATCGCGACAACTGGCGCGTGCATTTCTCAGACACGATGCGAGGCGGGCAGTACCTCAACAACCCCCGCATGGCCGAGCTGCACGCCAAGGAGGCGCCGGATCGCGTCCGCGAGCTCGAGGCGTGGGGCGCGCTCTTCGACCGCACCAAAGACGGCAAGATCCTCCAACGCAACTTCGGCGGACACCGATACCCGCGCCTCGCCCACGTCGGCGACCGCACCGGGCTCGAGATGATCCGCACGCTCCAGGACTACGGCATCCACCAGGGCATCGAAGTCTTCATGGAGCACACCGTCACGCGACTGCTCATGGATGGCGACCGTGTCGCCGGCGCATTCGGGTATGACCGCGAGCTCGGGCGTTTCCGCGTCTTCCGTGCCGGCGCGGTCGTGCTCGCGACGGGCGGCATCGGGCGGGCCTTCAAGATCACGTCGAACTCTTGGGAGTACACGGGTGACGGGCACGCCCTGGCGTACAACGTCGGGGCCGAGCTGGTCGACATGGAGTTTGTGCAGTTTCACCCGACGGGCATGGTCTGGCCGCCCTCGGTCAAGGGGATCCTCGTCACCGAGGGGGTGCGCGGCGAGGGCGGTCGCCTGGTCAACAAGGACGGGCGTCGGTTCATGTTCGACGACATCCCCGACCTCTACAAGAACCAGACCGCGACCGACCCCGAAGAGGGGTGGCGGTATGTGACGGGTGACAAGAACGCGAATCGTCCGCCGGAGCTGCTCACGCGCGACCACGTCGCGCGGTGCATCGTCCGCGAGGTGCGCGAAGGGCGAGGGAGCCCGCACGGCGGCGTCTTCCTCGACATCGCCTGGATCAAGGAGAAGCTCCCCAACGCGGAGGAGCACATCAAGAAGAAGCTGCCTTCGATGTACCACCAGTTCAAGCAGCTCGCGAACGTGGACATCACCAAGGAGCCCATGGAAGTCGGCCCGACCACGCACTACGTGATGGGCGGCGTGCGGGTCGATGGCGATACGCAGATGTCGAACGTGCCCGGGCTTTTCGCGGCGGGCGAGGTCGCGGGCGGGCTGCACGGCGCGAACCGCCTGGGTGGCAACTCGCTTTCTGACCTTGTGGTGTTCGGGAAGCGGGCCGGTGAGTACGCGGCAGCCTTCGCGAAGGACAAGGGGCGCGGGGCTCTCGATGAGAGCCAGGTCAACGACGCGGCGACCGAGGCCCTTTCGCCCTTCGATCGTCCCAGCGGCGAGAACCCGTACACCATCCAGCATGACTTGCAGGACATGATGCAGGAGAGGGTCGGCATCGTGCGTACCGAGGCCGAGATGGCGGCGGCGGTCGATGCGCTCGGCGGGCTCCGCCAACGCGCGGCCGGCGCGGGCGTCGTCGGCAACCGCGAGTACAACCCCGGGTGGCACACCGCGCTCGATCTCGCGAACCTGCTGACGGTCTCTGAGGCGGTCGCCCGTTGCGGGCTCGATCGCCAGGAGAGCCGGGGCGCGCATTTCCGCGAGGACTTCCCGGCGAAGGACGAGGGGCACGCGCATCACAACACGATCGTCTCGCGTGGCGACGACGGATCGATGCGGGTGCGCCGCGAGGCGCGCAATCCCTTGCCCGAAGAGCTCGACGCGATCATCAAGGAGATGGGGTGATGCCCGAAGGAACAAAGGTCACCTTCCGTGTCTCACGTGGCGATGCGCAGTCGTCCGAGTTCAAGGACTACACCACGGAGGTCACGGCCGGCATGGTGGTGCTCGACGCGATCCATCAGATCCAGGCCGAGTCGGCGCCCGACCTCGCCTGCCGGTGGAACTGCAAGGCCGGCAAGTGCGGGTCGTGCTCCGCCGAAATCAACGGCATGCCCAAGCTCATGTGCATGACGCGGATGGACACCATCGACACCACCCAACCCGTCACCGTCGAGCCGATGCGGACCTTCCCGCGCATCCGCGACCTCGTGACCAACGTCTCGTGGAACTACGAGGTCAAGAAGAAGATCAAGCCCTTCAAGCCGCGCAAGCCCGACGCTGAGGACGGCAGCTGGCGTATGCACCAGGAAGACGTCGAGCGCTCGCAGGAGTTCCGCAAGTGCATCGAGTGCTTTCTCTGCCAGGATGTCTGCCATGTCTTGCGTGACCACCACAAGCACGCCGAGTTTGCCGGCCCGCGCTTCCTTATCCACACCGCGCAGCTTGAGATGCACCCGCTCGATACCGAGGACCGTCTCGAGCAGCTCAAGGACGAGCAGAACATCGGGTATTGCAACATCACGAAGTGCTGCACGAAGGTGTGCCCCGAGCACATCACGATCACCGACAACGCGATCATCCCGCTCAAGGAGCGGATCGTCGATGAGTTCTACGACCCGTTGACGAAGCTCTTCCGGATCTTCAAGCCCAAGAAGAAGGGTTGAAATAGCCCCGCCCGTAACCGCTCCGCGAACGCCTGAATGTGAAGAGTTCGTCGGGTCTGGGGAACTCCCGGGCTCTGCGGTCACACCACGACCGGAATCGGCGCGCGTGCCGCGCAATGCCCGCGTATCTTGACGCGAGTCTCTCGCGCGGAGGGCGCATGGGCCGGTTCGTAAGCAAAGTTGCAGTCATCGGCGGCGGCAGCGCCGGCTGGCTCACCGCGCTGCACCTCAAGACCGTGCTCGGGCCCGCGGGCGAGGTCACGGTCATCGAGTCGCCCAACGTACCGACCATCGGCGTCGGAGAGGGCACCCAGCCGATGCTGCGGCGTCAGTTCATGACGCTCGGAATCGACGAAGACGACGTGATGCGCACCTGCGGCGCCACCTTCAAGAACGGCATCCGCTTCGTCGGATGGGGCCATGCGCCCGACTCCCGGGAGTACCTGCATCCGTTCTTCTCCGGGGACCCGAGTGAGCAGGGCTCGCCCCTGCACCCGATGCACATCTGGCACGCAGCACGCCAGCGGGGGCTCACCGGCGCGACGCTCGCCAATGCCTGCTGGGTGGAGTCGCGGCTGATCGCTCGGCGCAAGGCCCCCGTCGCCTTCCACGGCGACTCGCGCCAGCTCGCGCCGGTCTCCAACTACGCCTACCACATCGACGCGGCCCGCCTGGGACTCTACCTGCGCGATGTCGCGATATCGCGCGGCGTGCGTCACATCAGCGCCGATGTGATCGGCGTGACGCGCGACGCCCTGGGCATCGCCGCCGTGCAGACCGAAGAACATGGCGAGCACGCTGCCGAGTTGTTCATCGACTGCACCGGCTTCGCTCGCGTTCTCATGCGCGAGTTGACGGACGGCGACGAGTTCGAGGACTACGGCCAGTACCTGCTCAACGACCGCGCGATCGCGGCTCGCATCCCGTACGAAGGCGGCAATCCGAGAGGGATCGAGGCGTGCACGGTTTCAACAGCGTTGCTGCACGGGTGGGTGTGGGAGGTGCCGCTCTACGAGCGCCTCGGCGCCGGGTATGTCTACTCCTCGACGTTTGCTACGGATGAGGACGCGGAACGAGAGTTCCGCGAGTTTGTGCGTCGGAAGTATGGATCGATCGACGTCGAGACTCGGGTCGTGCCGTTCCGCACCGGTTGCCTGCGGCGCGCCTGGATCGGGAACTGCGTCTCGATCGGGCTCTCGAGCGGGTTCATCGAGCCGCTCGAGGCGACCGGGATCGCTCTGATCACGTACGCCATCGAGCGCCTCATCGAGCTCTGGCCAACCGCCGATTGCCCAGGGGCGCCGGCGCGGCGTTTCAACTCCACGATGACGGACTCCCTCGAATGGGTGCGCGATTTCATCGTGATGCACTTCTGCTTGAGCGATCGCGACGATTCGGACTACTGGCGGGCTGTTCGACAGCCCGAGCACGTCCCCGAGGGTGTGCGCTCGCAACTCGCGTCGCGCGATACGCGTTGGCCCTTCGGCGAGTACCTCCGCACCGGGCCGGGCTACGCGCTCACGGACGAGTCTGTCGCGTGCATCCTCGCTGGGTTCGGGCGCTACCCGGCTCAGTGCAACGTGGTTGTCGGGTCGCTCTCTGATGAGGCGCTGCTCGCTCAACTCCAGCGTCGGCGACTCGTGATTGAAGCGACTGACAAGATGTGCATCGATCACGCGACCTACCTGACGATGCTCGTGGACGGACGGCTCGGCGAGCGGTCCGATCGCGCGCCGGCTCCTTCTTAGGGCTCGCCTCCGCCCTACACGGTCGGAGCCCGACTTGCCAAGAACGACTCGCGCAGTGCATCAGCCGATCGCACGTGCAGATCGAGTTGGGGGAACGCGATCTCGATGCCGAGTTCGCGGAACCGCTCGATGACGCGTGTGTGGAGATTGGACCTTGCGTTGATGAAGTGGTCGAAGTGCTCCAGGAACACGCGCAGCTCGAAGTTGAGCGTCGAGTCCCCGAACCCGACGAACAACGCCCGCGGCGCGGGCTCGGTCAGCACATGTGGTTCGGTTCGCCCGAGCTCGAGCAGGGTTCGCTCGACCAAACGCACATCGGACCCGTAGCTCACACCCACCGGAATCGTGATTCGGATCCGTGGGTCGGACAACGTCCAGTTAATGAACCGGTCCGTGATGAAGACCTTGTTCGGCACGAGCAGCTCGCGCAACTCCCAATCGCGCACGGTGGTCGCACGCATCCGGATCTGGGTCACCGACCCTGTGGTGCCATCCACGGTCACCGCGTCGCCCACGCGAATCGGGCGCTCGATCAGGATGATCAAACCCGAAATAAAGTTCGCGAAGATCTCCTGCAGCCCGAACGCCAAACCGAACGTCAGCGCCGCGACAAGCCACTGCACCTGCGACCATCCGATACCGAGCGAGTTGAACGTGAGGAGGATCCCGACCACCGCGATGACGTACCTCAAGATCGCGGTCACGGCGAACCGAGAACCCGCGTCGAGCGGTAGGCGTTTGAGCAGAACCAACTCGAGCATGCCGGGGAAGTTCCGCGCGAGTACGATCGTCAAGACCGCAACGACGATGGCGAGCCCGACGTCGGCGAGCGTCACCGCGCCGATCGGCGCGGAAGGCTCGTGCTCGCTTGAGAGCGCCGCAGCCGGGTTCGCGAGGCCCGGTGAGTTTGACGCTGCCGATTCCGGTGTTGCGGCTGCGCTGCTCTGCACGAGCACGTCCTCGAAGACCGGCGTCTCTTCGCGGAGTTCGACGACGGTGACCTGCGGCCACACCTGCACGCGCTCGAGCATGCGCAACGCGGGCAAGATATCGGCCCAGAGCACGTACAGGCCGACCACCGCGAGCGCGAGCACCGCCCCTCGCAGCACTCGGCGGGACTGCGCATCGAGGTCCGGAACGTCCACCGATGCCTCGGCGTCCATCACGGCTTCGCCGACGTTCGTTCCTTCACCGCTCTGAGCCGCGGTCCTGCGCTGCTTTGCGACGGCGACGAGCAGGCGACGACGCTCGATGAAGAGCCACCGCATCGCCAACGCGTGCGCGATCGCCGTGATGACGACGAGCCAAATGGAGTACTTGAGCCGCAACTCAAGCTGCACCGCCGTGTAGTAGTACCCCATCACAGCCGCGACCGCGAGCGTGACAGGCAGCGCGATGAACCCGACGTACCAGACCCACCTGGTGCGGTTTGCGAGGCTGTCGGCTCGCTTGCGTAGATGGAGCTGCACGAACGGGCGCCACGGGGCGAACGTGACGCCGAAGAACGCGGCGAGCGAGAGCATCAGCAGAATGAACGTCGCTCGCCCGATCGCGTCGTTCCAGAGATCGTTGGGCTGCTCCTTGTACAGCACGAAGAGCAACGCGAGCGGCACAGAGACGAGCTCGAATCGGAACACCCACCGGCGGAAGTACGCGAGCCCGTCCTTCGGCCACCGGAAGTGGACGTCGGCGATGCCGCCCGGGACGGCTGACCGACGCATGAACTCCAAGCCCGCGAGCAGCGCGGCGACATTGCGGAGCGCCGCGCTGGCGGCTGCGGCGTGCTCGCCTTGCCCTCCCGCGAACAAGATCGAGGCGATCATCGCCAGCGCCGGAAGGAACATCGCGCGAACGAACGTGCAGGCGACCGCCACGAATGTCAGGCCGACGTTGTCGGTCTGAAATCGTTTGGTGCGCGCGGTGGCGTCGGCCGCGACCTTCCTTGCACGCTTTCCGAACAGGAGCACGAGGGAGGCGAGGGCCAGTACGAGAGCCTCGCTCGTGCGGATCGGCCAGAGACCCCGCACCGAGCTTGTCAGTGCTGCGGTCCAGGCGCTCCCATCGACGAGCCACAGGACACCGGACCGAATCTGATCGAACGTCGGCACACGACCGCGCGGCACGCTCTGCGTCCACAGAATCCGTTCCTCGATATACGAGCGATACTCCCGTGAGAGCCCCAAGAGCTCGCCGAGGACGGTGTCCAGGTCCGCGGCGGCGGAGACCAGCGAGAGGTAGTCCGACCGCAGCGTGCGCAGCTGATCGGCCCGGTTCGCGAGCAGATCGCGGACCAGCTTGTTCACTTCCTCTTCGGCCATGTCCGGGTTCGCGGCACGCGCCTCGGCGACGAGCGGCGGCCCGAGCGCCTCGATGTCGCTTGCGGACGAGAGAGACTCCTCGACGACAATCAAGCGATACTGCGCATCCGCGAGGCGGCGCTGGAGCGCACGCCGCTCGTCGTGCAGGTCGCCCGCATCCGGCAGTGCGCCCAGTTCGGTCCGCAGCACAAGCCCCACGGCGTCCGAGAGGCCCGCCGCACGCACCTTCGCCGAAGTCAGCGTGATGCGATCACGAAGCGACGCGAGCTCGCCTTGGGCGGTGAGCTGGCGCTCGCGCACGGCGGTGAGGTCGGAGATGACGCCAGGATTGGCGCTGCGCTCCGCAGCCAACGCTGACAGCTCCTCGGTGATCGCCTTCAGACTCGGGCTCAGATCACCGGCCTGCCTCTGCAACCGCGCGGCGTCGCGCTGCGATCGCTGTGCATCGGCCCGCTGCAGGGTCGCCTCCGCGTTCTGCAGGAGTTCGAGGCGCTTCACGCCTCGATCAACGCGGCGCTGCGCCCGATCTCGTCGGAGCGGCAACAGGTCACGCCGCGCGCGATAGCTCGCGAGCTCCGCCTCGTCGCGAGCGAGCAGGGCGTCGCTCAGAGTACGGTCCGCGATCTTGAGCACAGCCGCCGACCGATCGGCTGGAGGGGCGTCGGGCGGAGGCACGGTGACAACCGGCATGGCGGCGAGGCGTTCGCGTGCGGCCTGCACCTGTCGCGGGAGTTCGTCCAACCGCGTGGTGCGTCGGGTCGCCTCCGCCTGCAGGGCCGCGAGCTCCGACCTCGCCAGGTCCAACTCGGCCGAAGCGGTTTCGATTGCCTCGCGCACCTGGTCGCTGGTCCAGGTGTCCAGCCCCTCGATAACGACCTGCGCCGGCGCCTGGGCGAGTTCGGCCCGGTACTCCTCGATCATCCCCGGCGCTCGCTCGGTCTCGCTCGCGAAGGCGGCCGCTTCGGCCTTCGCCGCGTCGCGACGCTGGAGCAGGGCGATCGCCCCTTCGAGATCGGTCTTGACGCGGTCGCGGACGGCCGGCTCGATGTCGTCCCGGGCCGCGAACATGTCCGCGATCGCCTGCACCTCCGCCGCCGTCAACTCCGAGACGGGTGCGACGGGAGGTTCGGGCGCCGGCTCGTCCTGGCCCGTACAGACGCCGCCGATGAACAGGACCGCGATAAGCACAAAGACGCGCATGACGCAGTCTATAGCGGTTCGCAGCGCCCTCCGCCGCCTACGCTTGCACCCGCCGGGGCGGTAACTCAACTGGTAGAGTGCCAGCTTTGCAAGCTGGAAGTTGGGCGTTCGAGTCGCCTCCGCTCCATTGACCCTGCGGCATGCGGCGCCTCCGGACCCGGAGGTCGGTGCGCCCGAGCGGTGCCAGGTTCCCATAGGCCACGAGGCAGACTCGCTGCGCTACACAGAGATTGGGCCGTTCGCTTACGGCAGCGGATTGGGACACGGTTGGTCACCGCTTGCCGACAAGTCCGCAGACAGGTACTGGGGCGGAACGCTGTCCGTAAGCCACACGTCGTTCGCGGTCACGTAGAACACGTGACCTGCGACGTGCATGGCCCTCGCATCGATTCGAAGGAGCACGGGTTCGCCCCGCCTTCTCGCGACCTCGAGCATCAGGGCTCGGTCGGTGGACATGTGGACGTGGTGGCGCCGCCGCTTGTCGAGACCGACACGCAGGATCGAGTCAAGATTCGCCTCGGGCGTGCCGTGAAAGAGCAAGTCGGGTGGTTGCTCAGGTTCGTAGCCAAGCTGCACGCGGACGGAGTGCCCTTGGCGGGCCCGTATCTGGGTCCCGCTCTCGTCGATCTCAAACCGCTGCTTCGGGTTCGTCTTCACGACCTCGTCCAGTTCATCTCTCGAAACCGCCTTGCCCCGGAGGGCCAGGCCGTCGAGGAGGTCTTCGATGTCCGCCCATCCCGCTTGGTCCAAGCGGAGCCCGATCGAATCGGGGCGGTGGCGCAGCACGTAACTCAGTCGTTTGCTGATTGCGGTGTGTCGGTTGTAGTTCATTGGTTGATCCGAAGGAACGCGAGTGCAGCGAAGACTTTGGCATCGATGTGGCGTCCGCTATCCGCTGCGGACTCGAGCCACCGCCACGCCTCGCGAAGAGGAACGAGATGTGCTGTGATGCGCTCGCTACCGACTCCGCCGCCCGTCCCGCTGCGGCTCAAGCCGGTCGCGCGAAACAGCGTCACGGATTCGTTGGTGAGACCCGCCGAGCTGACGCACCGGGTGATCAGCGTGAAGCTCTCGGCTTCGTACCCCGTCTCCTCGAGCAACTCGCGTCGCGCTGCGACCTCGGGAGACTCATGCACGCCTCCCTCTTCGTCTCCGACGAGCCCCGCCGGAATCTCGATGACACGCCCCGCGAGCGGTGTGCGGTGCTGCTCGATCAGGACCAGTTCGTCGGCTTCCGTGACCGCGATGATCGCAACGACACCCGTCGCGTTGGGTCGTGTCACGAACTCCCAACCGTCGCGTTGACGCAGCGTGAGGAAGCGGCCCGCAGCGATGATCCGGTCCTCAGTCATCCGCGGGTCCTCCATCGGGATACAGGTGCAGGAGCGGTGTTGTCCCGGCGCCCTCGATGCGCACCAGACGGTCCGGGGCCTGGAAGCTCGCGACCAGATACCGCGTGAGATCCACCTGCATGCCCGCGATCGACTCGAGGAACACCATGCGTTCGCGCCCCTTGGCCCGCGCCAGCTCGAGTTCGAGCTCGTGCTCCGCCCGCTCACGGAAGGTCCAGAACCGCGTAGGCCCATCCACGAACCGCACGCGGCCATCCGGAGACCAGACCGAAAGCCGCTCACCCTCTCGCACCGTGTGCAAACTCAGCATGACGCGACCCTCCTCTCTGGATCCGCCAGGATGCGCACTCCGGCGACCCGCATCTCGCCGACCGCCGACTCGACATCACCCGCACGCAACTCCACGCCTCGACACCCGCCGAGCAGCAGAGAAACCTCAAACCCCTCGTCGATGGCGTCCAGGGCCGTGAACTTCATGCAGTAGTCGGTTGCGAGTCCGAGGATGGTCACGCCAGTGACGCCATGCTCGCGCAAGTACTCGGCGAGCCCGGTTGAGTGCCGCTTCCCGTTGTCGAAGAAGCCGCTGTAGCTGTCGACCGTGCGGTCGCCACCCTTCGGGAACACGCGGCCGATCAGATCGCGTCGCAGCGTGTCAGCGAGCGCCGCCCCACGTGTTCCCTCGATGCAATGGTCGGGCCAGAGGATCTGGCTCAGTCCGTCGAGCTCGATCACCTCACCGACGCGCCGCCCCGGGTGCTGGCTCGCGAACGACCCGTGGTCGGCGGGGTGTTGGTCCTGCGTCGCGACGACGAGATGCCCGCGTCGCTTCGCCGCCTCCATCGCGGCGTTGGCAACGGGGATCACCGCGTCGCCATCGGGCACAGCGAGTGCGCCGCCGGGTAGGAAGTCGTGCTGGATGTCGACGAGGATGAGTGCATGCATCAAGGTCACACCTCGAAGTGAAAGCCCTTCCGCACCATGCGGTCGTACACCCGCTTGTCGAAGCGGTACAGACGTGCTGCGCGATGGGCGACGTCCTTCTGCACGTCGCCGGTGTCCTTGAGGATGCCCATCGCGAGGATCTTCTTGCGGAAGTTCCGCTTGTCAATCTCGCGGTCGAGCACGATCTCGTAGACGCGTTGCAGCTGGGTCAGCGTGAAACGATCCGGGAGCAGTTCGAAGCCGATCGGTTGGTAACGGACCTTGCCCCGCAGGCGTGCGTAGGCGGCTTCGAGAATCTCCGCGTGGTCGAACGAAAGCTCGGGCGGTTCGCTGAGCGCGAACCACGCAGCGTTGGTCGCGTCCGTGCGGGCATGCACATCGTGTCCGATGAGGTTGGTCAGCGCGTAGTAGGCGACCGACACCACGCGCTCGCGGGGGTCACGATCCACCCGGCCGAAGGTGAAGAGCTGCTCGAGGAAGACGTCCCGGATCCCGGTCTCCTCCTCCAGCTCTCGCCGGGCCGCGTCCTCCAGTGACTCGTCGACGCGCACAAATCCGCCGGGGATGGCCCACATGCCCGCGAACGGCTCGATGCCGCGCTGGATGAGCATCACCCGGAGGTCGTCCTCATCGATGCCAAACACGACGCAGTCGACGGTGAGGGCCGGGCGGGCGAACTCGTAGGCGAAGGGCATGGCAGCCTTTCGTGTAATTGCCACACTTAGTATCGTGTATACACAACACGAAGTCAAGCGGCTCGCCAAGATTGCCTGCCCGCCGCTTGTCCGCACGAGGCCTAGCCGAGACCTTCCATCTCCCGCCGGAAGCCCCCGGAGAGGATCGGGAAGCGGCACCATGTCTTCGGGTCCAGGTTGCGGTCGTCGACGTGGAACGCGGGGGCGTACCGCTCTCGCTTCCACTGATTGCGCGACCAGAGCGTGTAGAAGCGCCCGAGCCAAGCCCGGAGTGTCTCCGCGGGATACATGCCGAACTCGCGCGCGAGCTCCTCGAGCACGCGCTCAGCGGGCAACTTCCGTCCGATCACCGCCTCCTCGATCGCGTCGAGCACGGGGTAGGGCATGAGATCGCCCTCGTCGGTCTGCGACTGTCCCGGCGGGCGCAGCTCGGCGGTCGGCACGAGCGCGTTGACAGCCTCCAGCTCCGGGATCGGGCGGCCGCCCGCCGGTCCCTCGGCCTGCATCCACCGGAGCCACCGGCGCAGGAACGCCTTGTCGATGCCGGCGATGGGCGCAAGGCCTCCGGCGGTGTCGCCGTCCATCGTCGCGTACCCGACCGCCGCCTCCGAGCGGTTGCTGGTCGTAAGAAGCAGCTTGTTCTCGATGTTGGCGAGCATCCAGGCGCCGGGTGCCCGTACGCGCGCCTGGATGTTCTGGAGTGCGATGTCGTCGGTCTCCCAGCGCAGTTCTCGCCCGATCGCACGCTCGATCAGGCGCGTGTACGACTCGGTGATGCCGTCGACGTCGATCTCGTGGTGGGTGGCCCCAACGGCGCGCGCGAGCGTCGCGGCCGCGTCGCGCGTCGCGGCGGTGCTGTTGCGGGTCGACTGGTAGACGGTGGTAAGCGTCGCGGCGACGATCGCCTCGCTCGATGACGCCGTCGGACATCCGAGCTGCTGGGCGAGCGTGGCGACCCCGATCTCACGAGTCGCCAAGTCAACCATCGTCGCGGCGAGCGCGACTACCGCCGACGAGTCGGCGCCGCCGCTGAGCGAGACGACGAAGCCCTTCGAGTGCGACTTGGTCGCATAGTCGCGCAGCCCGAGGCAGACCGCGCACGTGAACTCCTCTTCTTCTCCGATGTCTGGTGGTGCATCGGGCGCGGGGAGCGCGACGCGCGAAGCTGGCCAATCAAAACCGACGCGCACGAGATGCCGCTCGCTTGGTTCGGGACGGTAGTTCACCGAGCGTGCGCGCGTGGCGCGGAGCTCGTCAAGATCGAGATCCGCGAGAGCCTCTGTGCCGGGGGCGTAGCTGAACCGCGACCCCGTCGCGAGCAACGCCCCGAGCGAGGCGATCATGGTGTGCCCGTCGTAGATCATGCGTCCTGCTTCATTGCCGAGCAGGTTGGCGTAGACGTACGCCGCCCCGAAGGCTCGCGACCCATCCACGACGAAGCGCTCGCGCACCCGCGCTTTGCCGAACGCGAAGTGGCTCGCACTCGGATTGCAGATCACATCCACGCCCTGCCGCGCCAGATCCGCTCCGGGTCGGTCGTGCACCCACGCGTCCTCGCAAACCTCGAAACCAACGCGCACGCCGCCGACGTCAAACATCAGGTCGCCGACGGGATACGTCTGGCCGTCCAGCTCGATCGTCGCCCGAGTCCCGTCCGGCCACGGCTTGAACCAACGCGGTTCGTAGTGCACGCCGTCGCCCGCGAGGTGCTGCTTGCAGGCAAAGCCGGCGATCCGTCCATCGACGACGACCGCGGCCGCGTTGTAGAGAGCGCCGCGTACGAAGATCGGGAGGCCGAGCGAAACGCAGATGCCGTGTGTCTCTGGCACGATCTCGCGGAGGACGTCGAGCGCGGTGCGCCACGTGCCGCTCGAGTGAAACGCGTCCTCGCACCCGTACCCGCAGATACAGAGCTCGGGCAGGCACAACAGCCCCGCGCCAGCCGAACGGGCGCGCTCGACGGACGCCAGGATGCGATCGCGATTAGCGTCCCAGTCCAGGGGAGTCTGGTTCACAGCACCCGCCGCAACCCGGATTGTCGTCATCGCGTGATCCCCCGCGCTTGCTCTATGAGCCGCTCCCGGCGCCGGTAGAGGCCCAGCTCGATTCCCGCGGGGTACCGGTGCGGGTTGTCGAGCCGCTTTACGCCCACGTGCATGGCTCCAAGCTGCTGCTGCGCCCGCACCCGCACCTCCTCAAGGCGAGGCGGCTCGTAGCAGACCACCCCCGCGCGCACAATCGGCACGAGCAAGTCTTCGTGCGCCGTCCCAGCATCGACCCCGCGACGCCGCATCGGATCCGATGGATCAACAACAACGATGTCATCCTCGAGCCCCTCGCCAACGTCGTAGATCGCGTCGGCGATGAAGCGCCCGCCCTCGCTGAACCGGCGCACCTGCAGCACCCCGGGGACCGAGATCTTGATCGACTGCTCGGAGAGCTTGATCGTGGGACGCCATGTGCCGTCGGGCGTCCGGAGCGCTGCGAGCTTGTAGACGCCGCCGAGCGCGGGCTGGCCGTACGCGGTGACGAGCTTGGTCCCCACGCCCCAGACCGCGATCGTGGCGTCTTGCCGCTTCAGGCTCTCGATGAGATGCTCGTCGAGGTCGTTGCTCGCGACGATCACCGCCTCAGCAAACCCGGCCTCGTCGAGCAGACGCCGGGCCTCGATGCTCAGGTACGCCAGGTCCCCGGAGTCGAGCCGGATGCCGACCATCTCGTGCCCGCGCTCCCGTAGCGATCGCCCGACTTCGATCGACCTCCTCACACCCTCGAGCGTGTCGTAGGTGTCGACCAGGAACACGCAGTTGTTGGGCATCGCGCTCGCGTACGCCTCGAACGAGTCTTGTTCGTCGTCGAATGACATCACCCAGCTATGGGCGTGCGTACCTCGCACTGGAATGCCGAACCGCTTGCCCGCGAGCACGTTGGAGGTCGCGCTGCACCCTCCGATGAACGCGGCTCGGCTCGCAGCGAGCGCACCGTCAACACCCTGGGCCCGACGCAATCCGAACTCCAGCACGGGATCGCCCTGTGCGGCGAGGGTGACGCGCGACGCCTTTGTCGCGATCAACGTCTGGAAGTTCACCAGGTTGAGTAGCGCCGTCTCGAGCAGCTGGCACTGCAGGATCGAGCCCCGCACGCGGACCAGCGGCTGGAACGGGAACACCGCCGTGCCCTCCGGCACTGCGTCGAGGTCGACTGTGAGCTT
>JAUIFD010000272.1 GCA_030429485.1 Phycisphaerae bacterium | reverse complement strand
GACCGTAACCCGTCCACCAACGGCCGATGGCGGACGAGTCGGAGTTGGTGTAGCGCGCGAGCCGCCATCGTAGACACGCGGACGCTGCTAGCCGAGCATGGCTGCGATGGATCGGGCGGCGGTGCTCAGGCAGTTGCGCGAGGCGGAGACGCGCGTTGCGACGGGTTGGGTGGGTCGTCGGGGGCAGGAGGCGCCCGCCGCGGCGCTGCGTGAGCTTCTCGCCGAGCAGCGTCAGGCTGGGCACGCCGAGATCGCGGTGAAGGTGCGACAGGAGGATCCGTACCTGCGGGCGTTCTTCATGACGTTGTGCCGCCGCTACGGGCTGGAGCCGTATCGAGAGCCTCGGCAGCACCGCACGAGCCTGATGTTGAAGGTACCCGAGCCCTTCTTGCGGGACGTGTTCTGGCCGCTGTACCAGACGTGTACGGACATCGTGCAGGGCGCGCTGAGCGCGTCGTACTACGGGCTGGTGCACGAGTTCCGCGGCACCGCCGAAGCCACGGACGGAGAGCTCGTCGGGCAGGACTGATGGGCGCTGCGTTCGCGCTCAGGCGGGCGCGAGGAGAGCCTTCGGCGCGGGCCCGACATCGAGCTCGAGGCTGGCTTCGAGCTCGGCGATGAGCTCCGCGAGGCTGGCGTCGTCGGGAGAGGGGCTGCCGCGGACGGGCATCCGCAACTCGGGGTGGGCCTCGGCGAGGCGGCTCGGCAGGACCTCGATGGCGTCGACCTCGTTGACGAGCAGTCCGAGCGCCTTGTGTAGATACGCACGGGGGTTGATGCGCTGCGCGATGCACGTGCCGAGCACCGTGAGGATGATCGCGGTGCGCTCCCCGCCGCTGTCTTCCCACGCGAAGAGCCAGTTCTTCATGCCCAGGACCAACGGACGAATCGCTCTCTCGACGTGGTTGTTGGTGAGCTCCACACGTCCGTCCTCCAAGAAGTGGGTGAGCCGTCCCCACTGCCGGTGCAGGTAGCCGAGGGCGCGGCCGAGCGGGGACTTCGGCGCGATCACCGAGCGGCTCTCGTCCACCCAGCTCCGCAACTCGTCGAGGATCCGACTGCTGTGCTGCTGGCGCCGCTGCCGACGCTCGTCCGGCGTCTCATCCAGGTGCCGCGCGATCTTCTCGACGACGAAGAGCTTGGCGATGATTCGCAGTCCCGCGAGCGCGAAGGCGTCGCCCGAGCGGCCGGCCTCCACGAGGCGACGACGGCCGTGGGCCCAGCAGCCGGGACGTCTGCCCCCGCCATGCTCGATGAAGTTCGTGGTCGAAGTGCCATCACATTGAATGGTGCGACCTGTCATTGCGGCGGTTCCGAGCAGGTCCTTGGCGCCGTCGGCCGAGGCGTCGGGCCAGTAGCCGAAGCTGACCCAACGTCCGTCGCCAATGGCACACCAGATCGTCCCGAAGCGGCGACCTTCCGGAGCCTCGGGATCCAGCAGCCGAATGCTCGTCGCGTCGGTGGACACAATGTCGCTCGCGCGCATCTGCTCACCAATCAGCGCGGCGACAGGTGCAAGCAGATCGATTGCGGCCGCGACGCTGCGACCCACAGTCTGTGGGGAGAGCTTGATGCCGAGGCGCATCCAATTGGTGCATTGCCTCTCAATGGGGAGACTGAGGAGATACTTGTCGGCGAGAGCCTCGGTGATGAGACCGTCGCCGAGCTTGCCACGAGGCACGATTCTCGGCGGCGGTGGCGCGGAGACGATGAGGTCGTGCGCGTGGCAGCAGAGGGTCTCGTCGACGCGGACGTTGACGAAGAACTCGGCGGGCTTGACTTCGAGCGTCTCGCACCGCTCGTGGCCGAGCAGGACCATCGGCTTGTTGCAGTGCGGGCAGCGGCGAAGCGCGTCCGGGACAGGATTGGGGACCTCGACACGGGGAAGATGCTCTGGAAGCGCCTGGCGCCCAGGATGCTTGCCGCGGCGTCGTCGGCGTCGGGGCGGCTGCTCGCTCCCATCCCCATCCTCATCCTCGCTCGGGCCCGGCACGCCCTGCTCGATGAACGTGAACGCGAGCTGCGCCTCGACGCGTCGCAACGTCTCCGATGGTGGCCGTTTGCGCTTGAGGTGGGCGACCCGCTTCATCAACTCGGTGTTGAGGTCACGCAGGCGGGCGATGAGCGCCACCACGGACATCACGAGCGCGACGAAGCGTCCTTCGGCCAACATCTTGTGCAGCCAGGCCCGCACGCTCTCAACGTCAGGCTGGTACTTGCAGGTGATGGGCTCAACCTGCGGTGGCTGCGCATTCGCCATTGTCACCAGGACGCATCGACGGGCGCGAACGGCTCACCATAATCGTATCGTGAGCACACTTTGCTGCGACAAAGTGCGATATGGATGACATGCCCCGACCCCGGGACGGAGCAACCGCCGGCCGCGCGAGCTACCCGACGCGCGCAAGCACCTTGTCCATCGCGACTGCAGCTGCCTTCCGTGGCACCCACCGGGCTCGCCGCCGGGACCCAGCGAGGTCGATGCCCTCGAGAACAAGCGCCAGCTCCGCGTACTCGATATCGGTCGCCCGAAGGCGCCCATCGGCAGACATCGACGCTCGAAAGCGCCCCTTCTCCAGCCGCTTCGTCCACAGCGCGAAGCCGCTCCGATCCCAGTACAACACGCGCACGCGGTCGAGCCGACGCGTGAAGAACACGTAGAGATTGCCGCTGAAGGGATCGTGGCGAAAGACGCTGCGGACCATGGCCGCCAGGCTGTAGGCGCCCTTCCGGCCGTCGATGGCCTGCGTCGCCACGAAGACCTTCACCGCCGGGGGGAACGTCAGCACGCGTCCTCCTCCAGAACCACGAGCAGACGCCGGAGCGTCTCGACGTCGAAACCCGTCGGCACGCGCACCACACGCCCACTGGCGACGACCACCTCGAGCCGGCCCTCCCCGCGCTCGACCTCGACTTCCGGCCGCGACACCTCGACGAACGCCGGCCTGCCGCTCAGCTGCAGCCGCGCCCGCCAGCGGTACAGTCGCCCAGCCGACAGGCCCTCGTGCCTCGCGAACGCGGACACGCTCTCACCGGACTCCTCGAGCGCAGCGAGAACCTCGAGCGCCTCGCCCTCCGTCCACCGGCACGCACGCGACCACGACCCACGCTCCCTGCGCCTTGCCATCCCCGACGGGTGCCACGACCGGCCGTCGACCACGACCCGCCGTTGGTGGACGGGTTACGGATGACCAACCCGCGATCATCGTCCAGGGCGCGCGCGGAGTCGTCATCCGCGACCTCTCGATCAGAGGCCGCAACAACATCTCCATTCCCACGAGCGACATCGGCAAGCTCATCGACGACACGATCTTCAACCCTGCCGGAGCACGCGAGGACGTCTACTCACCTTACGCCGGTATCGCAATCGATCCGTTCAAAGACGGAGCGCCGACGGGCGGCGGCTACCCGCGCCTGAGCAGCCTCTACAAAGGAGGAGCCA
>JAUIFD010000045.1 GCA_030429485.1 Phycisphaerae bacterium | reverse complement strand
CTCGTGCCGCTGACCGAACCCGTCCAGCGGCGGCGCGAGCTGCAGCGACAAAATGAGCCCCACCGAGCCCGACACCAGCGACACGATGAACATCGACCGCACACCCACGCGCACGATCTGATACACGATCGCCGGCAAACCGATCCGCGCGTGCTTGTCGGTCGGCGAACGCGCCACCCACCCGCACGTTTCGAGGAACAACAGCACCATGTGCCCGATGTGCAACACCGGGCGCCCGAGCCACTCGATGGACCCGGTGATCAGTCGCGTCACGCCGCGCTCCCGCCGATCGCATCGTCGCGCGAGTCGCGGATGTCAAAGAACGACGCCAGGCGCGCGATATCGAAGATCGACTTCACCTTCGCTTGCAAACAGCACAGCACAAGCTCGACCTTCGAAGACCGCGAGGTCCGCATCGCCTCGACCAGCGTCGCGAGCCCCGAGCTGTCCATGTACTGCACGCGCCCCAGATCCACCACCACGCGCTTCGCGCCAGAGCCGAACGCCTCGCGCAGCGCCTGGCGCAGCTCCGGGCTGCGGCTCATGTCCACGTCGGTGGTCGGCGTGACGACCACCGCGTCGCCCTGTCGCTCGACCCCGTGTGCTTCCGCCATACTCACTCCTCCCCGGCGGGCGAACCCGCCGCGTGTTTGACGAGCGTAAGGCGCATGCCGCGTCCATCACGCTTCTCGTAGGCAACCTCGTCCATCACCTCACGGATGATGTGTACCCCGAGCCCCCCCGGCCTGATGTCCTCCAGGTCGCGCCCGCGGATCTGCCCCGGCTCGACCTGGCGGCCTTCGTCTTCGATCACCACCCGAAGCCCCATCGGTGGGTCTGGCTGTTCCGGGCGCAAGCTGATCCAGATCGGTTGGTCACGCTGCTGCTCATACCCATGCCGGATCACGTTGCACAGCGCCTCGTCGACCGCCAGCGCGATCTGGCTGCACGCCGCGTCATCAAACCCAAGCCGCTGCGCCACCGCAGCAACGAGCTGTCGCGCCCCCGCGAGGTAGATGGGGTCCGACCTCAACTCGATGCGCACATGCGCGTCCTTGAGTGTCAACGGGCCGTCTCCTGATCCACGGGCGTCAGCTCCCCCGCTCGGTACGCACGAGCCAACTCCGCCGCCGCCTCGCGCCGCGCCGCCTCACCGGCCGCCGGGTCGAAGCCGATCGGGCGACCCAGGACCCGCTCAAGCGAGCATGACGCCACGAGCCGCGCCGCCGGGTCCTCCGAGTTGAGCATCTCCACGAGAGGCCCGATCGCCTCGGGGTCACGAGTCCCCCCCGCCTCGGCCGCCGCGATGATCCGCGCCGCCGGCTCCGGCGAGTCCAGCCCTCCCGGGATCTGCACGCACCCCCCCACGACGATCGCCGCCGTCCCAAACACCATCCCTAGCCGTACCCAGGCAAGATGCACGCCCCCATCGTACCGGCGTCGCGGCGGCGCGCCTTCTCGGACGCGCCGGCCTAACCTCTCGATTCCCTCAAGCTGGAGCATTGGATGACCCCTAACGACCACGACGTCATCCCCGTCATCGACTTTGGGTCCCAGACCGCTCAGTTGATCGCGCGGCGGTTGCGCGAAGCTGGCGTCTTCTCCGTCCTCATTGCCCCAGAGATGCCCGCCGCCGAGGTCGCCGCGCTCAAACCCAAGGGCATCGTCCTCTCCGGCGGCCCCGCCTCCGTCGATGAACCCGGCGCCCCCCAGCTCGATCCCGACCTCCTCCGCCTCGGCGTCCCGGTCCTCGGCATCTGCTACGGCATGCAGGCCGCCTGCCGGGCCCTCGGCGCCCGCGTGGAGCGTGCCGCCCGCCGCGAGTTCGGCCGAGCCACCCTCAACGTCGCCGACCACACCTCCATCCTCAAGAACCTCCCCGAGACCACCAGCGTCTGGATGTCGCACGGCGACCAGGTCGACCACCTCGCCGACGCCAAGCTCCGCCCCATCGCCGCCACCAGCACCTGCCCGTACGCCGCGGTCGAGTCCGACGACCCCGACGCCCGCTTCTTCGGCGTGCAGTTCCACCCCGAAGTCACCCACACACCCCACGGCGTCGACATCATCCACCAGTTCGTCTACGCCATCTGCGGGTGCGCCGGTGATTGGCGGATGGCCGACTTCGCCGACGAGGCCATCGCGCGCATCCGCGAGCAGGTCGGCGCCAAGCACGTCATCTGCGGGCTCTCGGGCGGCGTCGATTCCTCCGTCGCCGCCGCGCTCCTCCACAAGGCCATCGGCGACCAACTCCACTGCGTCTTCGTCGACACCGGCCTCCTCCGCAAGAACGAGCGCCAGCTCGTCGAATCAACCTTCCGCGACCACTTCGGCGCCGATCTCACCGTCGCCGACGCCGAGTCGCGCTTCCTCGAAGCCCTCGCCGGCGTCACCGATCCCCAGGAGAAGCGCCGCCGCATCGGACACCTCTTCATCGACGTCTTCGACGAAGCCGCCAAGAGCATCCCCGACGCCGCGTTCCTCGCCCAAGGCACGCTCTACCCCGACGTGATCGAGTCCGGACACTCCGCCGCGGGCAAAGCCGCGGGCATCAAGCTCCACCACAACGTCGGCGGGCTCCCCGAGCGCATGAAGCTCGCCCTGCTCGAACCCCTCCGCGACCTCTTCAAGGACGAAGTCCGCAAGCTCGGCGAAGTGCTCGGCGTGCCCGACCAGATCGTCTGGCGACACCCCTTCCCGGGCCCAGGGCTCGCCGTCCGCTGCCTGGGCGAGGTCAACCGCCCGAGCCTCGACGTGCTCCGCGAAGCCGATGAGATCCTCCTCGAGGAGATCGTCGCTGCGGAGCTCTACCGGCGCACAAGCCAGGTCTTCGCGGTCATCCTGCCCGTCCGCTCCGTCGGCGTGATGGGCGACGGGCGCACCTACGACCAGGTCATCGCCATCCGGGCGGTCGAGACGCAGGACTTCATGACCGCCGACTGGGCCCGCATCCCCTTCGACGTCCTCGCCCGCATCTCCAACCGCATCATCAACGAGGTCCGAGGGGTCAACCGCGTCGTCTACGACATCTCCTCCAAGCCGCCCGCCACGATCGAATGGGAGTAGCGCTGCGGCATCGATCATCCGTGCGACATCGCATGCGCAATGCGACTTCAGTCGAGGAAGCCGCCCCAATCTGCCGATCCTCCGCACATGTTCTCGGCGTGGCGCGTGACCAGCGCGGTTATCGGCATCGTGATCGTCTCGGCTGGCCTCTCGGTCGGCGCCTGGGAGTTCTACGGCTTCTTCTTCGAGACCCCCGAACTCAGCGACGCCCACGGCGCGAGCTCGCCCTGGGGCGCCATGGTCTTCGCCCTTCTTGCGGTCGCGGTCGGACTCAAGCTGCTCGAAGGCGCGCTCCGTCCGGCCTCGCGCGTTCCGACCGAGCCGGACCGATCGCTCCCCGAGCCCGACGAACAGACGCGAGCCAGCGTCCAAGCCGCTCTCGAACGCGGGCGTGTCATCGAGGCTATCAAGCTCTACCGCGAAGCGACCGGCGTTGGACTCAAGGACGCCAAGGACGCCATCGACCGGCTCCGTCGCGACGCTGCGTGAATCAACGACGTGGTCTTACTGCGCTTCATTCGACGCATCGACCTCCGGCAGCGGCATCGATCCGAGCACACCCGTCTTGAGCCCCGCCACCGATAGCAACATCTGACGCCGCACGAACGGGACGCGCGACACAGGGCTCATCAGCGAATCCCGCGGCGGTCCCAGACACCCGAGCCCCGACTGAAAGAACGGCGTCAACCACCGCGAAGCGCGCTGGTAGAAGGCCAGGTTCGCCCGACGCGCCGCGGCGTACGTCCCGAACGCACGCTCGATCGTTCGCTCCTCCCGCAGTGCATCGGCAAGCGCCGCCGCGTCGAGCAGCGCCAAGTTGACACCCTGCCCGAGCTGCGGGCTCATCGCGTGCGCCGCATCACCGACAAACACCACCCGCCCCGAATGGGGCCTGCGCATCACCACGTCGCGATACGGCGCGCCGATGATCGATGCCGGATCATCGATACGATCCAGAACTGAGTCTCCCAGGTCCGTCAGCGCGCGCACCTCCTCCTTCCAACGCTCAAGACGCGCCCCATCGAACTCGCCCAACTCCCCCACCGGCACGCTCCAAAACAAGCTCAGGCGCTTCGCCCCGCCCTCGCACGCGCGCCCCGAAGGCAGAAAGCCGAGCAGCCGGCGCGTCCCCCGATACACCTGCCGAAGCACACCCCCAAAGCGCTCCTCCGGATCCTCCACCATCGTCCACAGCGCACCCCACGGGTACACGCGATCGCGCCGCACCAGCGACGCAAACTGCGATCGGATCGCTGACCTCGACCCATCCGCCGCGACGACGAAATCAAACGCACCGTGCGAACGCCCCTGGGCGCCCACAACACGCACCTGACCGCCTTCCGCTCCTTCAACCCGCCCGATTTCAGCGCCCGAATCGACCTCCACCCCCTCGCGCGCCATCAGCTCCAAGAGCGACGAGCTGATCGCCTCACGCTGCACGCCCAGCGCACACACGCCCTCGCCCAGACCCTCATACGACACACCCAAAACCGTGCGCCCACCCGAGGTCGTCGCGTACAAGCGCGTGATCGGCGTCGCGAGCGACGCGACCCGCCCGAGCACACCCAGGCGTGCGAGCACCGCCGCGCCGGTCGGCTGCACGAGCAACCCCGCGCCCACCGGCCCAACCTCCGGCGCGCGCTCGAACACGCGCACCCGCATCCCCTCGCGCGCAAGCAACACACTCGCCGCCTGCCCACCAGGCCCACACCCCACTACCGCGACCGTTCGCTGCATCGCGCCCCTCTCGCGTCGGCTATCGTCGTCGCACCGGGGAGTCACGATGCCCAAACGACCCGTCACCGCGGCACACAAGCGTACACGCAAGGACCACGCCGCAGAGACCGCCGAGGATTACGTCGAGGCGATCGCCGAACTCGCCGACGACGACGGCGCCTGCCGCGTGCGCGACCTCGCGACCCGTTTCGGAGTCTCCCACGTCACCGTCGTCCGTGCCGTCAAGCGTCTCGAACGCGACGGATACGTGCGCACCGAACCCTACCAACCCCTCACCCTCACCGCGAAGGGCAAGCGCCTCGCCACCGCCTGCCGCGAGCGCCACGACACCGTCTACCGGTTCCTCCTCGCCATCGGGGTGGACGAGCGCATCGCCGCGATCGACTCCGAGGGCATCGAGCACCATGTGAGCCCCGAGACCCTCGCCCGCTTCCGCGCGATCGCCGATCGAGGCGTCTGAGGCGGACGACCACGCCGCTGTCCCCAATCGCGGCGGGGCTTGCACCCAAATGTAGCCACTGCTACTATTCAGCCATGACGAGCCGCTCGCATCCCCTCCGCCAACTCGCCGGCGCGATCGCCCTGGCCATCATCGCACTCGTGCCCGGGTGCGGACGCTCGACGTCCCAGGCCGACCAAGCCCCCCCCTCGCACGCCCCCAACGTCCCATACACCCTCGTCGCGACCGTCGGCATGGTCGCGGACATCGCTCGCGCCGTCGCGGGCGCCCGCGCACACGTCGTCGGGCTCCTCGGCTCCGGGGTCGATCCGCACCTCTACAAGCCCACGCGCACCGACATCGCCGCCCTGCTCGAGAGCGACGTCGTCCTCTACAGCGGGCTTCGCCTTGAGGGCAGGATGATCGACGCGCTCGACCGCGCCGCCCAGGCCGGTCGCACGGTGCACGCCGTCACCGAAGCGCTCGACGAATCCACGCTCCTGCACCCCGAGCAGTTCGAGGGGCACCCCGACCCCCACGTCTGGATGGACCCCTCGATGTGGGCGCGGGTCGTCGGCGAGATCCGCGACGTGCTCACCGAGTACGACCCCGCCGGCGCAACGAGCTACGCCGAGCACGCCGAGGCGTTCACCACCGAGCTCGCCGCCCTCGACGCCTACGCCGAGCGCGTCCTCGCGACCGTCCCGGATGCGCAGCGGGTGCTCGTCACGGCGCACGACGCGTTCAACTACTTCGGACGCCGATACAACTTCGAGGTCGTCGGCATCCAGGGCATCTCTACCGAATCCGAGGCCGGCGTGCGCGATATCGAGGCGATCGTCGACCTGCTCGTCCAGCGCCGCATCCCCGCGGTCTTCGTCGAGTCCACGGTCTCCGAACGCAACATCAACGCCCTCATCACCGGGGCGCGCGCACGCGGGCACGAGGTCGCCATCGGCGGCAACCTCTACTCCGACGCGATGGGCGAACCCGGCGCCTACGAAGGAACCTACATCGGCATGATCGACCACAACGTCACCACCATCGCCCGCGCCCTCGGCGGCGACGCGCCCGAGCGCGGCATGCAGGGCAAGCTCACCCCATGAGCGCACGCCCCACCAACCCCACCAACCCCACGCGCGCCTCCGCACCGGATGCCACGCTGCGCGACGCGCCCCCCACGAGCGCGCTCGCGGAGCGTCCGGAGCACTCCCCCCAGAGCCCGCTCGCGATCCACGCGATGACCGTCGCCTACGACCGCAAGCCCGTGCTCTGGGATGTCGACTACGACGCGCCGCCCAACCGCCTCATCGCGATCGTCGGGCCCAACGGAGCCGGCAAGAGCACACTCATCAAAGCGTGCCTCGGTCTCGTGCCGCGCGCCTCCGGGCAGGTCGAGTTCTGGGGCGAGCCCTACCGCACCGCGCGCGCGCGCATCGGGTATGTCCCGCAGCGCGAGAGCGTGGATTGGGACTTCCCCGTCTCCGCCCTCGACGTCGTCTGCATGGGGCGCTACCGCAAGATCGGGTGGTGCAGGCCAGTCTCCCGCGCGCACAAACACGTCGCCCTCGACTGCCTCGAACGCGTCGGCATCCGCGACTTCGCGAAACGCCAGATCTCCCAGCTCTCCGGCGGGCAGCAGCAACGCGTCTTCCTGGCGCGCGCACTCGCCCAAGAAGCCGACCTCTACTTCATGGACGAGCCCTTCGCCGGCGTCGATGCCGCCACCGAGCGTGCGATCGTCGGCGTGTTGCGCGACCTGCGCGACGCCGGCAAGTCCGTCATCGTCGTGCACCACGACCTCCAGACCGTGCCCGAGTACTTTGACGACGTCATCCTCCTCAACATGCGCGTCGTCGCCTCCGGACCGGTCGCCCAGGTCTTCACCACCGACAACCTCCACAAGACCTACGGCGGACGCCTGACGCTCCTCTCCGAAGCGGCCGAGGCCATCGCGCGCGCCGAAGCCGGAGGCGCGTGAGTGAAGACAACCCTCGCCATCACGCCCGGCGAAGGCTGGCCGCCGCTCTCCGAGGTGCTTGAGATCCTCGCCTTCCGCGGCGGGTTCAACACGAGCCTCGTCGTCGCCGGCACCACGCTGCTCGGGCTCGCCGCCGGGCTCATCGGCGTGTTCGCGCTGCTGCGCAAACGCTCGCTCATGACCGACGCGCTCGCGCACGCGACGCTTCCCGGCATCGGGCTCGCCTTTCTCGCCGCGACCTCGCTCGGGTTCGAGGGGCGTTCACTCCCCGTGCTGCTCGCGGGCGCCGCCACCTCCGGCGTGCTCGGCGTGCTCGCCATCCAAGCCCTACTCCGCTACACAAGATTGCGCGAAGACGCCGCCATCGGCATCGTGCTGAGCGTCTTCTTCGGCGCGGGCGTCGTCGTGCTGAGCTACGTGCAGAACCCCGCCAACGTGCGCGCGTCCCCCGCGGGGCTCAACCACTTCATCTACGGGCAGACCGCGGCGCTGCAGCCGTACGACGTCGCGATCATGGGCGCGATCACGCTCGGCGCCATCCTCGCGACCTCGCTGTTTCTCAAGGAGTTTGCGCTCGTCTGCTTCAACGACGCGTTCGCGAAGGTGGACGGGTGGCCGGTCTCCATGATCGACCTCCTGATGATGGCCCTGGTCGTCGTCGTCACGGTCGCGGGGCTCCAGGCGGTGGGCCTCATCCTCGTCGTCGCGATGCTCATCATCCCGCCGGTCACCGCGCGCCTGTGGACCGACCGCCTGCGCACGCTGCTCATCATCGCCGCAATCGTGGGCGCCGCGAGCGGGTACTTCGGCTCGGTCGTGTCCGCGTTGCTCCCTCGCAAGCCCGCGGGATCGGTGATCGTCCTCACTTCCGGCGCGATCTTCGCGGTCAGCCTCGTCGTCGCGCCCTCGCGCGGCGTGGTCGCGGGCGTGATCAAGCGGGCGCGTCTGGGGCTGCGCATCGCGGGCGATCATCTGCTGGAGGAGGCGCACGAGCGCGCCGCATCCTCGCTCAGCGCCGACACGGTGCGCGAGATCGCGCGCCTCCGTGGCTGGTCGGCCCCGATCGCCCGGGGCGTGTGTTTCTGGCTCTCCCGCGCCGGGTTCGCACGCCGCGATTCGAACGGTGGCATCGAGGTGACCGAGCGCGGCAGCGCCCGCGGCGCGCGCGTCTCCCGCAACCACGCCCTCTGGGAGCAGTACCTCATCTCCTACGCCGACGTCGCGCCCTCGCACGTCGACTGGTCCGTGGACCAAGTCGAGCACGTGCTCTCCGACGAGCTGATCGACGATCTCGAACGCGCCCTCGCGAAGCGCGGCGTCATCCTCCCACCCGCGGGAACGCCGACGTGAGTGCCTTCTCGCTCAGCCTCGACCTGTTCCCGCTGCTGGCGGCGGTCTTCGCCGCGGTGTCGTGCGCCGTGCTCGGCAACTTCCTCGTCCTCCGCCGCCTTTCGCTCATGGGCGACGCGATCTCCCACTCCGTCCTCCCCGGGCTCGTCATCGCGTTCATCATCACCGGCTCGCGAAACCCACTGCCGATGTTCGTCGGCGCCGCCCTCGCCGGCATCGGCACGGTCGTGCTCGTCGAGCTCATCAAACGCCTCGGGCGCGTCGAGCCCGGCGCCGCGATGGGCGTCGTGTTTTCCGTGCTCTTCGCGCTCGGGGTGCTCTTGATTGAACAGGTCACGCGCGGCGTTGACCTCGACGCCGACTGCGTGCTGCACGGCCAGCTCGAGAGCCTCTGGTGGCCGGGCGCCCCCGACACGATCGCGGGGCTCTTCACCGCCGAAGCGCTCCACGACATCCCCCGTCAAGTCACCACGCTCGCGATCACCTGCACCGCCGCGTGCGCGTTCGTGGCGATCTTCTTCAAGGAGCTCCGCATCGCGTCCTTCGATCCCGCCCTCGCGACCACCCAGGGCTTCCACGCCGGAGTGATGCACTACGCGCTCATGGTCCTTGTCGCGGGCGCCACCGTCGCCTCGTTCGAGGCGGTCGGCTCGATCCTCGTCATCGCGATGCTCATCTGTCCTGCTGCGACGGCGCGTCTGCTCACCGACCGGCTCTCCGTGCAGGTGCTCTGCTCGGTCTTAATCGCGATCGTGACCGCCGTCACCGGGTACTTCGGCGCGTCTGTGGCGCCCGCGTTCTTCGGGGCCTCTTCCGTCAGCGCCGCGGGCATGATCGCCGTCACCGCCGGTGCTCTCGTCGCGACCGCCGCCCTCTTCTCACCCAGGCATGGCTTGATCGCCCGCGTCCTGCGCCGGCGCAAGCTCGCCCGCGCGGTCGCCCTCGACGATCTTCTCGCGAATCTCTACCGCGCGGCCGAATCCGACACCGGCGCGACGCCCGCCGTCTCAACCGCGACGCTTCCCGCTCGGTCGAGAACCGTCATCCCGCGCGCGGCGCGTGATGGGCTCATCTCCGTAAGCGACGGCGCCATCTCCCTCACCCCAAAGGGCGAACTCGCCGCGACCGAGATCGTCCGCCGTCACCGGCTGTGGGAGTCCTACCTCGTCGAACGGGCCGGGCTCGCGACCGATCACGTCCACGAACCGGCTGAACGGCTTGAGCACGTGCCCATCGCGCCCCCCCCGGGGCCGCGACAAGACCCGCACGGCCGGTCCATCCCACAAGAACCGGACTCGCTCCAGTAGTCGCTCAGCCCATCGCCGCGGCCGCACGCCGGAGATCATCAATCATCGCGCGCACCTGATGGGCCATGCGCGAGTTCGGAAACTCGTCGATGATCCGCTGCCCGATCTCGACCGCCTGGCGAGGCCGCTTGTCGTGCACCGCCATCTTGAACTGCGCCGCGAGGTTCTCTCTCGCCTTGCCCACCACGCCGCGGGCCACCTCCATGTACGGCTCGGCCTCCTCCGGCGAGAGATACGAATCGAGCTCCTTGAGCAGCGACATCGCCTCTTCGACCTTCTTCTCGTCCTGTGCCGCCTGCAAGAAGCGCGATTCCAGCTCCGAGCGGTACACCTGTCGCGCCTTGTCCACGCGGTGGTCCAACCCCTTGGCCCGCGGAACGTCCGGGTACAGCCGCTCGATCCGTGCCGCCTCCACCCGGGCCGCATCCCAGCGCCGTTGGATGATCAACCCATCGAGCTGGGCGATCGCCGTGGCGACCGCGCGATCTACGTGCTCCGCGCGCGCCGAATCGATGCGCTTGCGAAACTCCTCGGCCTCGGCGCGATACCCGAACCGGTCCGCCAGCTCGCGCGCCAGCACCAGCGACGCGTCGTAGTCGCCGCTCTGGATGTCCTCCTCAATGGCGTGACAGAGCAGCTCTCGCTCGCGGTCTCGATTGAGCACGCGGCGCGCGTCGTCCGACAGCGCCTGCTGCTCGGCAAGCACGCGCACGGTGCCCGTCAACTCCTCGATCTTGCGCTCCACCGCATCGGTCCGCTGCGGCTCCCCCGCCCGGTAGATCAGCAGCGCCACCGGCACCAGACCCAGCGCGAGAAACACCCCGACCGCCCCCGCCGCCATCAACGCTTCGTTGTTCTCGCTCCGCCCGTAGAGCATCGCGAAGACGCCCCCCGTCGCGAGCACCCCGTACGCCGTGATCGTCCAATAGGGAGGGGTCCGTTGTGCACTCATTCGTGCGCTCCTTCGCGCGCTCTACGCCGCCCCGCCGGCTCAGCTGCCCGGCGTCGCGCCGCCACAGTTCCGCTCCACCGGCACCGCGCAGAGGAAACGAAGCCCCTGCCCCCGGTCGGCCCGAAACTGGTGCTCCTCGTCCGCGGGCACGTAGATCACGTCGCCGCCCCGGATCGCGTGATCCTGCCCCGCCAGAAACAGCGTGCCCGCACCCGACACCACGTACACCTCGTGTTCGTAGTCGTGGGCGTGGCGGGGCGTGTGCCCACCCTGCTCCACGTCAAACTGGCGGAGCGAGAAGTGCGGCGCGCCGTCGCCCCGCCCCACCATGATCGCCATCCTGGCGCCCTCGACGCCATCCATCTGCACGGGGGTCAGCGGGGTCTCGTCGATGTTCCGGATCAACAGCGTCTCCTACGTCGGGCGGGTGCCCTCCCAGTTTACTACCCTCGCCGAATGACCGGTTCTCCCATCGAAGTTCTCGGATTCGAGCTCGGCCCGTTCGCCACGAACTGCTACGTGGTCGCCCACCCGGGCGCCGGGGGCCCCACGCCGTGCTGGGTCATCGACGCCTCTTTCAACCCCGAGCCCCTGATCGGGGCCATCCGAGAGCGGGGATGGACGCCCGAGGCGATCATCCTCACCCATGCGCACCCCGACCACATCGGGGGCGTCTCCGCCGTGCTCGCAGCATTTCCGGGCACCCCGGTCTGGATCCACGGGGCTGAGGAGCGATGGCTCAATGACCCCGAGCTCAACCTCTCCACCGCGATGGGCATGCCGGTGACCTGTGCCGGACCGGACCGACTGCTCGAAGACGAACAGACGCTCACGCTCGCCGGCGAGTCGTGGCAGGTCCGACACACGCCGGGCCATTCGCCGGGCAGCGTCTCCCTCTATCACGAGCCATCCGCCACGGTCTTCGTCGGCGATGCGCTGTTCCTCGGCTCGATTGGCAGGACGGACTTCCCAGGGTGCGACCACGAGCTTCTCCTCCGCGCCATCCGAGAGCGTCTCTACGTCCTCCCGGACCAGACGCGAGTACTGCCGGGACACGGGCCGGCCACCACAGTCGGACACGAGAAGCGGACGAACCCCTTCGTCCGAGCCTGAGCCGTCCGTTCTTCCACATAGGGCTCGGTGCCGGCGCTCCGGTTTGGTACGATTGGGGATGCCCCCATCACCAGGATCGAACGACGAGCACAAGCCCGCATCCGGCCAGGGGCACAACCCCGGCTTGCTCGCTCGCGCGGGGCAAACGACCGCCTACACCGAGTACTACTCGCCGACTCCGTCGGGCTACACGCCCTCGCGTCACAAGTACGTCGCCGTCCTCGGCACCGTCATGAGCGGGCTCGGCAAGGGCATCTTCGCCTCCAGCCTCGCCAAAATGCTCCAAGACAAGGGGCTCGTCGTCGCCCCCATCAAGATGGAGGGCTACCTCAACATCGACTCCGGCACGCTCAACCCCTACAGGCACGGCGAGGTCTTCGTCCTCGATGACGGCACCGAGTGCGACATGGACCTCGGCACCTACGAGCGACTCCTCAACCAGGACCTCACCACCCGCAACTTCACCACCTCCGGGCGCATCTACTCCGACATCCTCCGACGCGAACGCGAGGGCGTGTACCTCGGGCGCGACGTCCAGATGATCCCCCACGTCACCGGCGAGGTGAAGCGACGCCTCCGCCAACTCGCGATGGATGGCGACGGACACAAGCCCGCTGACGTGGTCTTCATCGAGGTCGGCGGCACCGTCGGCGACTACGAAAACATGTTCTACATCGAGGCCCTCCGCGAACTGGCCTTTGAGGAGGGCGAGGGCTCGGTCTGCTTCGTCGCACTCACCTACATCATCGAGCCGCCAGCCCTGGGCGAACAGAAGTCAAAGGCCGCCCAGCTCGGCATCAAGCGCTTGCTCGAAGCGGGCATCCAGCCCCACCTCATCGCCTGCCGCGCAAGCCGCCCCGTCGAGCAGAAGGTCCGCGAGAAGATCGCGATGTTCTCGAACGTGCCGATGCGGCGCGTCTTCTCCATGCACGACCGCGAGAGCATTTACGAAATCCCGGATTCCATGCGCGAAGCGGGGCTCGATCGCGAGATCCTCTCCCTCCTCGACCTGCACGACCGCGTCGACTCCACGCGTGAAGACCGCGCCCGCGCGGCCTGGCGCGAGTTCTCGCGCCGCCTGATCGCGCCGCGCGAGAGCACCATCTCCATCGGCATCGCCGGCAAGTACTCCGAGCTGCGCGACGCCTACGCCTCGATCGACAAGGCCCTTGAGCACTGCGGCGCCCATTTCGGGTGCAACATCGATCAACGGTGGATCGAGTCCACCGACCTCGAAGAGGGCGATCCCGCCGACCGCCTCGACGGACTCGACGCTGTCATCGTCCCGGGCGGGTTCGGCTCCCGCGGCGTCGAGGGCAAGATCGCCGGCGTGCGGTACTGTCGCGAGAACGGCGTGCCCTACCTCGGCATCTGCCTGGGCTTCCAGGTCGCGGTCATCGAGTTCGCCCGCTCGGTCCTCCGCATGGACGACGCGACCAGCGCCGAATGGTCGCCCGACGCGCCGCGCCCGATCATCTCCGAGCTGCCCGACCAGAAGAAGATCGAAGGGCTCGGCGGCACCATGCGCCTCGGCGCTCAAGACGTCGTCATCGCCCCGGATTCACTCGCCGCGTTTCTCTACCGCGAACGCCTCGGCTCGGGCGGCACCGTCCGCGAGCGCTTCCGCCATCGGTACGAGGTCGACCCCGCCGACGTCGAGCGACTCGAAGCCGGCGGGCTCGTCTTCTCCGGACGCCACCCGTCGTCGCCGATCATGCAGGTGCTCGAACTCCCGTTCGATCGCCCCGACCATCACCTCCCCGACGACCCGGATCAGCCCCGACCGCGCGTGGCGCATCCGTACTTCATCGCGGCCCAGTTCCACCCCGAGCTCACAAGCCGCCCGCTCGCGCCGCAGCCCATGTTCATGGGCCTCGTCGCCGCGGCGCTGCACCGGCGATACGGGGCCGACAGCGCCGACACCGAGGTGCTCGCCACACAGGCCATGCGCAGGTGGCTTCGTCCGAATCTCCGTACTTCGCCGGCCTAGCGCCTACTCGCGCTCGCCCTGCGTGTCGATGAGCCGGCGCAAGTACTCGTTTTCGCGACGCGTCGCCTCGAGATCGAACACGAGGTACTTCACGCTGAGGCGGAGGTGGTCGAGCGCCTGCTGAAGGTCGCCCAGGCTCTTTCGCATCGCCTGGTGGCGGTCGCGGGTCTGCTCCGCGAGTTCCTCCAACTGGTTGCGCTCGCCCTCGGGCAGGGTGCCGAGGCGTCCGATCAGCTCCGTCAGCTTGGTCTCAAACTCGCGCTCGCTCATCGCTCTCTCCTCTTGGTGATGTCTCGCCGCGGTGCCGCGACGTACATCCCCTTGCAAGCGGGCGTGCCAAGTCGAAGCCGAAGACCCTCGTCCGAGAAGGTCGGCGTCCTCAAGCGCAGACGTGGCGATGTCCATCCGCCGACCACTGTGGGACGGTCCGGTGGTGCGGGATGTCGATGAGAATCAACGCCCGGCGATGGCGCGCTGCATCGCGCGATCACCCGAGCCCGCGGCGTGTTCGCGGAGCTTGCCGGCCAACGCGGCGTCTTCCTTGCCGGCCCGGGCCGCGAGTTGCCCGAGATGAGCGTCGCGCATGCGCTCGAATCGCCGATAATGCTCTTCCAGTTCGTGCCTGGAAAACTCGGTCAGCGGGTCGCGGAGCCCGGTCTGAGCGGCAGCCCAATCGATCAGGCCCGCGCCATCTCCGGAGTACCGATAAAGGCGGAGCGTGGCTTCGAGCCGCGACTTGAGCGACGCGAACGGATCGGTCGCCGCGGCGGGCAGCTCGGCCAGGCGCTCCTCGTGCGTCGGTTGGTCGTCGAACTGATCGAACGCTGAGATCGCGGGTTTCGCCGCCGGCACCGCACCGTTCGACACCACCTGACAGAGCTCGGCGACCGCCGTCGAGATGGTCTTGAGCCCCGCCCGTTCGAACCGAACCGAAACACGCTGGCAGGGCTTGCCCTCGTGCATCGTCGGCTGCACCGACACGACCTCTCCCGCCCCCCACTCCGGACGGGTCGCGTGGGTCACACGATCTCCACGACGCCATGTACTCAAGGCGGACTCCCCGTGCGCGCACGGCACGCGCTGTACCCTCTAGCCAAACGCTGGGTGGGTCTCGGACGGCCCCAGGCAGGCGCGAGCCCGCGGAACCGGCCTTCCACGCCTAGTATACACCGCGCGGGGGGCGAGGACGCAGGGTTTCTAAGTAATCCGCCGCCGAACATCCGGGGACCATCACGCATGATCGAAGCGCTCAAGAGCGATGAACTTGTCACGAAGGCGGGCGGCCGATTCCGCCTCTGCGCGCTCCTTCAGCGGCGCGTCGTGCAACTCATGGATGGCGAGCGCCCCCTTGTCGAGCGTCGCGGACGCTCCGACCTCGAGGTCGCCATCGACGAGATCCTGCAGGACATGATCACAGCCGAGTCGATTGAGGCGACCCCTGGGGCGAGCAACTTCGGGGCGTCCAACGAGCCGCTGCTCTAACGCAGGAGGCGCCGTGCCGAACGAGTGGCCGACGTTCCCCGAGGGTCGCCGCGTGATCGTCGGAGTGACCGGGGGGATCGCGTCCTACAAGACCGCCGCGCTCGTCAGCCGGCTCGCGCAAGCGGGCGTGGAAGTCACTGTCGCCATGACACCGGGCGCCACGCGCTTCATCACGCCGCTCACCTTCCAAGCGCTTTCAGGCCGCCCGGTCTATACCTCCCCTTGGGAGCACATCGAGTCGCATGACCCGCAGCACGTCTCCCTCGCATCGCGCGCCGATGCCGCGGTCATCGCTCCCTGCACCATGGACGCTCTCGCTCGCCTCGCAACCGGGCGAACAGACGATGTCGTCACGCTCATCACCAGCGCCATCGACCGCGCCCGTACGCCCGTGCTGCTCGCACCGTCGATGAATGCCGCCATGTGGGCCCAGCCCGCTACGCAGCGCAATCTCGCGCAACTCGCGGACGACGGGTTCACGATCATCCCGCCGGAAGAGGGTTGGCAGGCGTGCCGCACCACCGGCGCAGGTCGCATGGCCGAGCCGGAGACCATCGCGACCCACATCGCGACCGCACTTCATTCGGCCTGAATCATCTGGCCCCGCTTCTTCGGTGGCCGCCCTGGACATGGGACTTTGCGACCAGAGGCAGTGCCACCGGCCACGGACATGGTCGGCTCGGAAGCATGGAGCGGTTGGTTGCGCGCAGGTTGTTGGATTGGTCACCGGCGGACTCATCGGTACGAGCAACGGCCCGCCCCGATCGCCCCCACAGCGCATCCCGCGGCGGGTGAAGCGGACAGGGCGGGATTCGAACCCGCGGTACGGTTTGACCCGTACGCCGCTTTAGCAAAGCGGTGCCTTCAGCCGCTCGGCCACCTGTCCGGCAAGACGAGAGGATAGCCACCTCGCCCACCCGGACAAACCCCCGGCGAGCACGTCCCCGATCGCATAGCGTGCCACACCACCAACACGCCGACGGGGCACGCTCAATGACTCGAATCTGGCAAGTGAGCGTCGACGTAGGCGGCACGTTCACCGACGCCATCGCCACCGACCCAGAGGGCCGACACCTCCACGCCAAGGTGCTCAGCTCGGGCGCGGTCCGCGCCCTCGCCGCTCCCACATCCGCGCCCGACCAACTCACGCTCGCATCCTTCACCGATGCTTCGGTATGGGGCGGCGCTCAAGCACGCATCGGCACCGTCGATGCGCATATCACCCACACTTCCGCCTCAACGATCACGCTCGATCGCCCCCACAACTGCGGCACCCCTCAAGCCATTGAGCTCAAAACAGGCGAGCCCGCTCCAGCCCTGGCCGCCAGAGTCCTCACCGGCACGCCGCTTGGCAAACCCTTCCCCCCCATCACCCTCCGCCTCGCCACCACCCGCGGCACCAACGCCCTCCTCGAACGCCGCCACCCCAAGATCGCCCTCCTCGTCACCGAGGGCTTCGCCGACCTGCTCCGTATCGCCGACCAGCGCCGCCCCGAGCTCTTCGCACTCGACATCCGCAAGCCCGAGCCGATCACCGACCTCGTCTTCGAGATTCCAGGTCGTCTCGACGCGCAAGGGCGCGAGCTCCGCCCGCTCGATGGCGAGCGCGTGCGCACGGCGATCGAGCGTGCGCGCGCCCAAGGCGCTGAGGTGATCGCCATCGCCCTCATACACGCATGGCGCAACCCCGACCACGAGCGACAGGTCCGCGAATGGGTGCTCGCGGCGGGCTTGCAGACCGCCATCGCATCGAGCGACATCGCGGCTCGTCTGCGCCTCCTCCCCCGCGCCACCTCCGCGTGCGTCGAGGCAGCCCTCGCCCCCGTCCTCGCCTCCTACCTCCGGGAGATCGACGGCGCACTCGGGGATGGCCCGCGCTTCATGCTCACCAGTGCCGGCGCACTCCACGAGTTCGCGTCCGCACGCCCCGTCGACGCCCTGCTCTCCGGCCCCGCGGGCGGCGTGGTCGGGGCTGCGGAAGCAGGACGACGCGCCGGATTCGATCGCGTCATCGCCTTCGACATGGGCGGCACGAGCACCGACGTCTCCCGCCTCGACCCCGATCCCGCACGCGTCGCGTCGCACGAAGTCGGTGGCGTTCGCGTCGCACGCCCCGCTGTCGAGATCGAGACCGTGGCAGCGGGCGGAGGCTCGATCTGCGCCGTCCGCGACGGTCGCCCGCGCGTCGGCCCACAGAGCGCCGGTGCCGAGCCCGGCCCCGCCTGCTACGGGCGCGGGGGCCCGCTCACCATCACCGATTGCAACCTGCTCCTCGGGCGCATCGACCGCGCGCAGTTCACGATCCCCATCGACATCGCGGCTGCCGAACGGGCAGCCGACGATTTCGCGCAAGAGCTCGGGCGCGCCGGCGCGAAACCCACCTCGCGCGAAGACCTGCTCGCCGGGCTCATTGAACTCGCCGACCTCGCCATGGCCGAGGCGATTCGCAAGGTCTCCGCACGCCGTGGGTACGACCCGGCGACGTACGCCCTGGTCGCGTTCGGCGGCGCCGGCCCCCAGCACGCCTGCTCCGTCGCCAGGCGCCTCGCCATACGCACAGTCATCATCCCGCCTCACGCGAGCCTGCTCAGCGCCGTCGGCGTCGCCGCTGCACGAGTCCAGCGCGAAGCCGAACGCCAGCTCCTTCAGCCCCTCGACACACTCATCATCCACACACCCACGCCTCGCGACACCCTCACGCCGATGCTCGACGAGCTCGAGCGTGAGGCGAGCGCGTCGCTCGCGCGCGAAGCCTCAACACCGAACCCCGTCATCACACGCCGAGCGAATCTGCGACTGGTCGGGCAGGAATCCACCATCGAGCTTGACGCCTCCGATGCGCGCGCACTCCCGCACCTCTTCAACACCCGCGCCCGCGAACTCTGGGGCGCGGCGCCCACGCGACCGATCGAAGTCGAGTCGATCCGCGTCACCGCCGCAGAGCCACCCACCACACACGCGAGCGCCGCCGCCACGCCAATGCAGACATCTGCGCGCGCAGTGGGCGAGGCCCGCGTCTTTGACAACGCGCAGTGGATCGACGCCAAGCACTTCGTTCGCGACGCACTCACACCGGGCGACACGTTCCGCGGCCCCGCCCTCATCACCGAGGCCCATACCGCAACATGGCTCCCCGCCGACTGGCGCGCCACGCTCGACGCCAACGGCGCCCTCATCCTCAGCGACCAGCGCGACGCCCCCGAAGCTGACCAGGTCCAGTCCGCAGCCCTCCGGCGCGAGCTCTACGTCATGCGCCTCGCCGGCATCGCCGAGAGCATGGGCGAGGTGCTGCGACGCACGGCCGTCTCCACCAACATCAAGGAGCGGCTCGACTACTCGTGCGCCGTGCTCGATGCCGAGGGGCGCGTCGTCGCGAGCGCACCGCACATCCCCGTGCACCTCGGCGCACTCGGCGCGTGCGTGCGCGCAGTCCGCGACGCACTCCCCGACATGGCGCCGGGCGACGCGGCGCTCACCAACCACCCCGCTTTCGGCGGCTCGCACCTGCCCGACCTCACCGTCGTGCAACCGGTCCACACCGACGGCGGCGCACTCGTCGGGTATGTCGCGAGCCGCGCCCACCACGCTGAGATCGGCGGGCGCACGCCCGGCTCGATGCCCCCCGACGCCCGTACGCTCGAAGAAGAGGGCGTGGTCTTCGAGCCCATTCTCATTGCACGCGCACACGAACCCCAACTCGACGAAGCCGCCCACCGCCTGCGCCACGCGCCGTTCCCCTCGCGAGTGCCGGACGACAACATCGCGGACCTCGGCGCCGCCCTCGCCGCCGGGCGTCACGCGGCTCAAGAGCTTCGCGCCCTCACCGCCGAGGTTGGCATCGAGTCGATTCGCGACGCGATGGCGTGGATTCTCGACCACACGGCCGCCCTCGTGCGCACGGCGCTTCAAGCCTGGAGCATCGTCCACCCCGATACGCAGCCCACCCCCGCCATCGTCGAGCAGCTCGACGACGGGTCTGAGATTCGCCTCCGCGTGCGCGCCTCGGGCGAGGGAATCACCCTCGAATTCACCGGCACCTCCCCGACGCACGCCACCAATCTCAACGCGCCGCTCGCCGTCACGCGCTCCGCCGTGGCGTACGTCATGCGTCTGCTCGTCGGGCGGCCCATCCCGCTCAACGACGCGCTGCTCGACGCGGTGCGCCTCGACGTCCCCGAGGGCACGATGCTCAACCCGCATTTCGAGCCCGGCGCGTCGCCCGCGGTCGCGGGTGGGAACGTGGAGACAAGCCAGCGCGTCGTTGAGGCGCTCATTCGCGTGTTCGGCCTCGCTGCCGGGAGCCAGGGCACGATGAACAACCTCCTCATCGGGAACGCGAGCTTCGGGTATTACGAGACCATCGCCGGCGGCGCAGGCGCGGGCCCGACCTTCGACGGCGCCGACGGCGTGCAGGTGCACATGACCAACACCGCGACCACCGACGCCGAGGTCGTCGAGCATCGGTATCCGCTGCGCGTCGAGCGCTTCGCGATACGCACCGGCTCCGGCGGCGCGGGCGCGCACCGCGGGGGCGACGGCGTCGTGCGCGAGCTGACGGCTCTCGAACCCATCGAGGTCACCCTCGTCACCCAGCGCCGAACATCGGGCGCTCCGGGCGCACAAGGTGGCGAGGATGGCGCGCCCGGATCGCAGGAGGTGCACCATCCCGACGGCTCGCGCGACACGCTCCCCGCGAGCGCACACGCGCGCCTCGATCTCGGCGACCGGCTCATCATCCACACCCCGGGCGGAGGCGGATGGGGATCACGCCAGACACCGTGAAACGGCGCGCAGCCTGGCGACGCCCCGGAGCTTGATCCAAGCTCATCACAAACGTAGAGCTGCGGCGCCCAGCGCCTTCCGCAGCTTGTTTCGTTTTACCGCCTCACCACGCGGCGCACGCGCCCCCGTAGGTACGCCCATGTTCGATTGGATTGACACCATCATCGGCCAGTCGCCGATCGTCCAGGGCGGGCTCGCCCTCATGATCGCGGGTTGGATCGGGTACCAGGTCCGCGCCCTGCCCTCGCGTCTGTTCGCGTTCGTGCGCGGCTTCGTCACGCGCGTGGTCGAGGTGCGCGAGCAGCATCCGCTCTACGACGCGTGGCTCGGCATGCTCACCGACGGCGCGTTCCGCGCGGGCGGCCCGCGGACCTTGGAGGTCCGCTCCATGACCGACGAGTACGACCAGCGGGCCGCGTCGTCCGCGTTCGCGGCCGGCGCGGACGATTTCTGGTCGCGCGTGTGCGGCAAGTGGTGCCGTGTCTCGGTGCATCGCGAGGAGTCGGGCGGGCAGTCACACGATCTCGTGCGCCGCTTCATTCGATCGTGCTGATCGAGGATGTGGACTGCGCCTTCCACGACCGCGACTCCGAGGACGCGGACGGCATCACATTCTCCGGGTTTCTCAACTGCATCGACGGCGTGATCGCCCCCCAGAACGGGCGCATCCTCATCATGTCCACCAACCACATCGACCGACTCGATCCGGCGCTGATCCGCCCCGGTCGTGTGGACCTGCGCCTGGAGGCGCCGTGCCTGACGAGCGACGCGGCGAGCGACTACGTCGATCGCCTGTTCCCGCACGTCGCGACGCGCCATGAGGTGGTGCGCGAGGTGCTCGCCGGCGAGCGTCCGACCGCAGCAACGCTCATCAACCGCCTGATGCGCGAGGACTGGCGCCGCACCGGAGCGGGGCGTGAGGCGCCCACGCCACCACTCGGGCTGCACAGGCGGCGGCCGCGCATTGGAGCTCGCCAACTCTGATCGCGTGCCGCGTCAGCACCCGGCCTGATATGCCGCAAGGAAGGCGAAGAAGTCGTTGGTGTTGATATCGCCTTCTCCGGTGAAGTCGGCGCGCGGGTCCTGCACCTGGTAGAGCGCGAGGAACGCGAAGAAATCGTTGGTATTCACATCACCCTCGCCCGTGAGATCCGCGGGGCAGCACGACGAGTTGGCCGGCGTCGAGAGCGCGTCGGCCGGATCGGCGCACGCGTCGGTCTCGTCGGCGTCGTAGTACCCGTCGAGGTCTCGATCGAGCGCGATGCGCACCCCCGATCCCGATGGCACGACCGTCCAGGTGAGCTCCGCGCCCGGAGCTGCGGAACTGGTAAGCGCGGTATGCGTCGCGGTCTCGCCCTCGCGATCGGACTGATAGGTGAAGGAGCCCGCGTAGCGGAATCCGCGAGCCGCGCCGCCGTACACACCCTTGACGACGACGTCGACCACGCCCTGCTCCGCGAGCGTGAGCATCTCCAGCACGCGGAACGGCACGCCGCTCCCGTTGAGCGTGACCTGCTTGCCGACGGCCGCGTGTGTGTCCTGCCCGGACTCGCCGGGTGGTTCGAGGATGCTCGTTGAAGAGCCGGTCGGGAGGTCCGACCCGGAGAACGAGAGCAGGAACGCGGTCAGGTCCGCGACCTGCTGCAGGCTCGACACCGAGAAGAGCGGCTCGGAAACGAACCGCTCGAGCGAGTCGATCGTGCCGTCGTGCAGATACCCGAATCCTGCGGTGTTGCGCACCTGGGTGGTGTTGAACCCTGTCTTCTCGTGCACGTTGCGGATCTGCGGCACCTTGATCGAGTGCTGCGTGGACCCGTCCACCGAGACGATGCCCAGGTGGGCCTCTCCCATGGGACCGGGAGGGAGCGGTTCGAACACGGTGGTGAATGTGCCGTTGATACCGGCGCCGGTCGGGATGGTGTGACACGTGACGCACTGCACGCCGTCGAGACGCGAAAGGCGGAAGGCACGAAGCCCCCGTTCCGCGTTCCCGTTGGGCATGGGCTGCCCCGGCGCGACGAAGCGGCCCGTCGAGAAGTGACCGGGCAGAGCCAGGTCGGTGGGGAGCGAGTTGTCGAAGTTCCGGTTGGGATTGGGCGGGAAGTGGATCGTCGCGAGGAAGTCCTCAAACTCCTGCATCTCGTCGGCGCTCAACTGCTCGTCATCGCCCATGAGCGACTCGAACGCGCCGTTGAACTCCTCGATCCCCGAGCGGTCACCGCGCCAATGGTGCGGCTCCTTGCCGATGATGTCCTGGAGGGTCTGCGTG
>JAUIFD010000044.1 GCA_030429485.1 Phycisphaerae bacterium | reverse complement strand
CCCGTCGTCCTTGCGGATCTCGAGGCGGTCGATCCAGAGCTTCTTGTCCTCAGCGTGGGCGAACCACGACCCGGTCTTCTGCTGACCGGCTCGCACGACGACGCCCTCGACGCTCGTCATCATCGTGCCCGAGAGGCGGGGCACCTGCTCAATGACCCGGACCCGCGTGCCGGGCGTGTATCGCGCCTGCGTCATCGTCATGCGGCCAGTATATGGCTCGGGGTCTCGGGCTCGGGCATGCCCGCGCCGCGCCGGTAGCATGGGGTATGCCCACCCGCGAGCCAGAGGCCTGCGTGATCGTGATCTTCGGCGCGTCGGGCGATCTCACCGCCCGCAAGCTGATCCCCGCGCTCGCGGAGCTTCAGGGCCGGGGCGAGTTGCCCGAGCGTGCATGCGTGCTCGGGGTGTCTCGGACGGCGATGAGCGACGAGGAGTTCCGAGAGAGCCTCGTGGGGCACACGCCATCGCTCGCGGGCTCGGGGCTCCTCCAGCGCGTGCATTACCTGGCTGCCGATGCGACCAAGCACGGGGCGATGGAGGAGTTGAGCAACCGCCTGCTCGGGCTGGCCGAGCAGTACGGGCTTGGGCGTCTGGAGGGGCGTCCGAACACGCTCTTCTACCTCTCGGTCGCGCCGAGTCTCTACGAGCCGATCATCGACAACATCGGGGCGTCGGGGCTCGTGACGGAGGGGCGCCGGTGGTGCTCGATCCAGCCCGATGCGACCGCGTGGCAGCGGATCGTGGTGGAGAAACCGTTCGGGCACGACATGCCCTCCGCCGCCGCCCTCAACCGCACCATCGGTCGCGTGTTCGAGGAGGAGGCGGTCTTCCGCATCGACCACTACCTGGGCAAGGAGCTGGTGCAGAACATCCTCGTGATGCGCTTCGCCAACTCAATCTTCGAGCCGCTCTGGACACGCCAGCACGTCGCCCACGTGCAGGTGACCGCGGCGGAGACGATCGGGGTCGGGCGTCGGGCCGGGGGCTTCTACGACGAGGCGGGCGCCCTCCGCGACATGATCCAGAGCCACCTGCTGCAGGTGGTCGCGCTGGTGGCGATGGAGCCGCCCGCGCGCTACGCCGCCGACGCCATCATGCGCGAGAAGATCAAGCTCTTCTCCGCCTGCCGCACCGCGATGGACGGCGACCGCCCGCTCGCGGCGGTGGGCCGATACGGCGCGGGCGCGGGCGAGCCGGCGTACGTCGAAGAGCGGGGCGTCGATCCCGCGAAGAAGACCGAGACCTTCGTCGCGATGGAGATGGCGATCGACAACTGGCGTTGGAGCGGCGTGCCGTTCTTTCTTCGAACGGGCAAGCGACTGGCTGCCAAGCGGACCGAGGTGGTCGTGCAGTTCCGCGAGCCGCCCGCCGACATCTTCGGGCACGGGCCGGGCGAGTGTGCCGCCAACCGCCTCGTGATCCGGATCGCCCCGAACGAGGGGATTGACCTCACGCTCCGCGGCAAGGTGCCGGGCGCGGGCATCCACATCGCCGACACCACCCTCGACTTCGACTACGTCGAACGCTTCGGGGGCGAACCCATCGAGGCGTACGGCCCGCTCCTGCTCGACGTCATGCGCGGCGACCGCACCCTCTTCAAGCACCGCGATGAGGTCGAGGGTGGGTGGCGCATCGTGCAGCCCGTGCTCGACGACGCCGGGCTACGCGAGAGCATCGAGACCTACGACCCCGGCTCCTGGGGCCCGGCCGGGTCGGACCGTCTGGTGGAACGCGCCGGTGCGCGATGGGAGAACCGCGCATGAGCGAGGCCTCCGGCAAGCGCGCCCGCCAACCGATCGAACTCGTGCCCGAGCGAGAAGCGCCGGCGCTCCCGGGCGATGTCGTGCTCGCACGCGATCCCGATGGCGTCGTCGACGCGATCGCCGCCGACCTGCTCCTGCACGCGAAGAACTGCGTCCGCGAGTTTGGCGATTTCCACCTCGCGGTCTCGGGCGGCTCCACCCCTCAGCCGCTCTACCGGCGCATGATGTACGACCCGGTCATGCGGCAGTTTCCGTGGGTGCGCACGCACCTCTGGATCGTCGACGAGCGTCGCGTCGCGTTCGACGACTCGCGCTCGAACTTCGGGATGATCCGGGAGCTGCTCGTGAGCCACTCCGACATCCCTCCCAACCAGGTGCACCCCGTGCTGGCGACCGAGCCCGACGCCGACATGCTGTACGAGCGCGAGCTGCGTGAGACGCTCCAGTGGCGTGAGAAGGGGCACGACCGCCTCGATTTCGTGCTGCTCGGCATGGGGGACGACGGGCACACCGCGAGCCTGTTCCCGCACTCGCCCGCGCTGCACGCGCCGGAGGATCGCCTGTACGTGGTCAACGAAGGGCCGAACGTCACCCCGCCCGACCGCCTGACCATGACCTACGCCCTGCTCAACGCGAGCCGATTCCTCGCGGTGATGGTGGTGGGGACGGGCAAGCGTGAGACGGTCGCGCGGGTGGCGTCGGGCGAGGAGGGGGCTGAGGTGCTCCCGGTGCTCGGTGTGCAGCCCGTAGGCGGCACGCTGCGGTGGTACCTCGATCACGCGGCCTGTCCGGATTCGGCATCCTCATGAGCAACCTCTCGATCGAACCCAACGAGCGCATCACCTTTCGCGTGCGCTTCGAAGACGAGGACCTGCTCATCGTCGAGAAGCGGTCCGGGCTCGTCACCGAACCGGGGCGCGCACACGAGAGCGATTCACTCCTCAACGGCGTCTTCGCGGCGTACGGCCCGCGCCTCCAGAACCTCGGACGCGACCGCGGGTTCGGGCTCCTCCATCGCCTCGACAAAGAGACGAGCGGGCTCGTGGCGGTCGCGCTCTCCGCGCGCGCGTATGAAGCGATGCGCGAGTTGTTCGAGGCTCGCGACATCCGCAAGTTCTATTGGGCGGTCTGCCAGAAGCAGCCGCGATTGCCGAAGGGCGTCGTGCGCACGCCGATCGGCGAGCGGGTCGAACGCGTCAGCCGATGGTCCACCCGCAAGCACGCGCAGCTCGGGTCGGGCAAGCCGGCGCTGACCGCGTACCGCGTGATCGAGGCGTCGGACCTCGCAGCCCTCATCGAGGCCCGACCCGTCACGGGGCGCATGCACCAGGTGCGCCTGCACCTTTCGTCGATCGGCGCACCGGTGCTCGGCGACGACCTCTACGGGCCGGAGGCGGTGCGGGAGGCGTCGCCTCGCCTGGCGCTGCACGCCTACCGACTCGCCTTTGACCACCCGATCACGGGGGAGGTGGTGGATGTGCGCACGGGGTGGCCGCGCGATCTGCGGCCGCTGCTCCGGCGGATGCGTCTAGCCCGGCCCGACCTTGCGGAGGACACCGAGGAACCTGCGGGCGACGCCGTCGGCGAACAGGAACCCGGCGTCTGAGAGCACCCACCGATCGTCGCGTTCAAGGAGCCATCCGCGTTCGCGTGGCTCACGCTCAGCGGCCTGAAGGCGAGCGGCAGCGCCGGGCTCGGCACGGTCCGCCGCGTCGAGGATCGCGATCCGATCCACGCCTTCGGCGAGACGGATCCCCGACATGATCCGCTCGGCGACCAGACGGAGGGCGTCGGGCGCCTCGTAGTCGATCACCGGGGCGAGGCCCTCGAAGTCGTCCCGCAGGTAGGAGTCGAGGCGCGGCACGTTCTTCCATCGATGGCTCCCGCCGTCGGGCTCGTGGAGGTGGCCCGAAGCCGAGGGGCCCGCGGCGAGCCACGCTTCCTGTCGCCAGTACGCGAGGTTGTGCCGGCACTCGTGGTCCGCGCGGGCGAAGTTGGAGACCTCGTATCGCCCGAGGCCGGCCTCGGCGAGGCGCGCGACCGCCGCGTCGTAGATGTCGGCTTCGAGATCCTCATCGGGTTCGGCGAACTCGCCACGGTCGCGGCGCGCCGTCATCGCGGTGCCCGGCTCGTAGGTGAGCGCGTACGCCGACAGGTGGGTGACACCGAGGGCGAGGGCTCGCTCGATGTCGTCGAGTGCTTCGTCCAGCGTCTGCCCCGGGATGCCGTAGATCAGGTCGAGGGAGACCCGTCGGATGCCCGCGGCATGCGCCAGCTCCAAAGCCCTTGGCACCGAGTCGGGATCATGCCACCGTTCGAGGGTCTTCAAGTGGGCGGTGTTGAAGGACTGGGCTCCGAAACTCAGGCGGTTGACGCCGGCGCCTTGGAGCACGTCGAAGAGCTCGGGCGTCGCGGTTTCTGGGTTGCACTCGACGGTGAACTCAAGGTCCGGGTTGCTCAAGTTGAGGTTCGTGCGGAGTGATGCCGCCAGTCGTTCCCAGAGGTCCGGGCGGAGGAGGGTGGGGGTGCCGCCGCCGACGAAGATCGTGCGGAGCGGAGGCTGGTCGGCGAGGGCGCCGATCGCCTGGATCTCGCGGTCGAGGCGATCGACGAAGGCGGCCTGTCGGTCGCGCGAGTCGACGATGGAGTAGAAGTCGCAGTAATGGCACTTGTGAAAGCAGAAGGGCACGTGCAGGTAGAGCGAACGGGGGCGGCGCGAGGGGTCGGGGCGGGCTCGGAGCGCGTGGGCGACCTCCCGGGGCTCGCGTTGCCGGGTGGGGGTCAGAGCGATATCGTGGGCATTGGACACGGATCGGCACACCCGACGTTCGGGCCAGGCCGGGACCTGTTTGGCTAGACCGCCCGCCGTCGGGAAAGAGAGTAGCACTCCCGTGGACCTCGTCCTCGTCAATGTACGCGCCGACGGTCGTCAACTCGACGTTCCGGTCAAGCGCGCTCACACGGTCATCGGACGGCGCGACGACTGCCAGGTGCGCATCTCGCTCGCCAATGTCTCTCGCCAACACTGCGAGATCGTGGAGGAGAACGGCTCGTTCACTCTGCGCGATCTCGGTTCGAGCAACGGCACGTTCGTCAATGGGCAGCGGGCGCAGGAGGCGACACTCTCGCCCGGCGACGTCCTGACGGTCGGCGACGCGGTCTTTGTCGTGCGTCTGGGGGGCGAGCCGACGCACATCGATGCTTCGGCGGCGTTCAACCGCGGGAAGCCGAGCACGCCTCCGCCCGGCACACCCTCCGCGATCGCCACGCGGGAGGACGAAGTGCTCGGCGGGCTCCTCGATGCGGACGAAAGCTCGGTGGATTTCGATTTCGATGAGCTCGCGGATGACCAGGACGATCAACCCGCGCTTTGAGCGATCACGCCGCCGAGGTCTCTCCGCCCGCGGCGTCGGGGACGCGTATGCAGGTGCCGCAGCTCTTGCACCGGACCATCTTGCCGCGCGCGATCGACGGCACGGCGAGCACCGCCTTGCAGACCAGGTTTGGGCACATGATCCGGATGGAGGGCGGCGGCTTATGCGAAGGTTGCGGCGCGGGTTTGGACATCGGGTGCTCCTGCTGGGAGATCGGCAGATGCCGGTCGCCGGATTAGGTGCGTGCGGGCTTCTCGGGCCTTCGGTCGGCCGGGGGGCCACCTCGTGAGCGGGGCATCCGCGGTCGTCGGGTTGCAGTGGGGCGACGAGGGCAAGGGCAAGCTCGTTGACCTGCTCGCGGCAGAGCATGACGCCGTGGTGCGCTACAACGGCGGAGCCAACGCCGGGCACTCGGTGGTGGTGGGTGGTGAGCGGTACGCCCTCCACCTGATCCCCAGCGGCATCCTGCGAAGAAACTGCAAGGCGGTCATCGCGAACGGCGTTGTGGTGGACCCCATCCGGTTGCTCGAGGAGTTGAGCGGCCTTGAGTCGCGAGGCGTCGATACCTCCGGGCTCGTGGTCTCGTCGCGCGCGCACGTCGTGATGCCTTACCACAAGGCCGAGGACGAACGTCGGGAGACCTTGCTCGCCCAGGCGCTCGGCGAGGCGGGCACGATCGGCACGACCAAGCGCGGCATCGGGCCGTGTTATGCCGAGAAGGCGCAGCGGTCGAGTGCCGTGCGTGTCGGCGATCTTCTCCGCCCGAAGGTGCTCCGCCAGCGTGTCGAGGCGGCGGTGCGCTTCCGCGAGGGCATGGGGGTTGATGTGCCGAGCGTGGATCAGATGGTGCGCGACGCCGGCGAGGCGGGCGAGCGCCTACGCGGGCGGATCGACGATACGGCGTACCTGCTCCATGGCATGCTCGGCGAGGGCAAGCGCGTGCTCTTCGAGGGCGGCAACGCGACGCTGCTCGACGTTGATCACGGCACGTTCCCGTTCGTCACCTCGTCGAACTGCTCGGCCCTGGGCATCCCGGCGGGCTCCGGCGTGCCCGGCACGCGACTGACGCGCGTGGTCGGCATCATGCAGGCGTACGCGACGCGGGTCGGCTCGGGCCCGTTCCCGACCGAGCTGCTCGACGAGGTTGGCGACCGCATCCGCGAGCGGGGGCGCGAGTATGGCACCACGACGGGGCGCCCCCGACGGTGCGGGTGGCTCGACCTCGTCGCCGTCCGATACTCCGCGATGGTCAACGGGGCGACCGAGATCGCGATGACCATGCTCGACGTCCTCAGCGGGTTCGACGAGATCCGGGTCTGCACGGCGTACGAGACCGCCGGTGGGAGGACCGATCGGTTCTGCCCGGACGCGGAGGACCTTGGGCACGTGAAGCCGGTGTACGAAACGCTGCCCGGGTTTGCCGAACCAGTGGAGGGCGTGCGTCGTCTGGACGACCTGCCGGCCGCGGCGAGGGGGCTGGTCGATCGCATCGGGGCCTTCGTCGGCGTGCCGGTGCGGACGGTCAGCGTTGGGCCTGACCGTGAAGCGACGATCGTCGATTGAAGGAGGAGGCGTGACGGATACGACGACGCTGGACGAGCACGCGGCCCGCGCTCTGGAGCGGATGCGGGCGATCAACCCCGACGCGGATCCGGTGTCGCGTCTGCCCGACGTGCATCCGGCGCGAATCCCTCGCCACATCGCGATCATCATGGACGGCAACGGGCGGTGGGCGAAAGAGCGTGGGTTTGCGCGCATCTTCGGGCATCGCAACGGGGCCCAGGCCGTCCGCACGGTGGTCGAAGAGTGCGGACGCCTCGGCGTCGAAGCGCTGACGCTGTACGCCTTCTCCAGCGAGAACTGGAAGCGTCCGTCCGACGAGGTGCAGGAGCTCATGTACCTCGCGGCGCTCTACATGGAGGGCGAACGCGATGCGCTGGTGGACGAGAACATCCGCTTCCGTCTGCTCGGGCGGAGGGGCGATCTGCCCGAGGACGTGCGCGAGGCGCTCGGGCGTCTTGAGACGGCGACTTCGGGCTGCACCGGGCCGTCACTCAACATCGCGATGAACTACGGCTCGCGGGCGGAGATCGTGGACGCGGTGCGATCGCTCGCGGCCAGAGCGGTGCGCGGCGAGGTTGATCCGGGCGCCATCAGCGAGGAAGACGTGAGCGCGTCGCTGTACACGGCGGGGCTCCCCGATCCGGATCTACTCATCCGCACCGCGGGTGAGCAGCGGCTGAGCAACTTCCTGCTCTGGCAGCTCTCCTACGCCGAGATCCACGTGACGGAGACCTTCTGGCCCGACTTCGGAATCGAGGCGCTGCACGCGGCAGTGCGCGACTTCGCCTCCCGCGATCGCCGATTCGGCGGGCTTGGGCCGGCCTGACCAAACACTAGAGTGCGCGACGTGCTTGGGCAACGAATCCTCCTTGGCGTGATCCTGATCGTCGGCGTCGTGGGCGCTGTCTGGCTCGATACTGCGCTCGACGCGCTCGCGACACCGAAGACGCTTCTTTGGCTCGTCGGGACGCCGACCCTCCCGCCGGGCACGCTCGTGTTCGCGTTGGTGGTGCCGGTGAGTGCGCTCGCGGCGGCCGAACTCGCGACGATCTTCCGGGCCAAGGGCATCCAGACCGCCACGTGGCTCACCGTGATCTCGGCGTGGCTTGGGCTCGCGGTTTCGTCGCTCGTGCCGACCGAGGCGACCGGCGTGCAGAGCGTCGCGGTGGCGGCGAGCGCCGCGGTGATCGTGCTGATCGCGGCGCTCTCCTACTACGCCCGGCGTCAGACGAGCGAGGGCGTGGTGGCGTCGGCGGGGGCCTCGCTTCTCGCATTCGTCTATTTGGGGCTGATGTTCGGGTTTGTCTTTGCGATCCGGCGCGAGAACTCGGCGTGGGTGTTGCTGTGGGTGATCGCATCGACCAAGTCGGCCGACGTCGGCGCGTACTTCACGGGGCGCATGCTCGGTCGGCACAAGTTGATTCCGTGGCTCAGCCCGGGCAAGACATGGGAGGGCTTCGGGGGTGGGCTGGTCTTCAGCGCGGCGCTCGGGGCGTTGGGGGCTTGGCTGCTTACGCGGTTTGATCCGGGAAGCGACGTGGAGGTGTGGCGCGGGGCGGTGATGGGGCTCACGCTCGGGCTGGTTGGACAGGGTGGCGATCTGGTCGCGAGCCTGCTGAAGCGGGACGCTGGGGTGAAGGATTCGGGCTCCGGGCTACCGGGATTCGGGGGTTGGATCGATGTGCTGGACTCGCCCCTGCTCGCGGCTCCGGCGGGTTATTGGCTGCTGATGTTGCTCACTTGAGCGCCAAGCCGCGGTGAACGTGGTATGCTGGGGGCGATGTTGGTGTGCGTGGAAGAGCCGCGGAGCCGTTGAAGGGGACCGTCGACCCATGGATGTGACCGCTCAGCTGTTGCGGGTGTACCAGGTCGATCGCCAGCTTGCCGCCCTCGAAAGCCGTCTGAAGTCCGCCGAACGATTCCTGCACGAGCAGGAGCGCCATCTCAGCGCGACGCAGGGTCGTCGAGAGGCGTTGCAGTCGCAGTTGCGTCAGGCCAAGGCTTCAGCGGCGAACATCGAGGGCGAGGCTGAGCAGATCAAAGCGCGCGAGGAGTCGCTGCGAGAGCAGATGAACGCCGCGCAGACGAACAAGGAATACAAAGCGTTGCTCACGGAGGTGAACGCGCTCAAGACGCAGCGTGAGAAGCGCGAGGAAGAAGCGCTCGCGTTGCTCTCGACGGCCGAGGAGCTCCAGGGGCAGATCGAGGAGCTCGGCAAGCAGACCGAGGAGCGCACCAAGGTGCGCGAGATCGCGGCCGGCGAGCGCAAGGACCGGGCGGCGGAGATCAAGGAGCGCGTCGAGCAGCTCAAGGGTGAGCGGGAGAAGGCCGCGGCCGAGGTGCCCGCCGATGTCATGGCCATTTATGTCGAGCTGCGCGAGCAGGTCGAGGAAGACGCGATGGCCGCCCTTGAGATCATGGACCGCAAACGCCACGAATACACGTGCGCGGCGTGCATGATGGCAATCCCGATGGAGCAGGCGATCTCGTTGCTCTCGGGCAAGCTCACGAGGTGCCCGAGTTGCCGGTGCATCCTCTACCTCACGCCCGAGACGGCGGACAAGATCACGCCCGCGCAGTCGAAGCGGTGAGCGATTGTGGGGTGGGTCGGGGGAGCGCCTGGCGACGGGCGTCGGTGTGGCTCCTCCCGCTGGCTGCGCTTGCCTGCTGCACTCTGCCGCATCTGGCCCAGGGTGACTGGATGCGCTCCGACGGGGCGTGGTACGGCGCGATCGGCGTGCAGGCGTGGCGGACGGGCGAGCTCTGGACGCTCCACGCCGGCCCGGACGAGTTCTACTTCAACAAGCCGCCGCTCGCGTTCTGGTTGCACGGGCTCGTGCTGCATGTCTTCGGGCTCGGCGCGTGGCAGGCGCGCGTGCCGAGCATCGTCGCCGCGGGGGTGTGCGTGGTCGCGACGACCGGGCTCGCACGCCGCCTGGCGGGCGATCGCGCGGGCATGCTCTCCGGGATGATGCTCGCGACGACGCTCGAGTTCTTCCGCCGGTCGCGCGAGATCTCGCTCGACATGTGGCAGCTCGCCTGGATGTTGCTCGGCGCCTGGGCCGTGATCGAGAGCGTGCGCTCGCGCCGCATGCGCTGGGCGCTCGCGGGCGGCCTCGCGTTCGGGCTCGCGCTGCTGACCAAGCCGCTCATGGCGCTGGTCGCGCCCGTGCTGCTCGCCGCGTGGGCCGTGTGGATCAGCCGGGGTCGCGCCGCGTGGGCGATCGCGGGAGCCGCGGGCGTTGCGCTGCTCGTCGCGACGCCGTGGCACGCGTCGATGATCCACCTGCACGGGTCGTCGTTCTCCGCGCGCTACTTCGGGTCGGAGGTCGCTGACAGGGCGACGGGCGCGTCCGGGTTCGCCGGCGGCGTCGGCAAGCCCTGGTGGTTCTACTTCGAGCAGATCGCCACCGGCGGGTGGCCCTGGCTGGTCTTCGCGGTGCTCGCGGTCGTGACCTGGGCGCGCGGGCGAGCAATGAGCGAGAGCCGGGCTGCCGAGCGTTGGGCCCTCGTCTGGGCGCTCGGCTGGCTCGCGCTGCTCACGGTCTTCCCCGACCGCCGCGACCGGTACGCGCTCCCGATCTGGCCCGGGCTCGCGATGCTCGCCGGTGTGTGGCTCGCGGGCGAGCCCTGGCGATGGACCGGGCCTGCTGTCAGCTGGCTTGAGCGGTGGGGCGTGCCGGCGATGGCCGCGTTGGGCCTCGGGCTGGCGGTCGCGCCGGTCCGGTTCCAGTCGCCGCCCGCGGAGCACTGGGTGGCGGTCGAAGCGTGGCTGCGCGAGCACCCGGATGCCGAGGTCTGGCTCGCCGGCGAGCAGCCCGCGCGCGGAGCGCGCGTGTACCTCGCGAGCGGGCGCTGGCCGCGCTGGACCAACCACCCGGAGAGGCTCGATGCGGGCGCGTATGTGCTCTATCACCGGGAGGTGCCCGTCACCCCGAGCGCACGAGAGATCGGTGTGCTCGATGTCAGCGATCTGCGTCTGACGCAGTTGGGCGCGCGCTAGGCCGCCTGACGCTGCGCCTGCGCGACTGCGGTCATCGCGTCGTATTCCGTGAGATCAATCGAGAGGAACGCCGGCACCATGTCCGGGTCGAACTGCGCGCCCGAGCAGTTGCGGACCTCCTCCAGCACGCGCTCGCGCGGCAGGGCCGCGCGGTACGCGCGGTTGGAGCTCATCGCGTCGAACGTGTCCGCGAGCGCGAGCACGCGCCCGATCCACGGGATCTGCTCGCCCGAGAGTCCCTCGGGGTATCCGCGCCCGTCCCAGCGCTCGTGGTGCGAGAGCACGCCGCCGAGCACGTCGTCGAAGCGCGGGATCGCGAGCAAAATCTCGTGCCCCGTGCGCGGGTGCTTCTTGATCGCCTCGAACTCGTCGTCCGTGAGGCGTCCGTTCTTCAGCAGCACCGCCTCCGGCACGCCGATCTTCCCGACGTCGTGCAGGAGCCCCGAGAGGTGCACGCGCTCGCACTCCTCCGGCGCCGCGCCGAGCGCCTCAGCCAGCTTGCGCCCCAGGTGCGCAACCCGCTCGGAATGACCTCGCGTGTAGGGGTCCTTCGCGTCGATGGCAGCCGTCAGGGCGCGCACGAGTCCGAAGAAGGTCGCCCGCTCGCGCGCCGCGAGCGCGTGATTCTCGAGAAACGTCGAGACGAACGTGCCAGCTGTCTCAAACAGATTGGTGTCGTACGAGCTGATCTGCGGGTCGCGCCCGCCGCGGTCGCCCGCCAGGATGAGCCCCGCGAGGCGCCCTTCGATCAGCACGGGCTGCGCGAGCAGTTGTGAGCCGCTGGGCAGCGGCTCGCCGCCGACCGCTGTCAAGATGCGGGGGGCGCGCTCGTCCCACGCCTCTCGTTCGAGGGTGTTGAAGAGCTCGATGACGCGCGGGACGTCGATCGACGGGCTGCCGGCGAGGCTCGGCATCGCGGTTGCGCCGCACGGGCGCGCCGCGGCCCATCGGAAGTCGGTCGCGTCCTGGAGGTTCGCGGCGGTTCGGGCGAGGAACTCGGCCGGGTCCGGGAATCCACGCATCGACCGCCCGAGCTCATAGAGCAAGCTCACCTGCTCATACGTGACCGTGAGCTCGGTCGTGAACCCCTCGATCGCGCGCTCGGTCTTGAGCCCCGCACCGAGGTCTTCGTGCATCGAGCGGAGGAGGTCGGCGAGGTGCATCGCTTCGGTGCGGGTGCCGTGGGCGTATTGCAGGAGGCTCGCGGCGGCTGGTTCCGGTCCGACTCCGGCGGCGCGACACGCCTCGAGAAAGGCCTTGGACTCAAGGGCGGTCATCTCGAGCACGCCGACCACCAAGTACCCCAGCCGCCGCCCGCGTGCGACGTCCGGGATGGGGATCATGTACGTGCCCGGGAGTACTTCCGTTACGGGAGGGCGTTCGGCCGTGCGCCACTTCGTGGCGGAGTCCGCGATCGCTTTCGCGAAGACCCGTCCGGAGAGGACGAGTCCGCCCGCGCCGGTCATCGGCGGGGCATCGACCACGAGCCCGACCGCGTCGCACTGCCAGACGAGCAGGCCCATCGACTCCACCCGCTCACGCAGGACCGCCAGCACCTCGGGTCCGTTGCCCAGGCCCACAGCCATCACGCGGCACTCCGTCCCACGTCGCTCCCGAGCATCGACTTGACCCGGGCCAGGACGTCGCGCGCGCTGAAGGGCTTGCTCAGCACGGCGCGGATGTTGGTGATCGAGGCACCCTGGGCATCGAGGACGTACCCGCGCGCGGTCAACATGATGACGGGGATACGCCGGGTGTCCTCACGCTCCATCAGCGCTTGGGCGAACTCCATGCCGCTCATGTACGGCATCTGAAGATCGGTGACGATGAGATCGGGCAGGCGGTCCTGAGCGACCGCGAGCGCCTCTTCACCGTCACCCGCGACCGCGACGTCGTACCCCGCGCCCTTGAGCTTGGAGCCCACCACGTGCGTGATGTGCGGCTCGTCGTCGGCGAGCAGGATCAGACGCTTGTTCATCCGGGCACCTCCCCCGGTGCCATCGGCTGTCGACGCCTTCGAGTCGAATCGGGTCGGGGAATCGGCTCCGCGGGATTCCGCAGGGAACGGTTCCCGGACTCCTAGGGCGGCGGCAGACGCAGGTATCGGCGCAGCGCCCACGCCCCGACGTAGAACGGTCCGGTATCCAGCAACGCCGCGAGCATCTTGAAGACGTAGCCCGTGGCGATGAACACGCCGAGCTGTCCCCAGATCGGCGCCGCCGAATCGACGGGCAGCGCGTGGGCATAGAAGTGTGTGATGGTGATCACCGCGACGGTGTCCACGAGTTGCGAGACGAGTGTCGAGCCGTTGTTGCGAAGCCACAGGTGCTTGCCGTTGGTCACGTGCTTCCAGAAGTGGAAGACGTGTACGTCGATCAGTTGCGCCGCGAGGTAGGCGATCATCGACGCGGCGACCGCGCCGAACGCGAGCGACTTGACCTGGAAGAACGTCCAACCGTTCTCGATGTAGGCCTGCTTGCTCTCGTCCCACACGGGCAGCGGCGGGCGCCCGGTCTGCGGATCGAGTTCGCCGAACCCCGGCATCGCCGATCCAAGCCAGAGAACGAGGATCACCCAGAGGTTGAGGAAGAACCCGACGAGCACGACTTCGTTGGCCCGGCGCCTTCCCCAGAGTTCAGAGATGAAGTCGGTGCACAGGAACGTGATCGGGTAGGGCAGCACGCCGACCGCGAGCGCGAATGTCCACTCGCCCGGCGTGCCGAGGCGGAAGCCCCACGCGCCGCTCGCGTCGTGCCCGAGCGAGCCGAGCACGAGGAAACGGGTGATCCCCAGGATGTTGAGCATCGTGAGGGAGCCCAGGAACAACCCCGCAAACACCAGGAACGTGCGCTCGCGCCGACTGTGGAGTTGGCGGTCGGACAGCTCGGCGCGTCCCGGGTAGGCGTGTTGTTCGGAAGGCAGTGGGGATTGGTCCCGCATGACACTCTCCCGGCGCTCGCGGTAGGATGGGCGAGTGCCACAGACGATGCCCAGCGTAGAGGATGAGCCCGCCGCCGTGCCGCAGGGCGACACCGCCCTCCGCATCGAAGCGCTGTTGATGACGGCGGACCGGTCGGTGCAGCCTGCGGCGCTCGCGGAGGCGGTGGGTCTCGTGCAGCCCGAGGACGGCGCCGCGGGCAAGAAGGCCGCGGCCGACGAGATTGAGCGCTTGGTTCGCGAGCTCAACGAGGTGTACGAGTCGTCCGGCCGCTCGTTCCGGATTGAGCGGGTCGCTGGCGGGTATCGGGTGATGACGCTCGCCCAGTTTGCTCCGACGCTCGCCAAGGCGCGCGAGGCGCGTTCGGGCCGCTTGAGCCGCGCGGCCCTTGAGACGCTCGCCATCGTCGCCTACCGCCAGCCGATCACGCGGGCCCAGGTCGAAGCGGTGCGCGGCGTGGGGTGCGGCGAGGTGCTCCGAGCGCTGCTCGAGCGTCGCCTGATCACCATCACCGGGCGGGCTGAGGAGCTCGGTCGCCCGATGTTGTACGGGACCACGAAGCGATTCCTGGAGGCGTTTGGGCTCGGATCCCTCGACGACCTCCCTTCGAACAATGACCTTGGAGATCGAGCATGAGTCTGTCTCACGCGGCCGCTAGGACGGCGTTGGTTCTCGGGGTGTGCCTGAGTGTCGCTCTTTGTACTGGGTGCGATGGCGGCCGGCGCGTCACAGGCAAGGTGATCGCGGGGCCCGCGAGCATTCCCGTCGTCGTGCCTTCCGATGATCCGCGGCTCACCGATGCTGCGGGCCTGGCGGGCGTGGACGTCACGATCAGCTCGCGCGGGCAGGTCGCCCACAGGCTGACCTCGGAGCAGGACGGCACGTTCTCCTTCAACGCCTCCGGTCCCGTCCGCACGGGGCAAGTGGAGGTCGAGGCATCGAGCGGCACGATTGTGCCGGTTCGGGGCACGCTCTATCTGCCACTCGAGGGCCAGCGTCTGCTGATCATCGCGAGGCCGAGGAGCACCGGTGGGTAAAGCGCGCACGGTGCGACGGAGGTCCGAGCCCCGTCTCGCGGGGGTCGGGTTCATCCTGGTCACCGTGCTGATCCTGCTCGGTGCGCTCAACAGCCAGAACAACCTGCTGTACTGGGCGTTCGGCGCGGCTGTCGGCGCGCTGATGGTCTCCGGTGTCGTCTCGGGCATGGGGATGTCCAACTTCCGCATCGAGGCGCTGCCCATCGCGCCGGGTGATGCGGGCGGCTCGGTGCGGCTCAGGTACGTGGTCCGCAACATCGGGCGGCTCGTGCCCGCGTTCGCGGTCACGATCGAGGAGATGATCCCTCCCGACGATCCCGGCCCGGACGTGCGCCCGTGGGGTGACACGATGGCGCGCCCGGTCGCCTTCGTCCCGTGCGTCCGACCGGGCGAGCGGTCGGTGATTGAAGTGGATGCTTCGGCCTCCGATCGCGGGCTCTACCGCTTCGAGGGGCTTGTGGTCTCGAGTTCGTTTCCGTTCGGGCTCTTCCGGAAGGTCGTGCGGGTGCGCGCGCCGCGCGACGCGATCGTCCGCCCGCGGCGCATCGCGCCGCCGGCTCGGCTGCTCGGCGCCGCGTCGGCGCGCATGGGCACTTCACTCACGCGCGCGAGCCGCATCGGGCAGCACGGCGAGTTCCACGCGCTGCGCGCGTACGCGCCGGGAGATAGCCAGCGGGCGATCGCCTGGCGCGCCTCGGCCCGGGCGGATGAACTGCTCGTGCGACAGGCGGCCCAGACCTCGCCCCGCCGGGTGTGGATCGTGCTCGCGCCGATCGAGGACGAGTCGCTCTCGGAGCGGGCCGTCTCGCTCGCGGCCGGGCTCGCCGAGGAGGCGTACCACCTCGGCTACGTGGTGGGGCTCTCGACACCCGACGAGACGGTGCGGCCCTCTCCCGGGCGTGCGGGGCTCGCCCGGGTGTTTGACGCGCTCGCCATCGCGGATCCGATGCGTGCCCGTCCGCATCGTGCGCCCGTGCGCCGTGGGCCGACCGACGAGATCGTCTTTGTGCATGCCGGGTCGCGTGTGCCGTCGGGCTGGGCGGGGCTCGAGGTGAGTGAGCCGCGTGGAGAGGCGGCGTGATCTCACTCGGACGGTTCAGGTGGCTGGTCGTCGCGTGCGCCGCGCTGGGCGTCGTCTCCTTTGGGCTTGCGGACAGTTCGCCCGGGCTCATGCTCGCGGCGTTGGTGGTGCTCGGCGCTTCGGCGTGGATCACGCGCCCGCCAAACGGGCTGCTCGTGCCGCAGTGGATCGTCAACGTGGTGGTGGTCGCGCTCGGGCTCAGCGCGGTGTGGACCTCGCTGCGCGGTGGGCCGAGTGTCTCCGGCTTTGCGCGCTTCCTCGTTTGGCTGACGGTGCTGAAGGTCTACGACCTGCGGCGACCTCGCGACGAGGGCCAGGTGTTGGTGCTCTCGGCGTTTCTTGGCATCGCCGCCATGCTCACGGATATCCGGCTCTGGGTAAGCCTCGTCGTGCTCGCCCAGGCGTCCATGCTCGCGTGGACAGCCATGCGTCTGCACTTCGCGGTCGGCGCGAAGCGCATCGCCGACGCGGCGGCGCTCGGCGTCCGACGGGTCGGGGTGTTGGCGCCCGACGCAGCCCCTGTGCGGCGATCGCTCCGGCGCACGGGGGCGGCGATGCTCGTTGCGATGCTCGGGATCAGTGTCGTGGTGTTTGTCCTCGTGCCGCGATCGGGGCTCGGTAATCGCATCGGCTCCTTCGGCGCCGCTTCGCTCGGGCGACAGACCGGATTCGCGGACGAGGTTGTGCTGGGTGTCGGTGGGCTGCTCTCCCAGTCGACCCTCCCCGTGCTCGATCTCCGCGTTGCGGAGGTCGATCTGGACGGCAACGAGGGCAGTCCGATCGGCGGACCGGGGCACATCTTCCACCTGCGCGGCGCAGTGCTCGACCACTACAAGGACGGCTGGTGGACCGCGTCGAGCGGCGTGCCTCGCGGGGGTAATGAGGTGCAGCCCGGGGGGCGCATGCCGGTCTCCGTGCTGCCGCCTCTCCAGGACCGCGTGAAGGCCGACGTCACCTTGCGCAACGCACGCCCGGGTGTGACTCGCCTGTTCTCGCTGTGGCGTCCGTACTGGGTGTCGTTCACGGACAAGGTCCGGTTCGACATGCACCAGTGGACGAGCGAGCTGTTCGCGGAGACGCCGGGCGGGCGCACGCGCTACTCCGTCGAGTGCTACCTGCTCGATGACCTCCCGGACGCGACGTTTCTGCGACGGTACGAGACCGCGGACTTCCCGTCGGAGCGTGTGCGCGGGCTGGCGTCGGAGTGGCTCCGGGCCGAGGGGATCGAGCCCGATCCGAACTCGCGCGATGTTCGTGACGATGGGTACGCGGCGCGTGTGATCGAATCGGAGCTGCGCGATCGGTATACCTACACCCTCGATATCCCCGCAACACCGGCGGGGGCCGATCCGATCGAGTGGTTCCTGTTCGAGTCCAAGCGCGGGCAGTGCGAGTACTTCGCGAGCGCGATGGTCGCGATGTGCCGATCGGTCGGTATCGATGCGCGTGTAGTGACCGGGTACGTCGCTGTTGAGTTCAACGAGGCGAGCGGGCACTACATCGTGCGCGAGAACGACGCCCACGCGTGGGTCGAGGCGTGCATCGGGTGTGGGCCCAACGCCACGTCGCAGGTCTGGCGGACGTTCGACCCCACGCCACCCTCGGTGCTGTATCCGAGCGGGGATGGACGCGGCGTCTTCGCGCGGTTGTCCGGGCTCTTCGAAGCGGCGGAGTATGCGTGGGTGCGCGGTGTCGTGGGGTTTGACTCGTCTTCACAGTGGGCGCTCGCCGGATCGCGCACGCCGGAGTGGCAGTTGCACGCACGCGGCGATGGCGGATCGAGCTCGCCTTTCGGCGCGCTGCTCGCGCGCGTCGCGTTCGTGGGGGTCGCGGCCTTGGTGCTCGGCGCGGTCGCGTGGGGCGGTCGCGCGTGGATCACGCGCAGGATCGAGCGCCGACGTCGGCTGCGCGCTCTCTCGACCTCCGACCAGCAGCACGACCTTCGCCCGACGGATGTTGCGTTCTATGCGGACCTGCTGGACCGCCTCCGGGAAAGCGGGCTCGCCAAACCGGAGTGGCGTGCGCCACTCCATCACGCGGGGGCTCTCCGCGACGAACACCCCGGCGTATCAGAGACGACCGATCGCGTGGCACGCGCGTACTACGCGCTGCGGTTTGGGGGGCTCGCCATCTCGGAGCAAGATCGCGCCGATCTGGCCAGGGCGGTGGCGCAGGTTCGGGCGTGAGTTCTCGGACAATGCGGCCCCGTCCGACGCGATGCGCGTAAAGGGCGCGCGTCGCTCGGACGATGCCTCCAGCGGTCCGCTGACCCGAGGAGGACGCCGTGCCAGCAAGGCGATCGAGAACGGAGCGTTGGCGAGACAGCATCGAGCAGTTGTCATCGCGCGGCGGCGGGATCGACTTCACGCTCGCCCGCCCGGGAATCGACCCTCGCTCCGACCCGAGCACCTGGGCCGAACACGGCGCTGATCTGGTCTGGCGCGTGCGCGTGCTGCGATGCTCCGAGGATGAGCTTGTGGTCGAAGCGCCTGCCGCGGCCGGTGCGCCGCTCTCCCTCGACCCCGGGCTCGGTGTGGTTGGCGTGATCGCCGTCGGGCAGAACCGCTGGATGTTCCACTCGAGGATCCTCGGGGCGGGCGAGGTCGATGGGCGTGCCGCGCTGCGCCTCGCGGCGCCCGATGGCGTCGAGCGCTGCCAGCGACGCAGCTTCTACCGCATTTCCACCGCCGAACTCGATCTCCCCGGCGCCACCGTGTGGCCGCTGCAAGATCCATCGTCGGTCGGGCCCGCCGAGGTGGCGAACCGTGAGATCATCCAGTGCCTGCGCGCCGGGAGCATGACCGCGTCCGGAGCTGACCCCGAAATGCTGCTGCCCGATGTGGGGCCGGCGTTTAACGGGCGCGTCGTGAACATCTCGGGCGGCGGCCTCGGGCTCGTGACATCACGCGACGACGGCGCGGGCTTTGACCACGCCCGCTTCTTCTGGGTGCGTGTGGACCTGACGCCCGACATTCCCGCACCCATCGGGTTCACCGTCAAGCTCGTGCATCGGCATCACGACAGCGCCGGCGACGTGCACGCGGGCATGGCCTTCGAGTTCGGGTTTCATCCCGAGCACCGCACGTTCGTGGTGAACCAGATCGTGGGATACGTCACAGGGTTGCAGGACCGACTCCGCCCGGCTTAGTCCGGCGCGTTGAGCTTCACCGCGAGCACCTGTCCGATGTAGAGCTCGTGGTCGGCTTCGAGATCGAAGTGACGCACCACCTCGCAATCGAGCACGGCGGTTGAGCGGTCGAGGATCGGCGCGCCGGTCTTGAGTCGGCTCACGGGGAGCCCGTCGAACGGGTCGCCCTGATCCTCCGTGCGGTCGTCGGCGAAGCGCCGCCGGGCGAGGCGGTCTTCGGGGTCGAGGCGGCAAACCGCGAACACCCGTGAGTCGCGAATGAGCGGCTCGATCCAGTGCCCCTTCCGCGCCGCGACGCAGATCAGCAACGGCTCGTCTGCGCACTGCAGCACGTTCTTCACCACGACGCCGGTGCGCCGGTCTTCGAACGCGCTCGTCATCACGAACGGCGCAAGCGCCGAGCCGAGGGCCTGTTCGAGTTTGGGCGCGGTCACGTCCATCCAAGGGTTCTTTCGGCTAATCGGAACCCCCGGGTCCGCCGTGTTTGCATGAATAAAAACCGAACGTGATGTTCCTGCGCATTCCACAGACCATCCACGGAATGGGTGAACAAACATGCAAGAGGGGCCGATGTGTTGACAAGTGTGGCGAAGTGGAGGATCATCCCATTCGTGAACACTCCTGAGGTCGTGCATCGTGGCACTGATTGGTCAAGCCGAAGTGATCATCGACGCGAAGGCGCGGCTCGCCGTTCCGGCGAAGTTCCGGGCCGCGGCGCCGAGTGCCGAGGAGGGCGAGCGGGCCAACTGGATCGTCATGCCGCGCGCGGACGGCACGCTCTGGATCTACCCAGAGCCGGCGTTCGAGCAGTTGGCGGAGTCGCATGTGCATTCGCTGAGTCCCGAGGACGACGAGGCGGAGCTGAATCGTGTTTTGTTCGGGTATTCCGAAAGGGTGACGATGGATGGCGCCCATCGTCTCACGCTGCCCCGCAAGCACTTGGAGCTTACAGGGCTTTCGGGCGAGGTGACGGTCGTCGGCGCCATGAACCACTTGGAAGTCCACTCACGCGAGCAATGGACTGCTCGCGAGTCGGAGCGTCTCGCACGTCTCCCGCAGTTGAGCGCGAAGGCGCGTCAGCTCGCGAGAGGTGAGGGGCGTTGATGTGCACCCGGTCGACGGCAGGACGCTGGCGAACCGGGATTGAGAGATGAGCGAGCGGCTCGAATGGACTCGCCTGCGCGTCACGGACGACGCACCGCCGACCACCAACGCTCGCGCCCGCCCGCCGCGGATTGCCCCCGCGCGCGGGTGATTCACCCGCCCGCCCGCGACTCGGTGCGCGGGGGGCGGGACAAGCGATCGGGTCTCTTACGTTCGCGAACGCACCGGATTGCGCGCACGAAGTAAGAAGCCCGAGCTGACATCCCACCGGCGACGGGGCCATCCCACCACCGTCTCCCACGCCTCGTCGCCAACCACCGCGCCCGCCTGGCTCACAAGCTAGGCGGGTGTCATTTTTGGATCGTGGCCGCGTGCTCGGAGGCCTGACGCTCAGCACCCCTGCTGGTACGCGGCGAGGAAGGCGAAGAAGTCGTTGGTGTTGATGTTGCCGTCGCCGTCGGGCGGGGAGAAGTCGGCGCGGGGGTCGCGGGCCTGGTAGTAGGTGAGGAAGAGGAAGAAGTCGTTGGTGTTGATGTTGCCGTCGCCGTTGGGGGGTGGGGAGAGGTCGGCGGGGCACGCGGGGGGCTGATACTCGAAGGCCCCGAGGTCGAGCGTGCCGACGCCGGTGTTGGGTGTGTTCGGATCGTCAGCGAGGCGGGGGTTGAGGTCGAGGTCGTAGGGGAGGGCTTCGGCGAAGTTGCCGTCGGCGTCGAGGTCGAAGTCGTCGGCTGGAAGGCGCGAGGCGTCACCGGCGTCGATGGCGGGTGACCCCGGCGCGAGCGTGAAGTCGCCGGATGCCGCGTCGATGAGCAGCGGGTTTGCGGCCGTGTTGCCCGTGCCGCCGAGCGCGCCATTCCAACCCTGGATACAGGTGCGGTCGATTCCGGTGGTACCCGACCAGATCCAGAGCTGCTCATCCTGCCCGGTGTTGAGCCCGTCGGTGTTGTCCCAGAGGATGGAGTTGACGAGCGTGAGATCGGAAGCGGAGAAGCTGATGGCCCCGCCGCGCTCGGCCGCGTCGTTGAGGGCGAAGGTGCAGGCGTTGACTTCGATGGTGGAGTCGCCGGCGAGGGTGAGCGCGCCGCCGTCGATGCCGGCCGTGTTGTCGTAGAAGCGTGAGTTGTCGATGAGCGCGCCCGAGTTCCAGAGATCGATCGCGCCGCCGTACTCGGCGGTTTCCCCTTCGCGGAAGGACGCGGACTCGACGCGGAGCGATCCGTCGGTGACGGAGATGGAGCCTCCGATGAACCCGGAGGTGTTCTGCTTGAAGAGGATACGGACGAAGGTGAGGCCCGAGCCGCCGTACGCCGCAGCTGCGCCGCCCGCGCCACCGCCCTCGTTGCCCTCGAAGACGGTGGCGCCGAAGAAGGGGCTCGAGCCTTCGAGGGCGATGATCGCGCCGCCGTTGAAGTCGGCGTGATTATTGCGGAATGTGCAGTTGTAGACGGAGGGCGATGAGCGGGTCATCCAAAGTCCGCCCGCGTCGCCGAAGGAGTGGCCGTCTTCGATCGTGAAGCCGTCGAGGATCGAGGTGGTGTCGGCGTCCTGGGCGACGAGCACGGAGTAGGTGTTGTCAGCGGGGTCGCCCGGCGCGCCGATGTCGCCGGAGAGGATCGCGGGGTGCGCGATCCAGTCGCGCTGCGTGCGCGTGGTTTCGCCCCCGCCCGGTCGCGACTGCCCGTCAAACCCGCCGTAGAGCGCGAGCCCGGTGCGCATGTCGAACCGCTGCCACGGGTCGGCGGTGCCGTGGTCGGGCGGGTAGGTGCCGTCGGCGACCCATATCTCCTTTGTCTTGTTGCACCGCAGGTTGGCGAGGTCCACCACCTCTGCGAGGTCGTGGCGTGGGTCGGCCCACGTATCACCCGAGCCGGTGGCGGTGGCGTTGATGTCCGCGCGGATGACCGCCTGGCACTCGTCGGGGATGCCGTCGAGGTTCTCGTCGTTGGAGGTGTGGTTGGCGATGTCGGTGGCGTCGTCAACGCCGTTGTTGTTGCAGTCGGGGATGCGCGCGCTGCGCCGGTAGTTGGCGAGCGTCCACGCGGTGTGCTCGACCTGGAACGCGCAGTGCGACGCGCCGGGCTGATCGATCGGCACGCCGAGCGCCTGCCCGCCCGGGCCGAGCACGCCAGGGTCGGAGAACTGTGGCACGAAGACATCGGCGCCGATGGACATGACCGTGCCGTACTCCGTCGCGCTCGCGGTGTACTTGTGCCCCCATGCGTACGAGAACGGCGCGGAAGCGTCGTTGCCGCGGTCGTGCGCGCACCCGAGGTTGTGCCCAAACTCGTGCGCGCCGGTGAGGATGCCGCCCCCGGCCGAACGCCAGTTGAGGACGGAGAAAGAGGCCGAGCACGATCATGACAAGCACGGCCCCTTGCAGAAGCGAACTCGCCATGGTTCCAAGCCTGGCTTGAAGTTCGACGGCCCTGTCGGCATGAGTGCCCAACACGACGCCTTCTGGAA
>JAUIFD010000271.1 GCA_030429485.1 Phycisphaerae bacterium | reverse complement strand
AGCGGCACGCTCTCCGCCCCCGACGCGATGTACACCAGCTCATCCGCGTGCGCCTCGATCGGGAGCAGCCCCTCCGCCACATACCCATCCGCCAGGGGATCGACCGCCACCGCACGCCGCCACCGCGCCTCCGCGATCGAGGGATAGGGCCCGGCGCCGATCTCCACGACCGATCGCTCGGCACACCACGCCGCCCGCGCCTCCGTGCCCTCCACCCCCGCAAACTCGCCAAGCTCCACAAGGCGATCCCGCTGCCACTTCGAGAACGCCGCGAGATACCCGCCCATGTTCTCGATCGCAGCCGGGGGCGACTGCGCAAGCCCGACCCAGAACGCCAGCTCGTCGTGGTACTTGGGCGTCAGCTCCGGGTCCTCCGACCCGTCCGGGAGCACAGCCTTCCCGCCCGCGAGCCTGCCCCGCCACGCGGCGACGTACCCGCTCGCCGCCGAGACCGACGTGTTCTTCACGAGCGCCTCGAGCGACTGCTCGATCCGTTCGAGGCTCTCGTTGGTCTCGACAAGCCCCGGGCGCATGGTCCGGGCGACGATTCGCTTGAGGGTTTCCTTCACCGCGGTGCCTCCGGGGGGAGGATAGCGGCACGCGCCTCGCCCGGATTCACTCCAGCGCGAGCCCCGCCGCGATGTACCCCGCCGCCCCGATCACCGATCCCGCCGGATGGCACCCCGCCGACGCGAGATACACCCCCGCCGGGCCCGCCCGCGCCGGCAGCCGCTTCTCGAACGCAAAGCGGTTGTCGAGGTGGTGGATGTGCCCCGTGGTGATGCCGAAGCGTCCTTCGATCGCCCGCGGCGGCAGCGCCATCACCTCCTCCACACACTCCGCGAGGTCCGGTAGCGTCCGCGACACCGGGCCGCGGATGAGCGCCCACGCGAAGTCCTCCGCCTGCGCCTGCGTCATCTCCTGCGGCGCCCATTGCACGAAGAAGCTCATCGCGTGGCGCCACTGCGCATCGCAAAGCGACGGATCAACCGCGGTGTGCGTGTACACATCGATGAGCACGTCATCCGGATCCGGAACACCCCCCGACAGCGCAGCCTGGCGTGCACCTTCGAGCCGGGCAAAGCAGTTGGTGGGGGGGAGGACGTGCACCGTGCCCGAGAGCGCACGGATCGGCGAGCCGACGCGCTCCTCACCCTCGACGCGCGGAAAGCGCGAGAGCGCGAGGTTCACTTTGAGCGATGTCGCCGGTGTGCGCGCCGCGTCGAGTCGCTCGCGAACGCCGGAGTCAAGCGCCGGCCCCAGCAGTTCGGCGGCGCGGTACGGATCGGTCGAAAGGACGCAGGTGCCGCACTCGAACGCCTCCCCCGAGCCGAGCCTCACCCGTGCGCCCCGAGGCCGGCGCGCCTCGATCGAGGCGACCCGCGCATTCGTACGCACCTCCGCCCCCGCCTCGATCGCGGAGCGCGCGAGCCCGCGCGTCACCTCGCCCATGCCGCCCTCGACCAGCTGCCATGCGCCGAGCGGGGCACACCGGTCGCCCGGCAAGGAGTCGCTCGACGGCAACCGAAGCATGTTGTGCGCGAGGAAGTTGAGCCCCGCCCCCGGCGTGTCGGGCCCCGCGTCCGACCCGATGAACGCGTCCGCCGCGATCACAGCCGCGAGCAGGTCGCTCTCGAATCCGAACCTCGCAAGCCACGCGCGGATGGGCTCCGTCGCGAGGCTCCGGTACGCGTCGCGCGCCGTCAGCGCCATCCCCGGTGCGAACGCCTCATCACGCACGAGCGAGAACGACTCGTCCAACGTGCACGCCTCGCACAGCCACGCCGGCGCGAGGTCATCGCGGATCGTCGCGATCGCGACGTCCAGGTTCGCCATCGCGCACCGATCGGCGTGCGAGAGGTTCGCGAGACCCCGCGCCCCGATCCCGAACGCGACCGGCTGGCCGTCGGGGTCGACGTAGTACCCGTGCGGTCGACGCTGCATCGTCCGGACCTCAAGCCCGGTCGCCTCCACGACCTCCGGCGGCATGGGCCCCAGCAGATACGCGCCGGTCGAACATCCGAGTCCAGGGGCTCGCTCGAATGGTCGCTCGGTCCGGCAAGCGCCGCCGACCGTGTCCGAGGCTTCGAGCACGAGCACCGAGCGTCCCGCCCGCGCCAGCATCGCAGCCGCGACAAGCCCGTTGTGCCCCGCGCCGACGATGATCGCGTCGTGCATTCGGTTCATACTACAAACCCCAGCACCACGACCGACACCAGGATCAGGCCCGCGATGATCCCGAGCACGGAAAGCCCGATCCCGCAGATCGCCAGCACGGGGCCCGACGCGCTCCGACAGGCTCGGGTCCCCACGCGGATCGAAACGACCCCGATCGCGATGCCGATGGGGCCCGTCCAGAACAGCACCAGGGCCAGGAGCCCCAGGGCGCCGCTGAGCAGCGCCAACGACGACGTCGGTACCGCCCTCGGCTGCCACACCCAGTTCCCGCACTCCGGACAACGCCCCTCAACGCGCACACCCGTGAGGTCGTACCCGCACTGACAGATAGGCTTGGGCGCCGGTTGAGCAGGGTCGCTGCGCATGCTCGCTTGCAGCCTCCGCACGCCACTCCACGTGCGCGCTCAGCAGCAGCGATCAGAAGCGATCGAGAGAGATGAGCGACATCAGCACTCCACCGAGCAGCGCAAACGCAGCGATCACCTGCCCGAGCCCACTGAGGACGAGCGACGACGGGGGATACTCGCCCCGACGCACTCCAAGCCAGGCGCCACGCGCGCAGAGAATCGACAACACCGCCACCACGACCGCGATCGGCCCCGTCCAGAACAAGAGCAACGCAACAACGCCAAACACGGTGCTCAGGATCGCGGGCATCGAGTAGCTCGCGAGCGAGCCCAGCGCCCACACCCAGTTGCCGCACTCCGGGCACCGATCCTCCACCGCGCGACCAGTCAGGTTGTACCCGCAATGCCGACACAGCGGGGTGGGCCGGTCACCCGATTCGGGCGCCAATCCCTCGGGCGGCATGCACCGGATGCTCGTCACCACATCTCGCCCGCACTCCGGACAATCACCGCCGATCGGAAGACCGGTGAGGTCATACCCGCACCGACAACGCGGCTTTCGGACCGGGCCCAACTGGATGGAGCCCGTGCGAGCAAACTCCGAGTGAGATCCGCCGGGCCCACTCATATGGCGCCACCGAAGCCGGTGAGGAGCACGACCAGGCCGACAACAAGCCCCAGCAGTGCGCCGAACACGCCAAGCACCTCGCCCGAACGGATGAGCGAGATCGACGGCGACGACGTCCCGCGCCGGCGTGCGCCCATCCGAGCCGCGCCGCCCAGGATCAACGCCGCAACCCCGAAGACAATCCCGCCGACACCCGTGATCGCGAACAACAACGAAAGCCCGCCCGCCACCGCGCACGCGACCGCCGTGCGCGACGCCGGGGTACCCATCAGCGCCTCCGCCACCACGCACCCGCACTCCGGACAGGTCTCCTCTACCCGGCGCCCGGTCAGGTCGTACCCGCATCGGCACCGGATGGGGTTCAGCGGCGTCATG